>NZ_JBANSP010000054.1:0-3593 GCF_037167145.1 Paenibacillus sp. YIM B09110 | reverse complement strand
GGCGCCGGCGAGGATCACGCCGGCGCGAGCCGCTGTTGCTGGCGCGGCCGCAGGCGCCAGCGTCAGCGCGGCGGGCGCGAAGCCGCCCGCCCCAGTGGCGCTCACGCGCCATGCTTCCGCTCCGGTATCCGCGCGGAAGGCCACGACGGCATTGCCGCCAAGCTCAGCGGCAACTGCCGTCTCTACGCTGTCCGAGCCGACCGCAATGATCGGCTCGGTCCAGCCCCCTGCCGCCGCTGCGGCGAACTCGCGGCTGAAGCGGACTTTCCCGTCCGCTTCATAAGCCGCTGCCGCCTTCGGCGCAACAAGCACGACGCCGCCCTTGCTGTCGGCGGCGAGCTTGGCCCCTTTAAGCGGCTCCTGAAGCGCCGCCTCCCACATAATGGCGTCACCCTGTACCGCGTACAGTACGCCATTGCTTCCAATGACATAGACCCCTGTTCCTGCCTCTTCTATCTCTGTAACCGACACATTCTTCGGCAGCAGAGCTGCCGTTTTCTCTCCGTCTTTATCAAGCGACAAGATTGCGTTCTGATAAGCGAAATACGGCAGTCCTTCCCCATCAGTCACCGTTTTCGAGGGCTGTAGATTTTCCGTTTTACCCGTGAAATAATAAATAGCTACCTGACCGCCTGCGCCAGAACTGTCATAGCGATACAGACGTGCACTCTTACCCGCTATGTACAACTGTCCCTGCTTGTTAACAGTAGGGGCCGATAGATCTGTATAAGTATTCAATCGCTTAAGCGATTTGCCATTACTGTCAAAATAGTTAATCCAACCATTAGCAGCGACTGTTACGACCTTGCCTGCCGCTATCGTTAAAGGTTTATGCAGTGTACCATCGCCAGCCGTACGCCAATATTCAATCTCAGGCTTCGCTTCGACCGTCGTTGTTGTTGCTGCAGCAAACGCCGCGTTTTGCTTCCCTGAAACAGAAAAAAGAGGAGCACTTCCCCCGTCGAACATGCATCCTATCGCTATCGACAGCGCAATCGCTACTCCCCATATTGTTTTGTTCTTTCTGCCTAGTGCCATTTCCTCATACTCCCTTAATTTCGATATAATGACTAGTCTCTTAGGACTATATCGTCAGTAGTATTGGGAAAATGAACAATAGGGGTCACTATTAATATTGAAGCAAATCCAGAATGTAGCTCTTCATATCCACGATACGAAGTTTATCCGGTTTATCATTCGTGCCCGCAACTATTAGCGGAACTAACGATACATTCGCATGCAAGGCGCCATGTCCTCCGCCTCCCGTATGTTCCGGTGAGCTCCCTCCCGTCAGCTCATATCCTGCCTTAGTCGTCACAACAATAAAGTCGCCCTTATGCGAGTTCAACGCTCCCCATAGACGCTGCAGACCATCCGGATATTGACCGTACATCAATTGCTTTTCTTTATGATCAACCTCCAAATCCATCACATCGGCATCCCCTTTCCAGGTCCAATGCGCGCCATAACTATCCTTCCATTGGCCTTCGGCTCGATAAGAGAAGGAATGCTCCGAATCGCCCTGGCGTACACGAATCCATTCCCCCTCCTTCCAAGCAATAAGATCGATTCTGCTATCGCCGACTAAATGCCCTGCAATACCTGCTAACGGCTGATCGGTATGCAGCTTATAAACGTATGCCATCGTTTCATTAACCGCCAACACAATTTCCGTTTCTGCGTTAATATCCGCACCCGGCTTTTGAATCCGATAACCGTCCAGCAGCTTCGTAAGATCAACAATTGGATTCTTATCCTTCGGTAAAATAGCACTCATACCGCTGTCTCCCAGCAGCATAATAACAGCCTGCTCCAGCGCTTTGTCTGTCGATCCGAATGCAGCTATAAGCCTCTCCAATTGCTTATCCAGCTTAAGTATCCCTTCTATATCTTCCGGTCCATGTTGGTGGAGCTTCTGATCCAAATCCGGCAAATATACATATAGAAAATCAGGCAATAACTGATGACGAATCAAATACTCCGTCGTCTGAATCGCATATTCGTTCGTGAATCCCACGCGATCGGTTAGTTCGACGGGAAGATTCAATTTATCCGTGAGCGGATTTGAAAAAGTGCCAAACGACAGAAAATCAGGTCCTCCTACCTTAATCCGGTCGGGCAGTGATGTCGGTGCCTTCACCCATTCCGGTATACGCAGCCAATGAGCAGTCGGCCCTCTATAAATAATGCCATTAATAGATCCCGTAGTTAGCTTGCCTGCCACTTGAACATCTTCGAAAATCGTTTGTACCGTATGATTAATATGCTTTCCATTCAAGTTCATAAGGGTATCGGCGGCAATCTCATGAATACCTTGCTTCATCACTTCCATAGGCCCTGTTCCATAATTAATGACACGATT
Source organism: Paenibacillus sp. YIM B09110 (assembly GCF_037167145.1). Lineage (NCBI taxonomy): Bacteria > Bacillati > Bacillota > Bacilli > Caryophanales > Paenibacillaceae > Paenibacillus > Paenibacillus sp. YIM B09110. Next base: position 1,231 of record NZ_JBANSP010000054.1, on the reverse strand, counting down.
CTCATCGGCCGAATACCAGATCAGACCGGGTAAACCATGCTTATCCGGATATGTCCCGGTGAGCAGCGATGTATCAATCGTGACTGACATCGTCGGGAACGAGCTAACCACATCTTTATAATATTGACCATGCTGTATTAAGCTCTTTATCGTTGGGAGCTGATTATTCTCCAAGCCCCGATCAATGGATTGGTACATGAGCGAATCAACGACAATCAAAATAACCTTTTTGCCAGCAATATTGGTGGAATCCACTTGTTGTCTCTCTTTAGAAGCTATGTGAAGCAGATCAGGCTCTTTCGGATTCGGTTTAGCACAACTGCACGCGAGCAACAAAAGAAGAGAGATTGCGATCATTCTAATACTACACTTCCATTTCATACGCAACCGTACATTCCCCCATGTTTTAATTATAAAATGCCCCGTATAACTAAAAATAAACAGCAAAAAACCCTTGATCTCTCAAGGGTTTCTTCATGGTATGGTGCGCGTAGAGGGACTTGAACCCCCACGGTCGCCCGCTAGATCCTAAGTCTAGTGCGTCTGCCAATTCCGCCATACGCGCGTGGGTGATGCGGGTAAAAATATGGTGAGCCATGAAGGACTCGAACCTTCGACACCCTGATTAAAAGTCAGGTGCTCTACCAACTGAGCTAATGGCTCGTGCTAAAATGGCTGGGGATTCAGGGATCGAACCTGAGAATGACGGAGTCAAAGTCCGTTGCCTTACCGCTTGGCTAATCCCCAGCAGCGATATGGTGGAGGATGACGGGATCGAACCGCCGACCCTCTGCTTGTAAGGCAGATGCTCTCCCAGCTGAGCTAATCCTCCATAAATGGTGACCCGTAGGGGACTCGAACCCCTGTTACCTCCGTGAAAGGGAGGTGTCTTAACCACTTGACCAACGGGCCGTACTTTGATTGAAGCTTGTCTTCACTTATGTAAAGTGATCTGGAGCTCTCAACCGGGATCGAACCGGTGACCTCATCCTTACCATGGATGCACTCTACCTACTGAGCTATGAGAGCATGAATGGCTCCCCGAACAGGACTCGAACCTGTGACAACTCGATTAACAGTCGAGTGCTCTACCAACTGAGCTATCAGGGAACATTACAAAGAGGTGCGGTTAAATCTCAAGGCATTGCGCCCTGAAAACTGGATACGAAAGAATGTTGCTGCTGAACTTTAGCTGTTGCCTACAGGTTGTATGGACCATATAAGCCTTTTA
>NZ_JBANSP010000053.1:0-8168 GCF_037167145.1 Paenibacillus sp. YIM B09110 | reverse complement strand
GTCTGCACCTTTACGCTTATAGCGACTATCACGCCGGGGCCTACGGACATGCTTTGGGGCATCTCCGCTTCACGGCCCGTTCGAATCCCATCCCGCTATACACAAAAAAACGATTCCTTTTCAGGAATCGGCTTGTTTTTTGTATATGGCGGAGAGGATGGGATTCGAACCCATGTGGGCTTGCACCCTAACGGTTTTCAAGACCGCCCCGTTATGACCGCTTCGGTACCTCTCCACATCTAATCGTCACAAAAGCTATTGTACCACAGGCCAAAAACGAGAAGCAACTTTATTTTTGGCCCATGGTCAATATTTCTATAAATTACTGAGCAGAAGGAATCGAACTGATGCCGCCCATATACGGACGCAATACTTCCGGGATCGTAATCGAACCGTCTTCTTGCTGATAATTCTCGACAATTGCCGCGAACGTGCGGCCGACCGCAAGACCCGATCCGTTGAGCGTATGCACGAACTCCGGCTTGCTCTTCGCGTCTCTTCTGAAGCGAATAGCAGCGCGGCGCGCTTGGAAGTCCTCTACGTTCGAGCAGGAAGATATCTCGCGGTATGTGTCTGCGCTTGGCAGCCAAACCTCAAGATCGTACGTCTTCGCCGCTGTGAAGCCCATATCGCCCGTACAGAGCGCTAGAACACGATAAGGCAAGCCCAGCAGTTGAAGCACCTTCTCCGCATTAGCTGTCATCTTCTCGAGCTCGTCGTACGATTCTTCCGGCTTCGTCAGCTTAATAAGCTCAACCTTATTGAACTGATGCTGGCGAATCAAGCCTCGTGTATCGCGACCTGCTGCGCCTGCTTCAGAACGGAAGCAGGAGCTGTAAGCGACGAAATATTTCGGTAGATCTTCAACTGAAAGAATCTCATCCCGATGAAGATTCGTCACCGGTACTTCAGCCGTAGGAATCAGGAAATACTCGGAGTCGGACAGCTTGAACAAGTCCTCTTCGAACTTCGGCAGCTGTCCTGTTCCGAACAAGCTGTCGCGGTTAACGATGTACGGAGGCAATACTTCCTCGTAACCATGCTGATCGCTGTGCAGATCCATCATGAAGCTGATCAGAGCGCGTTCTAGACGCGCGCCAAGGCCGCGATAGAACGTGAAGCGCGAGCCCGTTACTTTGCCGGCACGCTCGAAGTCTAGAATGTTCAGCGATTGAGCCAGCTCATAGTGCGGCTTTGGTTCGAACGCGAAGGATGGAAGCTCGCCGACTCTGCGAATTTCCACATTATCTTCTTCCGATGCGCCGACTGGAACCGTCTCGCTTGGAATGTTCGGAATCGCTTGCGTCAGTTCGTCTACTTGAACCTCAAGTACGCGCAGTTCCTCATCAAGCTCCTTGATGCGATCGCCTACTTCTCTCATCTCCACGATAAGAGCTTCTGCGTCGCCGCCCGACTTCTTCAGCTTAGCAACCTCTTGCGATACGACATTGCGGCGATTCTTAAGCTGCTCCGTCTCTGTAATCAACTCGCGGCGCTTACTATCCAATACGGGAAAACCAGCGATAAGATCAAGCGATGCGCCGCGGTTGCGAAGCGCCTGCTCAACCTTCTCGAATTCATTTCTTAACAGCTTCACGTCAAGCACGTTAGTTAACCCCCCTACAATCTAAGCCTTGCTCGCTGCCGCTTCCTTCACCATATCGACGAAATAAGCGTGCAGACGATAATCGTCCGTCAATTCCGGATGATACGATGCCGCAAGCAGATGGCCTTGTCTTGCCGTCACGATCTCGTCCTTGTATGTAGACAATACGTCAACGTCCTTGCCTACCTTCTTAATAAGCGGAGCACGAATGAATACGGCACGAATCGGCTCATTTATCCCTTTCACATCGAGATCCGTCTCGAAGCTTTCCCGTTGGCGGCCAAATGCATTTCTTGCCACGGTCATGTCCATGAGGCGCAGATGCGCGTCCTCTTGGCCTTCAATCTCTTCTGCGAGAACAATAAGACCTGCACAAGTGCCGAACAATGGCTTGCCTTGCCCAGCGAACGCTCTTACGGCATCAATGAAGCCGTATTGACGCATCAGCTTTCCGATCGTCGTGCTCTCTCCACCAGGGATTACAAGCCCCTCAATCTCTTCAAGCTGCTCGACTCGCTTAACGGCGACCGCTTCCGCGCCCGCCGCCTCCAAACTTCGTATATGCTCTGCCACCGCGCCTTGAAGCGCAAGTACGCCAATCTTCATGACCCAATCGCCTTCCTTTACGAAGCTGAAGCCGGCCGCGCAATAATCTGCACAAAGCCGGCGTCCGCGTATTACTCACTATATGAATTCTGAAATTTAGATACCGCGATCTTGCATGCGTTGCGAAGAATCTAGCTTGGAAATTTCGATGCCTTTCATTGGCGCTCCCAAGTTTTTGGATACTTCCGCGATCAATTTGTAATCTTGGTAGTGCGTTGTAGCTTCAACGATAGCGCGGGCGAATTTCTCTGGGCTGTCGGATTTAAAGATACCGGATCCAACGAATACGCCGTCAGCACCAAGGTGCATCATAAGCGCTGCATCAGAAGGTGTTGCTACGCCGCCTGCTGCGAAGTTAACGACAGGAAGCTTGCCTGTCTCGTGAATTTGAAGAAGCAGGTCATAAGGCACGCCAAGAACTTTCGCTTCATTGTAGAGCTCGTCCTTCGACAATCCTTGTACTTTGCGAATTTGGCCGTTAATGAGACGAAGGTGACGAACCGCTTCAACGATGTTTCCTGTTCCCGGTTCACCTTTCGTACGAAGCATTGCTGCGCCTTCTTGGATACGACGAAGCGCTTCGCCAAGATCCTTCGCTCCGCATACGAACGGAATCGTGAACTCGTTTTTGCTAATGTGGAAAATCTCATCTGCTGGAGTCAACACTTCCGACTCATCGATATAGTCAACGCCCATCGACTCGAGCACTTTCGCTTCAACATAGTGACCGATACGCGCTTTCGCCATAACCGGGATCGAAACAACCTTCATAACTTCTTCGACGATTGTCGGGTCAGCCATACGAGCTACGCCGCCTGCTGCACGAATATCGGAAGGTACGCGCTCAAGTGCCATAACTGCCGTTGCACCTGCTGCTTCTGCTACCTTTGCTTGCTCAGCGTTCATGACGTCCATAATGACGCCGCCTTTTTGCATTTCTGCCATTCCGCGTTTTACGCGCGATGTACCTGTTTCCATCCTACAAATCCTCCTATTTTCGACCATTGTCATTGTTTCTTGCCGAAGTTGTACTAACCATTGATTTTACAGGAAGCCCGATTAATCGACAACCCTAGATTTGCCTCGCGAGGCAAACAATTAGAACATATTGATGATCCCGTTAAACAATCCGGAGAAAAACTCGCCAATTGCACGGAACAACAGCTTGAACCAGCCGGCTTTGGCCACTTCATCCGTCGTCACCAAGTTAACCGTGTACTCGGTCGTGATGTTCAGTTCGGCATCGGTATACTTATAAGTCACTGTACCTATAGCCGTTCCGGCTGGAATCGGAGCAACAAGCTCATCTTCCGATTTCACTTGGCTGCCGATGAGTTCAACCTTAGGCTCGACGCCTTTCTTAACCATGAATGTAATGTCTTTGTCTGTTACGACATTTACGCTCTTTTTTGCGCCTTTTTTAACTTTTACCGATTGGATCGTTTCTACCACAGATTTCGGCGGCAATACCGTCTTTTTCTCAAAAGTGCTGAATGCGTAGTTGTACAGCTTCGCCGTTTCTTGGAAACGCGAGTTTTTCGTAGCCGTATCCATAACAACGCTAATGAATCGGATATCGCCGCGCTTTACCGTACCTGTGAAGTTGTAACCCGCCTCTTCGATAAAGCCGGTTTTCATGCCGTCAACGCCCTCATAGGCTAAGAAAGCAAGACCCGACTTGTTCTTATTAGCGCCAAGCATATAGTTGAAGTTAACCATAGGCGCTGTGTCGCGCGGACGGAACTTGTATTCCTGCATGCTGGAGAATTCCAAAAACTCTGGATGCTGTTTCAAAATAATTTGCGACAGCTTGGCCACATCGGATACCGAAATGACGGTATTCGGTTCGAAGCCTGTTGCGCTTGTAAATACGGCTGATTTGAGATCAAGATTTTTAGCCGTTTCGTTCATTTTGTCGACAAAAGCTTGCTCTGTGCCTGCAATTTCCGTTGCAAGCGCGCGAGTCGCGTCATTAGCTGATCCAACTGCCATTGCTATATATAAGTCCCTGACCGAGTGCTGGTCGCCCTCAGCCAAATATATTTGCGATTCCGAAGGTTCTGTATCTGCAGCTTCTGGGCTTACCGAAATGATTTGATCCCATTTTAAGCGGCCATCCTTAATTTCCTCTAACACGATATACTCTGTCATAAGCTTCGTCATACTCGCTGGCGGCAGCGGCTCGTCCTTGTTCACCTGGAACAACACCTGGCCGGTGTCCGCATCAATAAGTATTGCCGATTTAACCTGCAATCCTAGTGAGTTTTCTGTACTTGGTCTATTATCGTAACCTTGCGCCTCTACTACCGCAGTATTAAACGATAGCATTACCATCCAAATCGCCAAACTTGCAGCGATGACCGACAAAAACCGAACCGGTCTAACCATAACCTTCAACGTCGTCTCCCCTTTTCCCACTTGGATTGTCCGTTGTTAATTGTAACATAACAAACCAATACAATTAAACCTCTTTGAACAGTTACCTAAATGAGTAATCTCTCACCAATTATAAGGGGATTGCACATCAAAGAAAACCAGACAAGGACAAGCGTAGTATACGCAAATCCCTGTCTGGCTCTTATCCCGTTTGTCGGGTCTATTATAGAGAGTAGTTTGGTGCTTCTTTCGTAATTTGAACGTCATGCGGATGGCTCTCACGAAGACCCGAACCCGTAATGCGTACAAATTGCGTGTCGTTGCGAAGCGCTTCAAGCGAAGCCGTACCGCAATAACCCATGCCCGAACGAAGTCCGCCGAGCAATTGGTGAACCGTATCGGCTAGCGGCCCTTTGTAAGGTACGCGGCCCTCGATGCCTTCCGGAACGAGCTTGCTCTCGTTCTCTTGGAAGTAACGATCCTTGCTGCCTTCTTTCATCGCGCCGAGCGATCCCATGCCACGGTATACTTTGAAGCTGCGGCCTTGGAAAATTTCCGTCTCGCCAGGGCTCTCAGCCGTTCCCGCGAACAAGCTGCCGATCATAATGACGCTGGCTCCGGATGCAATTGCCTTCGTAATGTCACCGGAATACTTAATGCCGCCATCAGCGATAACTGGTATGTTGTATTCGCGTGCTACCGATGCACAATCGTAGATTGCTGTAATTTGCGGTACGCCGATACCTGCAATAACACGAGTCGTACAGATCGAACCAGGACCAATACCGACCTTAACGACGGATGCGCCTGCTTCGATCAAGTCACGCGTAGCTTCCCCTGTTGCAACGTTGCCTGCAATGATCGTAAGATCCGGGTACGTTGCGCGCAACTTGCGAACCGCTTCTAGAATATTAATATGATGGCCATGCGCCGAGTCAACAACAAGTACGTCGATACCCGATTGTACAAGTGCTTCTGCGCGATCCATCGTGTCCTTCGAGATGCCTACTGCCGCTCCGCAAAGCAGACGTCCGTGCGAATCCTTCGCCGCGTTCGGGAATTGGATCGCTTTCTCGATATCTTTAATGGTAATAAGACCTTTGAGCGTGTTCTCTTCATCAACGAGAGGCAGCTTCTCGATCTTATGTCTTTGCAGAAGTCCTTCGGCCTCTTGCAACGTTGTGCCAACAGGCGCCGTCACAAGATTCTCGTGCGTCATGACTTCACTAATTTTAATGGAATAATCGTGTACGAAACGCAAGTCCCGGTTTGTTAGAATACCAACAAGCTTCTTGTTGTTATCCACAATCGGTACGCCGGATATACGGTATTTGCCCATAAGCTCCTCAGCGTCGTATACATGATGCTCAGGTGTCAGCGAGAACGGGTTAGTAATAACGCCGCTTTCCGAACGTTTTACGCGGTCAACCTCTTCCGCTTGCTGTGCGATGGACATATTCTTATGAATAATACCGATACCGCCCTCACGAGCTATAGCAATCGCCAATGCCGATTCCGTAACTGTATCCATGCCTGCGCTAATGAGCGGAATATTCAGCTTAACGCTGTCGCTTAATCGAATCGAGATGTCAACTTCCCTTGGTAGCACTTCTGATTTGCGCGGAACAAGCAGTACGTCGTCAAACGTAAGCCCTTCTTTGGCGAATTTTGTTTCCCACACGAGTATGTTCCTCCCTTATTTTCAGTACCTCTCACGTATATTATTGCAATATTAGCAGAGGGGGTAGGGGCTGTCAAGGCTGAACAAAACAGGGTGCACGTCAGTAATTTGTGCAGATTGTTAGCCAAAATGGTCGTATTTTATTAGAAAAAGTCCATTAAGTACGTGTTTCGTTCGGGAATACGCTCCTGTAAGCGGTTTATAATGGACTCGACTCCTTGGACTCGGCCATATTGATATAATTGTAATATGTTCATATAACCTAGAAGTATCGTCGTTAATGTGCCAATACTGAGTTCAACGCTGTTTTGACCATTATTTGACGCACAATATTCATAGGGAACGAGATTAGCTTTACCCGATTCGGCGATATTGAGCATGTAGAGTCCATTATTCCATGGCGCATGCTCATCCTTAATTGCAATCACAATATGATCCTCATAATCTGCCGATTCAAACGAATATTGCTCCACAAAAGCTGCTGCATCAACAATACGTGCCATAAAATATGGAATCGTCTCCTGCTGGATGCGTGGATTATCTAATAGGAATGGCAACAGATCGTCGGACGGCGCGGTTATCGTTACTCGCTCTATCATCGAATCATGTTGAGCTATGAATGACCATAACGAGCTGCGCGCCTCCTCGTTAAGATAGACCAACTCATGTATCGTCATCTGACTATTTTTCACTTCATAACGAATATAGCCTTGGGGCTTGTCCGCAGTATCATAATACACAGCAGTCTGACCAGGCTTACGTTTGTTGACCCGATACTCCCACCATAGCTCGCTACGTGCCAACGTTCCGTTGTACTTGGAAGCATAAGCTTCGTACAGTTGACCTATTACATTGGCGGAAGCCTCCATGACCACTCTTTTAATTCGACCATTGATCAGTTGTCTTGCAGGCAATTGATCGGTGCGGATGGTGTAAGACTTATATTCGATATACGTCTCCCAACCGAACTTCCGGTAGAAAGCAAATGCGAATGGATGCAGAAACGATATACTCTGACCTCTATCCTTCATCCCCTCTAGCGCATGCACAAGCAGCTTCGCGACTAAGCCTTGTCTCCGGTACTCCGGCCAAGTAGCTACACCAGCCACTCCACCCATTGCAAATCTATTTCCTCCGATATACGTGTACAGATCGAACACCGCAGCTTGTGCTGCCAACTGTCCATCTACGATTGCAGCCCACTTTACAGCGGGTTCTGCTAAGAACTGCTGCTTCGTCCGCTCAATCTCTTCAGGCGATCTGACATACTGAAAGGCAAACTGGGATAATGCTATGCTCGCATCATATAATTCTTCCTTCATCTGAACAATTTCAATTTTTTGCTCCATCTCATATCGCCTCCAATTATCACCATCATATAACAAAAAAACATCGACTACTATAAGCGGCAGAGCTAGCGCTCCCATCGCTCATTAACTTTTATCCCAACACCGACTAACGAATCTAGGTAACTCTATTCATCATTTTACTACTCTGATGTGCACTTAACGAATCTACAAGTAGCTATTCTCTAACTTTAAAGCAAATTAAAGAGCTCTGATGACCAATAACGATACCAGAATTCTTAAAGGCGGTAAATTAGCAAATTCGAAGTAAATAAGGTTATTAGGATTCATTAGCATTTGTATAAACCACAAAACCCACTACATCTGCATGCGGTGGGTTTCTCGTGCCCCGATACGGTTATTCAGCACCCATCCCCCCCAGACTGGGAGAGGTAAGTCGCCGCTTCTGCGCACAACAAAAAACCAACCGCATCACAAGCGGTTGGTTCCTCGTGCCCCGCGACGGCCATTCCGCACCGGCTGAATAGACTACTTGTGCTTACTTCGAGGTCGGCATCTGAACCTTCCTCTATAGCCGGGCCTGCTTCCTCGC
>NZ_JBANSP010000052.1:0-8664 GCF_037167145.1 Paenibacillus sp. YIM B09110 | reverse complement strand
GGCGGCGATGTATGCCGCCGCGGCGCCAAGGCCCGCAGCAGCATGCGCAGGCTGCTGCGCGGCCGCCAGCAGCAGCGCGGCAACGGCGCCGATGAACACGGCGCCTGCGAGCGCTGCTGCGCTGCCGAGCGGCGTGACCCCGCCGCTCGTGCCAGCCGCTACGCGCTTGCCGCTCACAATCATGCGCGGCGCGCTGCGGCTGAGGGCGCCGATTTCCGTCGCCCACGTATCCGCGTTCACGGCGGCCATGACGCCGACGTACGCGAACAGCCAGCCCTCATGCGGCCATATGTAATGGGCCGCGCACAGCAGCAACCCCGCTCCGCCGTTCGCCCACACCTGACCGGCGTCGCGCCTGCCGGTCTTCTCATACTTAGCCTCCGCCTCCGCTTTGGCCCGATGCTTGCGCTTATACTTCGACAGCGCCGATGACGATATGAAGAAAGCGATCAACACGCCGAACCATACTGGCTCGCCAAGCGTCACGAAGCCTGTCCCCATCACGAGCGCCGACCATGCCCCTGAGAGAGATAATGATCGCGCCTTATATGCCGCGGCAGCAGCAAGGCTGCTGCATAAGAAGCCAACGAGCAGCCTTAACCACCATTCATCCACCAGCCCTACCATTGCAGCCACTGCGAAACGCTGGACAATCTCGTTTTGCGATGCAACGCCTCGCGCCACCTTTCCGGATAATTCGTGCATATCATCAGATTCGGATCAAGCTCGGTCAGCTTGCGGATCGTCCGCTCATCATTGGCCGTCCAAGCCATCGTCTGAATACCCGATTCATTCAATAGCGCCATGCGGTCCTTATTAAGCCTCGAGTAGCCGATGGATAAGAAATCAGCGCCAAGCTCCTCCAGCTCTTTCGGAAGCGAATTCCGCCATGCGTCTAGAATAAGTCCAGTCCTAACCTCGCCGCTAAGCTTTCGCGCATTGTACAACGTGCCTTCATGGAACGAAGTCAATACAACCTCTTTTACCGCGTCGAAAGCATAGATACGCTCGAGCACTTTCTCTTCTAACATCGGATACCGAATACCGTCCGTCTTAAGCTCGATATTGAGCTTGCAATGTCCTATTGATTCACGTAGCACGTCATCGAGCGTCGGAATCGGTTCTCCTTGATATTTTTGCGAGAACCAATGTCCGGCATCCAGCTGCGTCAGCTCCGCTGCCGTCCAATCCTTCACATCGCCTTTGCCGTTCGTCGTACGTCTTAGCTTATAATCGTGGATAACGACCGGCACATAATCCTTCGAAAGCTGTACATCGATTTCAATCCATTCAATGTCCGGCTCGGCGATTGCCAAACGAATCGCAGCCATCGTATTTTCCGGCGCGCGGCCCGACCAGCCTCGATGCGCTACGCACGGATTTCTCATTATGCACTCATCCTTTCGGACTGCCAGCTCTATTGCGCTTCCAGTCCTCCGTCTTCCCGCAGGGCAACTCCGAGAGAAATCGACGTCATTCGATCCAGAAGCGTCCTCGCTTCGTCGCCTTCTAACGGAATCGGCTGCGAATTCACCGAAACCATCGGATGGAAGGTCAGATCACAATTGCCGTTCTTCGAGCATACCGCGTCTAGCACGCCGGTATCCTTCTCCTCACCCTTCGGGTTCAAGCCAAAAATAAAGTTCCCTAAACTGTATGCAATCCATTTGCCTTTATACGTTTCGAATCCTTGCAGCACATGCGGATGGCTTCCAATGACCAGATCCGCGCCTGCATCGATATATTGCCTTGCGAACTGCTTCTGATAATCTTCCAGAACCGTCGTTCGCTCTGTTCCCCAGTGTACCATGACGACTACGATGTCAGCCATATCCTTCGCTTTGGCAATCGCTTCTACCGCCCGCCTTGTATCATACGTTTCCGCCACGCCGGGCGTATTTTTGTCCGCCTTCCACGACACTTCAGGGACGACGCGGCTAAGTCCGACATACGCGACCTTTACACCGCGCACCTCATGAATACTTGGGGCAAAAGCCTCCGTATCGTTGTTGCCCGCCCCCATATGCGCAATGCCCGCTTTGTCTAAATAGTCCATCGTATCCAGCAAACCTTCTACACCGTGATCCATTGTGTGGTTGTTCGCCAGGTTGACGACATCGAACCCCGCGTCCCGGAATGCTGGAAGCGAATCAGGCGGTCCTTTATACACATACTGTTTATTTTTTGCAGGAGCTTCGCGTAACGTGACTGGATATTCGAAATTTGCCGCCGTTACATCCGGCTCGCTAAGGTACAGCAATGATTCCCGATATGGAAAATCATAGCCGTTCTTCTTCATGACACCTTCCACATAAGGAGCTAACAACACATCGCCTACAAAAGAAAGACTGATCTTCTCTCCTTCTTCGCCGTCCGCGCTACCCGAATCTACTGCCCCCGTATTGCCCTCGTTGTTATTTTGGGCTGTTTCTTCCTCTGTAGAAGTCTCAGATCCATTAGATTCATCGGGCTGCTTCTGTTCGATCGGCTGATTGTCCCCGCTGTCCTCGCCCCTATTCGAACTGCCCGCTTCCTTGTCCGCATTCATATTCAATCCAATTAACCAGACGGCAATCACTGCAGCAATAATGGTCAGCAATGTCACATTAAGGATCATAAGCCGCCTCATTCTTCTCTTGCGCATTCTCTTCTCATGCTGACGCGTCTCAGACCGGGATACGTTCATGAAAATAAGCTCCTTCGTTGATATAATTGGAAGTTTGTCTATCAAGACTTTTCCATTATATCAATGATAGGAGCTTCATGGTCAACAAATATTACGACTCTGCTAGAGTTGCTTTCGCCGCTTCCTTCCCTTGCCGTATGCAGTCGGGAAGACCGACGCCGTCGAAGGCCGCGCCTGTAATCCATACACCTGGAAGCTCTTCAGCCAGCCTTGCGCGCAGCTGCTTTACATTGTCGAGATGTCCGACCGGATACTGCGGCATAGAGCGATACAATCTTGTAATCTCTGTAAAAAGAGGCTCTGCCGTTATGCCCATCGTCGTCTTGATGTCGCTGCGAACAGCAGCAATCAGCTCAGCGTCCGGAAGCTTCGCCTTCTCCTCGTCGCCCGCTCGTCCGACATAGCAGCGAAGCAGCACCTTATCGTCCGGACTCGTATGAAGCCACTTGCTCGATGTCCATGTGCATGCCGTAATGCTAAGACCTTCCGAACGCGGAACTAAGAAGCCGGAGCCATCGAATTCGAGTCCGAATGTCGCCTTATCGAAAGCCATCACCACATTCGCTACCGATACGTAATGAATCGCTCGCAGTTCGCTCACATTGGTTAGCGGTTCGAGCAGATCGGCCGCGTTGTACGCAGGTGCGGTCATCACGATGCGGTCCGCGGGCAGTTGCTCGCCATTTTCCAATACAACGGTATAACGTGCTTGTCCGATCTCTTGATCGCGCTCTGTCTCTACCGCAGTTGCCCGATGTTCGTCGCGAATTTCCGCCACCTTCACGCCAAGCCTGCGCTCCGCGCTGCTTAACGCCTTATCCAGCGCATTTACGACAGTCGTCAATCCGCCCTTGAACGTCAGGAAGGTCCCGCCTTTCGCCACCGCGGGAAGAGCAGCCGATCCCGCTTTGCGGTTATGCTGCATGCCGCGGATCAAGCTGCCGTGCTTCTGCTCCGATGCCGCGAACTGCGGGAAAGTCGCTTGAATGCTAAGCTTTCTAAGATCTCCCGCATAGATTCCGGCTAGCAGCGGTTCCGCGATCTGCGTCATGATTTGCGGGCCGACACGGCGCTCAAGGAATCCGCCAAGCGACTCGTCACCTTTAACCTTGCGCGCAGGCAGCGCAAAATCCATTAAAGCGCGAAGCTTGCCTCCCCAAGATACAAGCCCTGTCTTAAGAAACGGCTTAATTTCCGTCGGCACGCCAAGCACGAGTCCGGCCGGCATGGGATGCAGCTTTTTCCGATGCAAAATATAAGTCTTCTTCGCCCCTGGGTTCGTCGTCGTTAATTCATCCGTCAACCCAAGCTCCGTTGCCAAATCGATAATGGCCAGCTTGCGCGCAAGGAACGAATCCGGCCCTTTCTCAATGACGAAGCCGTCACGCTGCAGCGTATTGATTTTACCGCCAAGTACAGGAGCTCCATCAACAATCGTCAGATGGATTTCCTTGCCTAGCCGCTCCGCTTCCCGCTGCAAATAAAAAGCGGAGCTCAGTCCGCTGATCCCTCCGCCAATGACGACAATTCGATCAGGTTCTCCGATTCTCCGCATCTCATTCATTCCTCTCTCTCGCTTGCCAGTGCTTGTATGACCGATTCTGCCAATGTCTCCATATATAACGGATCGCGATTCAGCATCGCAATTCGATCAAGTGCCATATCCAGCTCTTTGGCCGCTGCCTTCGCCTCGATATCGAGGTCGTAAAGCACCTCTAGATGGTCGGACACGAAGCCCACCGGTGCGACAAGCACCGCCTTAACGCCTTCTTCTCTGAGAACAGGAAGCGTCTCGAGAATGTCCGGGCCAAGCCAAGGATCTCTCGTCCGTCCAGCGCTTTGCCACGTGAACTGCCAATCCGTAACGCCAGCCGCTTCGGCAACCGCCGCTGAAGTCTCCAGCAGCTGCTGCTCGTAGGGATCGCCAAGCTCGCGAATTTTCTCCGGCAAGCTATGCGCGCTGAACAATACTTTTACTGGTTCGCCGTCCGTCTGCTCCGCTAGGCGTCGCAATCCGTCCTGTACACGTTCCGTAAGGGCCAGCAACAGCTTCGGATGCATATGGTACTGCTCCACAACTGCCAGCTTAATGCCCAGCTCATCCGCCTTTTCTTGAGCGCGCTTCATATAGCTGCCTACGCTCATCGTCGAGAAATGCGGCGCCAGCACGATGCCGACTGCCTGCTTGATGCCGTCTGCAGCCATCTGCTCTACGCCATCCTCGATATATGGCTTCGCATGCTTGAGACCTTGGTAGCAAGCGTACTTGCCTGGAGCAAGCTGCTCCAGCTTATCCTGCAAGCCTGCCACTTGCCCGTTTGTATTCTCGCGAAGCGGGAATACTCCGCCTACGATCGCTTCGTAACGACCCTTCAGCTCGGCAAGCAGCTCCGGTGTCGGAGCATGTCCGCGGCGAATATGCGTATAGTACGTTTCGACGTCGTCTAATGATTCCGGCGTTCCGTAGGACATGACAAGTACGCCGATCTTTTGATTATGATCAGACATGGCTAGTCTCCTTCCCATTGCGTACACGAATCGCCTTGGTCGAATAGGCATGCACGAACGCAGTCAATTCAGCCAGCTTCTCCAGCGACGCTTCCGGGAACAAGCCGTGTCCAAGGTTGAAAATGAATCCGTCCTGCTCGATCCCTTGATCGATAATTTCCTTCGCATACGATTCAATGACGCCGATTGGCGCTGTTAGCACCGTCGGATCAAGATTGCCTTGCACCGCTGCGCCGTTGTTCAAGCGACGGCGTCCTTCCGGGATCGACACGCGCCAATCCAGCCCGAACACATCTGCTTTCACGCCGCCAAGCTCTGGCAGCAGCTCGCCCGAGCTGACGCCTGGAAAATAAATTTTCGGCTGCGGCAAATCGCTAAGCTCATCGAATATACGCTCAATCGTCGGCAATACATACGTGCGGAAGTCCGCTGGAGCAAGCGCGCCAACCCAGCTGTCGAACAGTTGGAACGCCTTGCCGCCGGCCGCCATATGAGCGCGCAAATAAGCGATAACCATATCGCCAAGCTTACGCATCAGCTCATGCCATACTTTCGGCTGGCTGTACATCATTTCTTTCGTGCGCAAATAGTTTTTCGAAGGTCTTCCTTCTATTAAATAACTAGCAATCGTGAACGGCGCGCCGGCAAACGTAATAAGCGGCACATCCAGCTCACGGTTCAATATCCGAATCGTCTCCAGCACATGGCCGAGATCGCCTTCCACGTCAATCGGTTTCAGACGTTCTACGTCTGCTGCCGTCATGATCGGGTTCGCAATGACCGGCCCGATGCCGCCGACAATATCAAAGTCAATCCCGATCGAAGCGACAGGATTCATAATGTCCGAATACAGAATCGCTGCGTCGACGCCGAGCTTTTTCACCGGCATCATCGTCACTTCCGCAGCAAGCTCCGGCTGCTTGCATATTTCAAGCAGTGAATATTTCTCTTTTATTTTCCGATAATCTGGATCGTAGCGACCTGCCTGCCTCATGTACCATACCGGCACGCGGTCTACTTCTTGCTTCATGCACGCCCGAATGAAACGGTCGTTATAAGACATTCCCGTTCCCCATTTCTATGTAGTGTCATCTGTATCCATTATGCCCTTTTTCCTCTACCCTAACAACCGCTCTCAAATGCGTTCCTATGACAATAGTATGACAATCGATGTCACTTTGCATGAAGAAGGTATGAAAGTTTGCCCTTCCCTCCCATTTATCGCATGACGTCCTCTTATGTTATACTTATAGCCATGGAACAGTGGAAAAAAAATCTAATCGTCCTGTGGTTTGGTCAGTTTCTTGTGATGGCGGGGATGACGATGATCATCCCTTTTTTGTCGCTTTATTTGCAGTTCGATCTAGGCCTTAGCGATACGCATGAGATCGGCGTGTGGGCGGGCGTTATATTCGCGGGCAACTTCGTCACCTCATTCATCTTCCAGCCGATATGGGGGAAGTTCGCTGACCGCTATGGCCGCAAAATCATGCTGCTGCGCTCAGGCTTCGGCATGGCCGTCGTCATGGTGCTAATGGGCTTCGCTACGAATCCATGGCATCTGCTTTTCTTACGAATGCTGAACGGTACAATATCCGGCTTCAACCCGGCCTCTATAGCGCTAATCTCAGCTACGACGCCTAAGGAACGTATGGGCTTCGCTATGGGGACCATTCAATCGGGCGGCATTGCCGGCACGATTCTCGGGCCTCTGTTCGGCGGTCTGCTTGCCGATACGGTTGGTTACCGGCCGATCTTCTATCTGACCGGGGCATTATTATTCGGCGCATCGCTGCTTGCCCTCATTGTCGTTAAGGAACCGTTCGACCGCGCGAAAGCAGCGGCGCGCGTGCAGGCTTCCGTCGTCGAGGGGCTGAAGAAGCTTGCCCGCATTCCGCAACTGACTTCGCTGTTCGCGGTCACCTTCCTCATCCAGTTCGCGATGATGAGCCCGATGACGCTGATCCCCCTTTATGTGCAGGAATTACATGGAACAGCTGCTAACTTGGCGTTTTGGGCGGGGTTCGTCGGCTCTGTGACGGGACTCTCTAATCTTGTTGCCTCGCCGCTGCTTGGCAAGCTCGCCGATCGAATCGGCGGCGAGAAAATTCTCGGCGTCGCTCTAATCGGCGCGGCGATTTCCTTCATCCCGCAAGCTCTCGCGGGAACGGTATGGCAATTGCTGCTCGCAAGATTCATGCTAGGTATCTTCCTCGGCGGCCTTATACCCGCGGTGAATACGCTGATTCGCAAGTACACGCCTGATGGTATGGAGAGCCGCTCATACAGCTTCAATACAAGCTCGCTTGCTATCGGCAACATGATCGGCCCGATAACAGGCGGCGCATTGTCCGGCTACATCGGCATTAAAGGTTTATTCGTACTGTCTGCCGTCATGATGATGCTTAATGCGGCATGGGTTTGGCATTCTTTGCTTCGTGACCGAACAGCTGTCAAATGATTGGCTGAACGGCTTCATCCATGCTAATATGGATGCATAACTTCATTTAATGCGTCGCAAAGCATGCGCCGTTTGATCCGGGATGAACCGGATTAAACGGCGTTTTTTCATTTTAATTAAGGAGAGGATCTTACAGATGAATACGACTTTATTTGAGGAAACACACATGCAATGGTATGAGAAGCATCTCATGCAGAGGAAAGGTGAGCGTTTGCGCAGACTTAAAGAAGGGCATGCCCATGCCGAGCAAATGTTCGTTCGTAATGTGTGGTGGCCTGCTTTTGGCCATTTTGCCAACTTGCATCCCGAGTTTGAGATAAAAGACTTCAGCGAAGGATTTCGATACTTAGACTTTGCATTCGTGAAAAACCATGTCCGAATTGCGATCGAGGTGGATGGTTACGGTCCTCACGTGCGAAATATCTCGAGGAGGCAGTTCAGCGATCAATGGGTGCGCCAGATGCATCTTACGAACGACGGCTGGATCGTTGTCCGTGTTTCTTATGACGATATCGAGCAGCGCCCCAGACTGTGGCAGCAACTTTTGCAGCAAATGATGGGGAGATTGTTTGGGGAATCTGAATGGAGAGCAGAGCTGATCGCAGAAGAACGGGACATTATCCGGCTCGTACGCCATCTTGATCGCCCCGTGCAATTGATCGATGTCCGGAATTTACTTGGATGCGGCTACAGAACAGCACGCAACCTGCTGCTTGAGTTGGAGCAGAAGGGCTGGTTGCAAACCGCAGGCCGCGGAACCAAACGTATCCACTCCTGGCGTTTGGCCCCCTCTTCAGCATCAAAGCCATACGTGCTGTAGTAGAAGCATGTATAGCTTTGACGCTAACAGACTGACACCGCCGGGTATATTGCTCATTAGTTGCATTTCATCAAACTAATTTCATCTGCCACGTGGTTACATGCTCATTAGTTGCATTTCATCAAACTAATTCGGCCGATTCACGCCCATAACACCCAACCCGCACGTTTAGTTGCCCGATATCGAACT
>NZ_JBANSP010000051.1:0-10477 GCF_037167145.1 Paenibacillus sp. YIM B09110 | reverse complement strand
GATCTTAGTTTCGATTTGTGGCCAAAAATACAGCATCTCATCGCGAAGCATTGTCATGATGTCGCGCTGCCAGTCTTCCAGGATTGGAGAGTATTAATGAGCGTCGGATTGCTGGCGTTGTGCTTGAAGAAGCCGTATTGCGCGAGAACGTGGTCGATGATCGGCTTATTGATACAGCACTATCGGTAGGAGAAGCTCACTGCCTTCATTGCCAATGGCATTTTTTGAAACTCGTCAATAACCGTAGCGAGCAGCCTGTGGGGCTATATACAGTGGTAACGAAACGGCCATAGGCTTCTTCAATTTCATTGTTTACCATGCCCTGAGGTAATCTGTAAAAACAATGGCTGTTTGTTATGCCGTTGGAAGACTCCGGTCGTTCGAATCAATATTGAAACAGCAACCATTGGATGATATAGCGGGCAGGATCAGCTTAATTTTCCATAATATATCCCATCTGGCAACCCTGCAATTGGGTTATCACGCATTTAAGTATTGTAATTGTATCTATAAACATGGTAAGTTTGTATAGATTTAAATAAAAACTTAATAAATCTCATTAATGGTGTTATTGCATAATTAAATGCCTTAACTTAAAAGGGAAATTCGGTATTATTCCGATGCGGTCCCGCCACTGTAAAGCGGAGTAACTTATTATTAGTCCACTGTATTATGTAATTCATACGGGAAGGAAATAGGTTGCGATGATGCGAGCCAGGAGACCTGCCATGAATGATTTTATTTTTCCCCACGAGGATGGGAGGAAGGTGCGTATTTCTTATGTCCATTGAAATATTCATGTTATAAGCCATCTTTCATTAATTGAAAGATGGCTTTTTTATGGCGAAAAGACCTATTATGCTAGCAGGTAAATGAGTTTGAGGATAAGGAAGAGTATTTGACTTGTGCGTGTTCCATAGTGGTTCCTATTGAAGATTTATAACAATTGGGAGGAAGAATAAATGAATAAAAGGTTAATGTACTTATTGTCATTAGTTGTCATATTGACAATAAGTACTGTTGCTTACGCGAATCCGTTTCAGACATATAATTTAAGTGAAAAATTGAATGCACTTTCAAAAGACGAAACGGTATTGGCAAGCACTTATGAAATTACAAGTGAAAATTATTTAAAAGTCAAAGGGATGATACCTCAGAACGACAATTTAAGTGTAAGATCCAAAAGCTTTATTGTTATTATATTCGATAAAGAAATAGTACTGAAAGACTCTGAGCAAATATCATTGACAAGCAACGGATCGGTAATTGAAAGTTTGAAAGAAGTAGAAGGAAATAAATTGTTAATTCATCCGACAAGTAGTTTGAGTTTGTCGACAACTTATAAAGTATCAGTAGACAGTGAAAGTATTAGCTCAAGTAATAATGAGTATCTAGAACAAGATTTTGAAAAATCCTTTACAACAGCCTCACGCAGTGATCGGAATTTACAAGTTGTAAAGATACATCCTGAATCGCCTGGTGTTATGTTAAATGATTCTGCGCCAATTCAATTGTTTTTCAACAAAGTTATTGTTCCTGGAGAAAGTTTTAGTAACATACAAGGGTCAATAAATGGTGAAGCAGTTGAGGTTGAGGCAAGAGCACACGGCATGGTTATGGATTTAAGTGTTAATTTAAATGAAATAAGTGAAGGTTATTTAAATATTCAAATTCCAGAAAGTTCTCTCCAAGATCAATTAGGAGAGGAGTATAACGAACAGATTGAGCTTCAGTATACTCTATCATCAAATTTATTAAGTGCACGAAGCAGTACAAATTCAATTTCTTCTTTAAATGAAGTAGATCGTAGTTATTATCATAAGAGAATTTCTTCTGGATCTGAACATACATTAATTATTAATGATGATAATCAAGTGTTTTCATGGTTACACAAAGATTTTAACCAGATAGGGTTTGACAATCCATTGTATGATGGACAGTCAGCAATGGTAACGTCATTGGAAGATAAGGATATAGTTTCAGTTAGTGCTGGGGATAGCCATTCACTGGCTCTGGCATCAGATGGGACTGTTTGGGCATGGGGAGACAACACCTATGGTCAGTTAGGTGATGGCACATATACTTTTAGTAGTACTCCAGTACAAGTGGTTGGAATTGAT
Source organism: Paenibacillus sp. YIM B09110 (assembly GCF_037167145.1). NCBI lineage: Bacteria > Bacillati > Bacillota > Bacilli > Caryophanales > Paenibacillaceae > Paenibacillus > Paenibacillus sp. YIM B09110. The sequence goes on along the minus strand of NZ_JBANSP010000051.1, from coordinate 8,357 downwards.
GGATCAGGATTTTTAAATGATATTGTCGCAATAAGTGCGGGTTGGAACCACAATTTAGCCGTTTCTTCAGAAGGCAATGTTTTTGCATGGGGAACAAATGAGTATGGTCAACTTGGTGATGGAGGAAATAGTTGGGATAGTCCATTGCCTATACATGTTTTAGCAGCTGAGGATGAAGGGCAATCCTACTTAGAAGATATTATTTATGCTGATGCTGGTGCATATCATTCTGTTGCATTGAAAGCTGATGGAACCGCTTATGTTTGGGGGGATCAGTGGCGGATGTTTGAGTTCCAAATTGATTTGCAGACATATGTACCTACGCGGATAGAAGCAGACATATACAACAATCCGATAAATAATGTTAAAGATATTCAGGCTAGTCCCTATGGCACAATACTTCTTACAGAAGATGGGAAAATGTTGGCCAAAGGAGCAGAATTGTCAGGCGAATTTGGGCAAGGGCGAGATACTGGAGGGTATAATCCATGGTTTGACTATATATATTTCAATGCTGACACAGTGTTAGAAGATATCGAATCGTTTGATATTACATCAGGCAGATACGAATCCAATACTGAACAGGGAATTTATATATCTGCAATTGATACAGTTGGCTCTCTCTATAGCTGGGGAGGGTGGCTAGGCTACCCACGAATAGTTACTGAGGGCAGTTTTATTTCAATTGGAAACTCTCTACTTGGAGGGATGAGTTTTAAAGAAGATGGAACACTCTTAGTTTGGAATTATAATCGAATCCTTGACACTTTCGATTATCCAGAAAAACACATTCTTAAAGAGTATGTATATGACAAAACTAAAGAGAATAGATTGACATCTGTAACTATTACTATTGATCAATCAAAGTACCGTCAAGATTTCATTTACGACGGCAATGGGAATTTGATTTCTAAGAATACAATTCAGATTGAATAGAGCGCATGAATTGTAATTTTAAACAATACTAAATAATAGTTAGGAGTAATATAAATGAAAATTAATAATAAGTTAATAGTCTTGTCATTATGCACTGGCATTGTTTTTTCTAGCTTCGGTGGAATCACTTTTGGATCAGATAATAAAGGCTCGAATCAAGAATTGGTACAGCCTGGACTGCAATTAACCCCACCGACTGATTCATTTCAAGCAGAGTATGAAGAGGTTATTATTGATGGAACGGAACAAGAAGCTGCTCTTTATACAGGTACAACTAGTAGATTAGGCGGAGAATATACTATCGATCCACACACAGTAGATGGAGAGGAATTAGAAAAACTACTAAATGAAGGATATGAGCTGAAAGAGATATTTAATGCGGATGAAATCGCTAATCAAGTTGGGTTAGCTCCAGTAGACATTCTAACTGCGAATGTTGATGGTTTAAGTGTAGGAGAATTACGGGAAGAAGTATTGAAGCAAAGAGAAAATAGTTTGAAAATGAAACTAAAGGCAGAATTCTCATCTGATTTCAGCGAACTACAGTCACTTGATCTAACAGAGGATGAGGTTTATGTATTGCTGCTTGGTAAGAAGGAAAATGCTGAACTTAATATCGCTGAAATAGCAGAGAACTACCAAGCTCAAGGGAAGAGCTCGATTAATGATATGTTGTTAATGATCGAAAATAATGAAATACAAAAATCTAATATTACTGATACTCAACAAAATGACGTTAATTTGGATAAAGAAAATGCCAAAGCAAATAGATTAATAATCCAAAATGATATTTCTCCAAATTTAGTGGAGAAATTTAGAGCATTCGCCGAAGCAAACAAAATTTCTCTAGAAGGATTGCTAGAAAACTATATTAATGAAAAAGAGCGACAAGATAATCATGTAAAGATTTCTGAGGGAGGAAAGTAGACTGTGAAACGAAAAGTTAAACAAAATCTGTTATCAGTTCTCATGGCTATCTTCATTTTCCTTGCATTTAGTGGAGGGTCTGTCCATGCAAGTGTTAATATTGAAGGTCTGGAAGGTGTACTTAATAATATAGCAAGCAAGCAAACAAATGAAAACCAGAAGCCATTTTTGGCAGATCGTAACTCAACGGAAGAAATTGTTGATCCTATTACGGGTTCGCTAACCTTTAAACAAACAGATATCGCCTTACCGGGTAAGGATGGTCTCGATCTTTCAATATCTCGAATTTATAATTCTTCACAAGCTGATGGGGCAACAAAAAAAGCAACAGTGAGTACAACTTCAAGCTCGTATACAGCCTGGTCAGAACCAGGTTGGTATGTGGAGGTACAGAGATGTTTTATTAGTACTTCGACATGTAATACCTTCTATTATGGACCTTATCAAAATGAAACTGATGCATGGTTAATGGAGAATTCTGTAAATAATGACACCTCAAATTTATCTTTTATAGATATTGCTCAGCGATATTATGGCAGTATTCTAGAGACATATACTACTTATACCGTTAATACTCGTAGTGTCCCAGATAAACATACTTATCTCCATACGCGTTATGATCTAGGTTTAGGATGGGCCCTAGCATTTCCTTCTGTACAGAAAGAAACCCATAAAGGAAGAACGTATGTTACTTTTCACGATGGTTCAGGCGCATCCTATCAAGTTAATATCACGCCAGATACAAGTGATTCAAATCTTATAAATTATGAAGGTAAGGACGTGGAGTTTCGAACAGTAGCGACTAATGATTCGTTGTATCAATTTAATAATGGGCAAGTTACAGCCAAATTCGTTTTTGTAAGTTCAGACAAAAGAGAAACTTATTTCGGTGATGATGGCCGGTTAGTTGGTGTTAAAGATAGATTTGGGAATAAAATCACTTTCACACATACGAATAGACAGGTTCTAGGTAAAACATATCCGTTTATTTCACAGATTGTGGATAGTATCGGTAGAATAGTCACATTTACTTATCAAAATACAATACAAAAACCAGATGGAGAATTTACTGGAGAAGACATTGTTGTTACAGTCAAAGATCCAGATAATGCGCAACATACGGTCTCATTCAAGTACACCAAAAGCAGGCAACTAGCTAGATTTCGCAGTAATGGCCAAATAACTGACACATACTACTTGCCTTATCTGGGTGAAGTTACAGATAGAGTAGGTTTAAAGACCGCGTATTATTACAATAGAGTTCAAAATGGTATGTTAGATGCTAATGAAATATTATTTAACTTTAGTAATAAAAATATAAGCGAACCTAATTCAGCTAAGATGTTTGCCGCAATATTATCTGTTGTTAGGTATCCGCACTCCGAAACTTCATATTGGTATGATCGTACGGTTCGGAATTTAGGTCCAGATGGTGCAACTCAGGCACATCGCGTTACGGAGAGGTACGATAGAATCAAAAGATATGATACTTCTAGTGGTACATATACTCATATGGGTAACGATCCCACTAAAATTTCTACAGTTAACGATCCTAATGCCGATAAAATAAACTATGTAACTTATGAATATACAAATGATTATACGGGCTATCCAACTTACGCTTCGACAGAAGTCATGCCAGATTCATATACATTCTCTTCTAAGTTTAAGCTGAGTAGCGGACAAAATGTGAAGCAAACTTACAACAAACAAATGCAAATGTTAGAGGCCGAGGTTACAACATCAGATAATGAAAAAAAACGCGTAACGTATCAAGAATTCGATGCCGTTTTTAAATCGAAGCCAACAAAATTAAAGACGGAGGACATAACATCAGATGGAGTATCGCACAACACGCTATATGCTGATCGTATCTATACCAGTTGGGGCGGACTTCAATCTATCACACAACCATTGACTGAGGAACAATACCAAAACACATCCATCAAGTCACTTTATACAACTACTTTTATGTATGAGCCGACCTATAAAATGATTGCTCAGAAAAAGTGGTATCAAAACGCTACTACTTTGCTGACTGAGTCGTTTACGTACGATAACCTTGGACGAATTAAATCTTATATAAATCCAGAAAACGAGACTACTCAGTATACTTATACACAAGCTTCAGATGGAAACCGTGTGGAAGTGACAAAGCCACTGGAAAACAACAAACAAGCCAAATCCATTACTTTGTATGGATCTAGTGGTAAAAACGCTTTCCCTACTAAAACTACTGAATATTATACTGATTCGAATAATAATCTTATAGAATCTCATTCCACAAAAACATACGATTTATTATTGGGGCTAGTTCATACGGATACGGATACGGATGGGGCTACGACGACGTATAACTTTGATAATCAAGGACGAGCTATTTCCGTTGATATGCCAGTATACACAGGTGAAGATGGAAAAACGTATTCTATGAAGCAGAAGTATGAATATATACCATACAGTGCTTATTCAGATTACGAAAATTCAAATAAACAGATAACAGGAACACAAGTAAAATCATATGTGGAAATTCAAAACTTAGTAGATATGACAAGTACTGAATTTGATAAGCAATATCAGTTTTATGATGCATTTGGTAATCCTCGTCGTATCCTAATTTACGATGATGCTAACGGGTGGTTGCCTACAGATTATCGTTATGATCGAGTTAATCGACCGAATTATATCAGAGATCCAGAAGGCAATGTTACGATTTCCTCTTATGATAGTTGGGGGGAAATAGCGGAAAATATTGATTCATATGGAAATCTAAGACGTAGTGAATATGATATAGAAACACGTAAACGTTCTAGTTATTTTGTTGCGGCCAATAGCGTAAGTAATTTCAGAAATCTCCCACAAGATAGTTTGAAGGAAAACATACAGGTGTCCCTAACAGATCAATGGGGTAATATTGTGCAGGAAAGTACCTTTCCAAACGGGACAACAACTAGTGGAGCATTAAATCAGTACTATACTTACGATATCGGCGGCAATGTTATTTCAGTTACGGATGCGAAGGAATATACAACAGATTTTGTATACGATAAGTTGGACAGGTTGGTGTCCGTTACTGATCCATTACAGCAAACTACTGAGTATGATTATAATTTGCTTGGTGAGCTGAGTGGTATTAAACAAGGTGGGATATGGACAAAAACCAAAACATTTGATGAGTCAGGAAGGCTTATAACTAAGACGAATGCGTCAAATGAAAGTGAACAATTTATTCCAGACGAGTTAGGTAATCTTATTGCCAAAACAGATATAAACCAAAAAGTATTTTCTTATCAGTATGATACTAATAATAGGATTAATGGTGAGCAGGTTGGTGCGGAGGAAATACGAACGTATTATAATACTCCATTCGGCCCAGGAACGCTGGAGTGGTATGAAGATGATATATTAAAGCAAACCTTATCGCTATCATATACGAATTTTGGTCAATTGAATGCACAGTCGTTATTATATGAAAGTTATAATCATTCATATACTAATTTGAATGACAAATTAGGTCGAACAACGGTTGTTCAGGACAGTTTCAGTGGTTTTACACGATATTACTACGACAAAGAACGCTTAAAACGTGTACAAACAAATGGGAGCAATCAACAGTATTCGAACAGTAGCGAGTTTGCAGAATATGACTACTATGCCGACGGTAAGGTCAAGTCCGTGACTTATCCTAAACTAACAGATGGAACGTACCTGAAGACAGAATACGAATATAATAAACTGAATCAATTATCCACTGTGACTAATAAGAAAGGGAACACAACGTTATCCCGATATTTTTACATGTATGACAACAATGGTAACACTATATCGGTTACGGACAATTTTGGAACAACTGAATATGGTTACGATGAACTTAACCAGCTAACAAACATTGTAAGGCCAAATGGGGATACGGTAGAATACAAATATGATACTTATGGAAACCGTTACGAGGAAGTAAGTTTCGCGGTCTCTACGCCAATGGAACTTGATGACGTCGCCTATAGTTTTGACGAGTGGAACCGCTTGACTTCAGCACAAATCGGAACGGAAACAACGAATATTGAATATGGTTTAGATGGTCTCCGGATTAAAAAAATGAATGACTCAGAAGTTACTCGTTATCATTATAATGAGAATGGACAGGTTATTGCCGAATCAGATGATACAAATGTATTGAAGGCTCAATATGTTCGTGGACCAGATCGCCTACTTGCTAAACTGGATAATTCAACAAATCAAACTTATTATTATTTGTACAATGGTCATGGTGATGTTGTACAGATCGTAGATACCTCTGGTAATGTCGTAAACAATTATATGTATGACGAATGGGGTAACATTACCACTCAGACAGAAGGAGTAACTAATTCTTTTAAATACGCAGGAGAAATGCATGATGAAGAGTCAGGTCTGTATTACTTGCGTGCAAGATACTATGATCCGTCACTCGGTCGTTTTATAAGCAAGGATACGTATGAGGGGGAGTTGGCTAATCCACTGACCTTGAATTCGTACATTTATGCCTATAATAATCCATTGAAATATATAGATCCGAGCGGAAATATTGGTTGGAACCAAATTGACAATCTGCTTGGAGGTATGTTGGCATCAGTTGGCGATACTTTCAAGGATTTAATTAAATCGCCTGGGGCTCTATTTCAATTAGGCAATGCAATAATCTCAGGGGATATATCGTTTGCAGACCTTGGAAAGGCAATTGGAGCAAGTGCAATTGATCCGATCTGGTATTTGACTAATAACTCCAAGCATGTGTGGGGAGGAAAACCAACCGATGCAGAAGTCAAGGAATATGGTAGGCAATTAGGTAATGTATTACAATTGGCAATGGGAAGCAGCGCAGCAATGAAGATTATTGCTAAGGCTGTTCCTAAGTTGTCCAAAGCATTACAGTCCATAAAGAATGCAACATCATGTAATTGCTTTACCGCCGGTACAAAGATTCAAACAGACGAAGGGGAGAAGAATATCGAAGACATTGAAGTCGGAGATAAGGTTCTTTCCAAGGATGAAGTAACTGGCGAGATCGCGTACAAAGAAGTTACTCATCTGTATCGCAATGAAAAGGAGATCACCTATACATTAACGGTTGGCGATCAAATTATTGAAACCACCGCTAATCATCCATTTTGGGTGGATGGCAAGGGATGGATATATGCTGTTAACTTGAAATTGGGCGATCGACTAGTTCAGAGTGATGGTAATTATATGGAAATAAGCGACATTGAAATTGTGTTTCACGATGAAAAAATAAATGTCTATAATTTTACTGTTGCAGATTTTCATACGTATTTTGTCAGTAGTTTAGGTATTTGGGTTCATAATATCTCATGTGCAGAAATTAAATGGAAAGGATTTAAGCAAGGAAGTTTATCGGAACACTATGATAAACATAAAAAAGAATTTGGAGATATTACTCAGGCTGAGTATTATAAGAGGGCAAAGGGTTTCTCGGCGGAAACGAATGCTTCATTTAAAGAAGAGATTGTTGGTAATTTTATAGTTAAATACGATCCAGCTACAAATCGAGTACTGATTGGCCATATTAAAGATCGTGAGATAAGGACATTTTATATTGCAAGTGAGGCAAATCCATTTGAGGCAGCAAAAAATCGTGCTCGTTACAAATCTGGGATATAAAGCGAGGTGGCATAGTGTGACTCGTGAGAAAGCCGTTTCCATTATTATCAATGATATTATTGAAAAGATGACCAACGAGTCTAGGTATGAAGTATTGTTAGATTGGTGGGGAATAGATCAAGAAGATACGGTTTTTAATGAATTATCAGATGTACTACAATATGAATTAGTGCAATTAGATGAACCGCCTGACTATGTTATGGATGATAAATATAATCCGTTAATATTTCGAGCATTAAAGTACAAATATCTTGGGGTTAAAAACGAATATTTATCAAAAAGAGTTTGTGAGATTCTTGGAACGGAACATGATATTGAAGGAATTCAAGAGGAATTAAGTATTTGCCCGTGTTGTGAATATAAATCACTTTTATCAAATGGCGAGTATGATATTTGCCCTGTTTGCTTTTGGGAAGATGATGGTACCATCAATCCGGAGGAATATAGTTCTCCAAATCATATGACGCTTGACGAAGGCCGTAAGCATTTTACTGAGTTTGGGGCAATGAGCCTATCTTCTTTAGAATTTATCAAACATGATAGGTTGGAAAAATACTCTAAATCTTGATATTTAAACGCCATCCAAGAGTCTGGCGGCCGAGAAATCGGTCGGCTTTTTAGTAAGCGTCAAACCCATTACACGAAGTGATTAAGGTGCCCAATCGCCAGTAGTGCGATTGGGCATCTTTTATAATTTATAAAAACTTCCGACTCGTTTTCTTCCCGTCGCAGCTGAACACGATCTTTTTATCCTCCACGAACGTCTCCAGATGAACGTTCTTGCCCCAAAGCTGCACGACATAAGGCAGCGTGCGTTCCACGTACTTCAGATCCAG
>NZ_JBANSP010000050.1:0-17787 GCF_037167145.1 Paenibacillus sp. YIM B09110 | reverse complement strand
GGGTTGTAGACAGAATAGGATGGGAAACTCATCCTATTCGCACAAACTAGGGTTACTTGAGGTCAATAGGATGGGAAAAGCGGCTTATGGTTGGTGAGACGACGGAGATAGGTGGAGCGGGGTGGGTTGTAGACAGAATAGGATGGGAACCTCATCCTATTCACACAAACTAGGGTTACTTGAGGGCAATAGGATGGGAAACGCGGCTTATGGTTGGTGAGAGCGACGGAGATAGGTGGAGCGGGGTGGGTTGTAGACAGAATAGGATGGGAAGCTCATCCTATTCGCACAAACCTGGGTTACTTGAGGGAAATAGGATGGGAAAAGCGGCTTATGGTTGGTGAGAGCAATGAAGACGGGTGGAGCGGATTGGGTTGTAGACAGAATAGGATGGAAAGCTCATCCTATTCGCACAAACCCGGGTTATTTGAGGGCAATAGGATGGGAAAAGCGGCTTATGGTTGGTGAAAGCGACGGAGATAGGTGGAGCGGATTGGGTTGTAGACCGAATAGGATTGCCAAAGGAAGGCGTTAGTTAGTTCACCTTATTTGGCAATGAATCAGCATAATGTTCATTCTTGCCAAATAAGGCGCCTTAACAGGAACTATGGAAAATATAAACTTTCGTATTGACCAAGAAAAGGAAGCGAGCTATAATGAAATGGGTTTCATGAAAACCCTTACATAAAAATTCGAGTCATCAAGATTGTTGTGTTTTCTGCGATAAAATGCTCGAAACGCTTATATAATGGCAGCCGCCACTATATATAATTTTTGATTTGAGGAGGGTAGAATCATTTCTCTGATTAATTAATCTGTCTATCTTGCTTTTATTTGATTAATCATTCAAGAAGGGGATGTGTTAAACAATGAAACAAATCAAAAAGATGAAACCAATGTTGATGACTGTAACCGCAGCAATGATGATTATGTCTGGATGCAGCGGCAATAACGGAGGGAATACACCAGCTACCGATGCGCCTGCAACTGAAGCTCCTGTTGCAACGGTCGCTCCGACTGAGGTACCTGAAGAGCCGGCTCCGGACCTCGGAGGCAGAGAGATTCGCATTTCCCATTGGTGGGACGCAACGCCTGTAGGGGACTCCGAAGCGGACGAATTGGCTCGCGAAAGAATCAAAAAGGTTGAAGAGAAATACAACGTCAAAATTAAGTACCTGAATACAGAATATTGGTCCACTTCAGAGAAGTTATCCTCTTCTGTATTGGCTGGCGATCCTTTCGCAGAAATTGTCCGCTTGCCGGACGGATTCATCTGGGGACTTACGAATGGCGGATTCCTAACGCCGTTGAATGATTATCTGGGCAACTCCCGCATCGCACCGGACGTAATCGAATCGATGAAATTCGGCGGCGAGGATGTATTCGGCCTAGAAGGCTGGTACAACGCGAACGACTCCGGTATGTATTACAATAAACGGATATTCAAAGAAGCGGGCTTGCAGGATCCGCAGCAATTGTTGGACGCGGACAACTGGAACTGGAACACAATGCTTGATGCAGCGAAGAAGCTGACCGTTGACAATAACGGTGACGGCAAAGTGGACCAATATGGTCTAGCCGGCGCACACTACATTTTCTCGGAGCAACTGATCGCAAGCAACGGAGGTTTGATCTACGAGGAAGCTACTAAAAAAGCATCGTTCGATTCTCCGGCAGCAATGGAAGCGCTTAACTTTGAATATGAGCTGTACAACACGCACAAAGTCGTGAAAGAAAACGAAGGAAACGACTGGGAAGATCCGGCTAAATACTTCGCAGAAGGCAACATTGCCATGTATCCAGGCGGCTTGTGGGAAATCGAAGGCCGTCTGACGGACAAGATGAAGGACGAGTGGGGCTACGTATACTTCCCTAAAGCGCCTAACGCGACAAGCTATTCCGATCCGCTCGGACAAACGGCTGCTTACGTGATTCCAAAAGGCGTTAAAGACGCAGAAGCTATCGTGAAAATTTGGGAAGAATTGCAAGACTTCGACAACTGGGAAGGCAACCGCAAGCTATGGCTAGAGAACGTGCTTCCGGATGATACGTCCATCGCTAACGCTATGAATGAAGCCGGCAAGGTACAACGTGTATTCGGCGGACGCTTCGGCGGTCTCGGCGTTAAAGAACAGCTCGACTCCGTGACAGGCAAGTTCATCAAAGGCGAGGTTACGCCGTCCACGGGTGTTGCTCAAGTTATCGCGGCAGCGCAAGCGGCTGCAGACAAAGTATTGAGCGGCGAAGTGGAAGAGAAGAAAGAATAAATAAGGCAGCGCCCATAGATCAACAAGCAGACTGCCCGGTCTTCCGACTCATGGAAGGCCGGGCGGTTGCTCACAAAAAACAAGATTCCGCTAGTTTGCGAAAAGGAGGGAATGAGGTGAAATTCGCCTTTTCCAGAATGACCGTCGCTTGGCTGATTATCATCGCTATGCTGCTCTCGATATTGGTTATCCCCCCTATATCTCAGTCCGATGCGGCCGGTACGGGGGCTGCGACAAATACAGAAGCCGATGCAAAGATCGATCAGAACTCCTTGACGAACGCATCTGAGAACAGCTACGACGTTTATTTGCAGCAATACAAGGATGAAGAGCAGCCCGATGAGGAGATCGTAATTCGAGGGGCGGATTATACAGCCGCTCATGATATGACCCCCGAAATCGTAGGCGAGCTGGGCGGAGTAACAGGCGACTTCGTTAAGACAGGAGAGAGCGGCTCGATCGAGTGGGAGCTCGAGGTGCCGACATCCGGTTTATATCATATCGCTATGAACTATTTTCCGATCGAAGGCAAAAGCTCGACCATTGAAAGGGAACTGCTGATTGACGGCAAGCTGCCGTTCTCAAGCGCTAGAAACTTGACTTTCCATCGTGTATGGAAAAACGAGAGCGAAGAAATCACGCAAGATAACAGGGGCAATGAGCTAAGGCCGCGCCAAGTCGAATCGCCTAAGTGGCAGCAGTCGCTGTTCAGAGATACCGATGGGTATTTCGAAGACCCGTACGTTTTTTATTTCACGGCTGGTAAGCACAAGTTGACACTTGTATCCTCGCGAGAGCCGATGGCCATCGACTACATCAAGTTGTTCCGTTACGATGCGCCTGCCGCTTACGAAGAAGTGAAGGCCGGTTATGAGTCTAAGGGTTATAAAGAGACAAGCGGACAGTTAATTAAGGTTCAGGGCGAGAACGCATCTTACAAATCATCGCCGACGTTATACCCAATTACTGATCGGTCGAGTCCCTCTACTGAACCGTATGACGTATCGAAGGTCAGAATGAATACGGTTGGCGGCAACAACTGGCGGGTACCGGGCCAATGGATCGCTTGGGAAGTCGAGGCGCCGGAGGACGGATTATACCGGATTGCGATCAAGAACAGACAAGAATTGCTGCGGGGCATTTATTCTACACGCTCGCTCTGGATTGATGGGGAAATTCCGTTTAAGGAAATGGCGCAAATTCCGTTTTATTACGACTCGGATTGGCAGATGAATGTGCTCGGCAACGAGGAAGAGCCCTATCTCTTCTATATGACGAAAGGCAAGCACGAGCTGAAGCTTGAGGTCAGCCTCGGGTCAATCGCGCCGCTAATTCGCCAAGTAGAAGCAAGCGTGCTTGATATTAATGCTATGTATCGAAAAATCTTGATGATTACCGGTAACGTTCCAGATCCTTATCGGGATTATCAATTAGATAAGCAAATTCCCGACATGGTAGACGTGTTCAAGAAGCAAAGCGACATCTTGTATTCCGTTTCGGAAGAGCTGGTTTCCTTGACGGGCGAGAAAAGCGACAAAACCGCCGTCTTGAACAAAACCGCTTATCAGCTGGCCGATTTGGCTAAGAAACCGGAATCGGTTCAGAAGCGGTTAGGTCAATTCAAGATCAATGTCGGCAGCGTCGGCGCCTGGATCCTCCAGGTTAGAGAGCAGCCGCTCGAGATTGATTACTTGCTTCTTGCTTCGCCTGATAAGAAGCTGCCTAAGGCGGGTGCTTCCTTCGGCAAAAAAATGGTTCACGAGGTATCGTCCTTCTTCCATTCGTTCTTCGAAAATTACGATACAATCGGCAACACGACGGAAGACGGGGAGTCCATCACCGTATGGATCGGGACAGGGCGCGATCAGGCGCAAGTGCTGAAAGCGATGATTGACGATACGTTCACTCCGCTTACCGGCATTGGGGTTAACCTGAAGCTGGTCAATCAGGATGTGCTGCTTCGCGCTTCGCTCGCCGGGGAAGGTCCCGATGTGGCGATGCAGGTCGGTAATGACGTGCCGATGAACTTCGGGATGCGGAATGCAGCGGAAGATTTATCGAAATATCCTGACTATGAGACGGTCGTGAAGCAATTCAGAGACAGCGCGATCGTTCCGTACAAATCCGGAAGCCAAGTATTCGCTCTGCCTGAGCAGCAAATTTTCAATATGCTCTTCTACCGGAAGGATATTTTGGAGGAGCTGAATATAGAGCCGCCGCAGACATGGGAGGATGTATATGCAATGATCCCTGTGCTGCAAAAAAATCATATGGATTTCGCGCTTCCTATTGCCCAATCGACAGGCGTTCCGGTCTTGGAGGCGAACCGTGCGTTCGCGATGCTGTTGTACCAAATGGACGGAGCGTTCTACTTGAACGATGGAGCGAAGAGCGGTCTGGCCACAGACGTTGGACTTAGCGCATTCAAGAAGTGGACCGACTTCTATACGAGCTACAAGCTTCCGCTGATCTTCGATTTTCCAATGCGGTTCCGAACAGGCGAGATGCCGGTCGGTATTCAAGATTATACGTTCTACAACTACTTGACCGTATCCGCGCCGGAAATCAAAGGCTTATGGGAATTCATTCCGGTTCCGGGCATGAAACAGACGGACGGCACGATTCGCCGGGACGTCGCCAGCGGAGGAACAGCCGCCATCATGCTGAAGCAGGCCAAGGATAAGGATGCGGCATGGGAGTTCATGAAATGGTGGGTAGGCAAGGACTCGCAAGTACGGTTCGGAAGAGAGATGGAAGGGCTGATGGGCGCTGCGGCGCGTTATCCGACAGCCAATATGGAAGCGCTCAAGGAGCTGCCATGGCCTGCGCGGGATTATCGCAATCTCGAAGAGCAATGGCAATGGGTGCAAGGCGTGCCGGAGGTGCCGGGCGGTTATTTCACGGGAAGGCATCTCGACAACGCTCTTCGCGAAGTTATCAATAACGGTACGAATACGGCCGATGCGTTATACGATTATGTGCAGGAAATCGACTATGAGATCGCGGAGAAACGAGCCGAGTTCAAGTTGGACGTGAAGGACTAGGAGGGACTCTTTTTGCAAAAAACAAAAATCGCAACCGAGACGATCATGCAGCCGAAGGGAAGCTCTGCAGGTTTGCAAGGGAAATGGGAGCTGTTCACGAAGGACGTGAAGCGGGATAAGCATTTGTACGTTCTGCTGGCTCCATATGTTGTGTTGTTCCTGATGTTTACCGTGCTCCCGGTCGCCATTTCGATTTTCTTCAGCTTTACGAATTTCAATATGCTGGAGGCTCCGCAATGGGTCGGCTGGGAGAACTATTCCAAGCTGCTATGGAACGACGATGTGTTCCTGATCGGTCTCAAAAATACAATGATCTTCGCCGTCATTACCGGCCCGGTCAGCTATATTGCCTGTTTCGTCTTTGCTTGGCTCATTAATGAGCTTAATTCAAAGGTGAGAGCCATCATGACGCTCGTGTTCTTCGCGCCATCGATATCGGGAAACGTTTTCTTTATCTGGCAAATTATTTTTTCCGGCGATTCGTACGGCATTATGAACGGATTGCTGATGAAGCTCGGGATCATCTACGAGCCGATCCTTTGGCTGCAAAATCCGAAATACATGCTCGCGATCATTATCGTCGTCCAATTGTGGCTCAGTCTGGGTACCAGCTTCCTGGCATTCATTGCCGGCTTGCAGACGGTTGACCGTACGCTGTATGAGGCGGGAGCGGTGGACGGCGTGAGAAACCGCTGGCAGGAGCTTTGGTTTATTACCCTTCCTTCGATGCGGCCTCAGCTCATGTTCGGTGCCGTCATCCAAATTACATCCTCCCTTGCAGTTGCGGATGTCGCAATGGCATTGGCGGGCTTCCCGAGCGTGCAGTACGGCGCTCATACGGTCGTTACCCACTTGGTGGATTACGGCACGATTCGGTTCGAGATGGGTTATGCATCAGCCATTGCAACCGTTCTGTTCGTTCTCATGCTGGGCTCAAATCTGGCCGTTCAAAAGTTGCTGAAGAGGGTGGGGGAATAGGCGAGATGAAGCTAGCTATAGGTCTCAAGAAAAAAGTGAACCGCTCCTGGCAGGTGGATGTCCTGCTGTTCCTGCTGCTTGCCGCGTTCGGCGCCTTTATGGCGGTTCCGTTGATTTACGTCATTAACAATGCGCTCAAGCCGCTCGATGAGCTGTTCGTATTCCCGCCAACGCTGTTCGTGAGGAATGCGACGTTCGATAACTTTACGGATTTGTTCCAAGTTATGAAGAGCTCTTGGGTTCCGTTCTCTAGATATATCTTCAATACGTTCTTTATTACGGCGGCAGGCACCGCGGGCCATATATTCCTCGCTTCGGCGGCGGCATACCCGCTGGCAAAGCACAAATTTCGCGGCCACAAAATATTGTTCACCGTCATTGTTCTTTCGCTCATGTTCTCGCCGCATGTAACGGCCATTCCGAACTATATGATCATGTCTGTCCTCGGATGGATCGATTCGTATCAGGCCATCATCATTCCGGCATTCGCTTATCCGCTTGGCCTGTATTTAATGAAGCAATTCATGGAGCAAATACCGGACGCGCTGCTGGAAGCCGCGAAGATCGACGGAGCGAGCGAATACCGTATTTTCTGGCAAGTCGTCATGCCGCTCGTTAAGCCAGCCTGGCTGACGCTGCTTATCCTCATGATGCAAATGCTGTGGGGAACGGATGGAGGCAGCTTTATTTACAGCGAGCAGCTTAAGACGATGCATTACGCTATGGGGCAGATCGTTCAGGGCGGTATTGCCCGCGCAGGGGTAGGTGCCGCAGTAGCAGTTATTATGATGACGGTGCCAATCGTAACGTTTGTATTGTCTCAGAGCAATGTAATTCAAACGATGGCAACGTCCGGCATGAAGGACTAAAGCGATGGAGGCGTATAGGTTTGATAATAAAGCGATCGATTCTGATCCTGGCGGCCGTGATGATAGCTGCCTTGCTAAGTCCGAAGTCGGCTCACGCATCGCCGTATGAGGGATATGTATATTCGTACTGGGGAGATGCCGTTAAATCGCCAATCGCTTATCTTCCTTCCAGGACGATAACGGGACAGGAAATGGGCATTGGACCGCTCGCAACACCTACCGATATGTTCGCGGCTTCTAACGGCAATCTATATATTTTGGATTCCGGGAATGGGCGAATTGTGGTGCTTAACAGCGAGTGGAAGGCCATTCGCCAATATCAAGGCTTCGATAATAACGGGAAGCAGGATACCTTCAACAAACCGGAGGGCATCTTCGTTACCGAAGCAGGTCATATTTACGTAGCAGATACCGAGAACAGGCGCGTTGTTGTACTCGACGAAAGCGGAGCGCTCATTAGAGAAATCGGGGCTCCGAAGTCCGAGGTACTAAGCGACAAGTTTGAATACATTCCGCGCAAGGTCATCGTCGATAAAGCCGGCCGTATCTACGTTGTCGCTAGAGGCGTCTTCGACGGCATTATCGAATTCGACAGCGAGGGCGACTTTACCGGATTTATAGGCACGAACCCCGTGCAATTCGATCCGGTGGATTTATTCTGGAAGACGGTATCGACCAAAGAGCAGCGGGAAAAAATGATCCGGTTCGTTCCGATTGAATTCAACAATGTAGACGTAGATGGGGATGGATTTATATTTACAACGACGGCTGACAAGCAAACCGCGGTGCCTGTCAAAAGGCTGAATCCGTCCGGCATCGATGTGCTGCGTATTAACGGGGATTGGGGACCGGTCGGCGACTTGACGAGAAATCCATCGGCCTTTATCGATATCGATGTCAGCGGCAATGGGGTGTATCGGACGCTTGATTCGACTCGGGGACGAATCTTCACGTATAACGAAGACGGAAGCCTTCTATATGTAGTCGGTCAGGTCGGCAATCAACGCGGCACGTTCAAAACCCCGATCGCGATTGAAAGCTATGGCAATCGGATCTTTGCTCTAGATCGCGATCTAGGCATGATTACCGAATTTACGGCGACCAAATTCGGAAGCTTGGTCAACGAAGCGAACGGATTATATAGTGCAGGCAAGCATGACGATGCCGCTAAGATATGGGAACAGGTGCTTAGACTGGATGCGAATTACGAAATGGCTTATGTCGGAATCGGCAAGTCGATGCTGCGCCGCGGCGAGTATAAGGAAGCAATGACTTACCTGAAGTTAGGCAACGACAGGGAGTATTATTCCAAAGCGTTAACCAAGTACCGCAGGGAATATATGCGCGAGAACTTCGGAACGTATATGACGATTCTAATCGTGTTGATAGCGGTCGTAGTAGCTATTCGCCGAGGCCTAAGGTCAAGAAGAGGGGGCATGAAACAGAATGCAGTTTCTCAAGGACATTAAATATTCGCTGCATGTTGCTTTTCATCCCTTTGACGGTTTCTGGGATCTGAAGTACGAGAATAAAGGGAAGCTTAGAGTCGCGCTTGCCATCTTGCTCGGCGTGACGGTGATGATGATATTGAAACGCCAGTATTCCGGCTATGTCGTCAACTTTAATTATCCGCTTGATCTGAACAGTATTAACGAGTTGAAATACATTGTGTTCCCGTTCCTGCTCTGGTGCATCGCGAACTGGTCTTTAACGACGCTAATGGACGGGGAAGGGAAGTTCAAAGAAATCGTCATCGCCACAGGTTATGCGATGCTGCCTTTGATTCTGCTCTACCTGCCCAATTTATTGCTCAGCAATGTCATTACGCTGCGCGAGGCTTCCTTCTATTATTTATTGGAATCCGTGGCTACGCTATGGTTCGTTTGGCTGATGTTTATCGGAACGATGACGGTTCATCAGTATACGGTTATGAAGACGATTATGACTATGCTGTTAACGATCGTTGTCATGGGCGTCATTATCTTCTTGGGGCTGCTGTTCTTCAGTCTCATTCAACAAATTGTTGGTTTTGTGTACACGATCTATCAGGAACTTTCATTGCGAGCGTGAGGAGAAAGGGGGCCTAGCGGTGAAACGGAGGCTTGCGAGCATCATGTCGGCAGTCATTATCGGCTGCTTGCTTATATCCCAAGGCACCAACTTCGCAGAACCTGCATCCGAAGAGGTGTCGGATTCAGAGGCAGGGGCATCTACCGTATCCGAGTCCGCGTCTGGCGACAAGCCTGAGGCCGAGGTTACGGCTGCGAGCGTCGATCCGAGCAAGACGGCGAGTATAGCCGAAGGTATGGAGCAGGTAGCTGAAAACGAATTTTTGATCTTATACGTCAATAACGCAACGACGGAAATAGCGGTACAGGATAAGCGCAGCGGGGCGATCTGGTATTCCAATCCGCAAGATCGCGCAGACGATTCCATAGCTACCGGCTATAACAAAGAGAAGCTGAACGTGCAGGTAGAGATCTCTTATTTGGACAATGCGGGAAATTCGTTGAAGTATGACAATTATACGCATAGCGTTCAGAACGGCCAATATGTCATTGAGAAGGTAGAGGGCGGCTTGAACGTCTCCTACACGTTAGGGGCAGTGAAAAGCGATATCGACGCGATTCCCAAGTCTATTAGCGAGGAAAGATTCCAAACGCTCATCCTGGATAAGATCGAGGATGAAGGAGACAAGCGGGAAGTCGAGAAGCGGTTCAAGCATAACGCGGAAGAGAAGCGTTATGAAAGAAGGGACTCCTCCCTTAAGGGAGTCGGACTCAAGAAGGTAACGGATGTATTCGCCAAGATCGGATATGACGCGGAGCAGATCGCAATCGATAAAGCTGCTTCCGGAGAAGCGGCTGCGGGCGACCTCAGCGTTAAGCTCCCACTCCAATATCGGCTTGACGGGGATGGGCTGAAGGTGACGGTCGATGCAGAAGGTGTCGAGTATCCGGAATCGATGAAGATTGAAAGACTGTCGCTGCTGCCGTTCTTTGGCGCGAGCGGGGTCAATGATGTAGGTTATACGCTCGTTCCGGACGGTTCGGGTTCGCTCATCTACTTCAATAATGAAAAAACGTATGCAGCTCCATACCGTGTAGATCTATATGGGACAGATGCGGCGATTTACCAACCTATCAAAATTCAGAATGATGAAGCTGCGCGCTTGCCTGTATTCGGGATGAAGTACGAGGACCGGGCATTTGTCGGCATCATTGAAGAAGGAGATGCGGTCGGCGCCGTCGAGGCCGACGTAAGCGGCAGGCTGAACGTTTACAACACGGTGTCCCCGAGCTTTACGCTCCGTAATTTGGCGGAGGTTACGCTGACGAACGGCTGGCGCTCCAGTACGGTGAAGAAGTTCCAAGCGGAGCCTTTCGAGGGCGATATTACCGTTCGCTACGGATTTCTCGGCGCCGAGGACGCCAGCTACTCCGGCATGGCTAAGCATTACCGCGATTACTTAATCAAGCAGGCGGGTCTAACCAAGCTGAGCGATGAAGAAGGCGTTCCGTTCTATGCCGAGTTTATCGGCGGCATACCGAAAAAGAAGTTTTTCCTAGGCATTCCTTATAGCGCTTATGAACCGCTGACGACCTTCAATCAGGCTGAATCTGTATTGGCCGAGATGCTGGATAAGGGAATAGGCAATATCAAGCTGCGTTATACAGGTTGGTTCAACGGCGGCATCAACCATGATCTCCCGAAATCCATTAGCGTCGACAAGAAGCTTGGCGGCAGCAAAGGATTGAAGGAACTGAAGGCTTATGCTGATGAGAATGACATCTCGCTGTTCCCTGACGCAACCTTCCTTGAAGCGACTCGGAACGCGGACGATTTCAAGAAGTCCAAACAGGCTTCCCGCTTTATTACGGGCAAGCTGGCGAAAGTTTATCCGTATTACCCTGCCA
Source organism: Paenibacillus sp. YIM B09110 (assembly GCF_037167145.1). Lineage (NCBI taxonomy): Bacteria > Bacillati > Bacillota > Bacilli > Caryophanales > Paenibacillaceae > Paenibacillus > Paenibacillus sp. YIM B09110. The sequence goes on along the minus strand of NZ_JBANSP010000050.1, from coordinate 6,712 downwards.
ACTTCGGCGAGAACGACTATCTGGATCCCGGCTACGTGATCAGTCCGAAGGTGCTGCCGAATATGGTAGACGGATTCATGGACGATTACGAGAAGCTTAAGCTCACCGGATTGTCGCTGCGCGATATGGGGGGGAAGTTGAATTCCGATTATAACCGTTCCAACGTCATCGATCGCGAAGAAGCGAAAGGGATTCTGAATGAACAGTTAAAGCGGATAAGCGGCTCCGTCGAGGAACTGTTGGTGGAAGGCGGTAATGCCTATGCGGCCGTCTATGCGCGGCATATCGTGGGTGCGCCGATGACAAGCAGCCAATTTATCATTACCGATGAAACCGTTCCTTTCTTCCAGTTGGTGTTCCACGGTTACGTTAATTACGCCGGAGAAGCATGGAACATGGCAGATGAGCAGGATTCGACGTACAACTTCCTGAAGGCGCTCGAAACGGGCTCTGCTTTGAATTATACGTGGTTTAATGCTGATTCATCGGCGATTAAGATGACGGAATTCGCTGATTTGTACTCCGCGGATTACCGGCTATGGATCGAAGATGCGGCACAAAAATACCGCGAACTAAACGATGTTCTCCAAGATGTGCAGTCCCAAACGATTGTTAATCATCGGATGCTGGCGAAGGGCGTCTATCAAACGACGTTCGAACAAGGTAAAACAATTATCGTCAACTACAATGATACGGAATCGAATGTGGACGGAATAACAATTGGGGCAAAGGATTACCTGGTTGGAGGTGAAACGGGACAATGAAGCTTAAGAAGCTGTCGCTGGAACAGAAAAACAGATATTACGGATTGTACTTCATCCTTCCTTGGTTTGTAGGCTTCTTGTTCCTGTTCATGATTCCGCTGCTGTCCTCGCTCCGGTACAGCTTAAGCAATCTGCAGGTTACGGACGAGGGCTTCAGCCTTGATTTTATCGGCTTCGATAACTACCGCGAAGCATTGCTGTCGCATGAATCGTATGTCCGGATATTGACGGAATCCGTCATCAATATTGGCGTTAATACACCGCTTATTATTATTTTCAGCTTATTCTTTGCGGTTCTTCTTAATCAGAAGTTTAGAGGACGGGTGTTAGCGCGGGCGATCTTCTTCCTACCGGTTATTCTGGCATCCGGTATTATCGCAAGCATCGAGAACGGGGATTTGATGCAGTCCGTCGTTAAAAGCGCGAATGACACGACAGGCGGCGACTTATCTGTCATGGATAATTTGCAGCTCACGGTTATGCTCGTCCAATCCGGAATCGATATTCGGTTTGTCGAATACCTGACCGGCGCTGTCAGCCGAATCTATGAGATTGTTAGTCAGTCCGGCGTGCAAATATTAATATTCCTGGCCGGGCTTCAGTCGATATCTCCATCCCTGTATGAGGCTGCCAAGATTGAAGGCTCGACCGGCTACGAGGCGTTCTGGAAAATTACTTTTCCAATGATCAGCCCGCTAATATTAACCAATCTGGTCTATACGATCATCGACAGCTTCATTAGCGATGAAACGAGCCGTTTAGTCGTAGATACGGCATTCAAAAGCTTCGATTTCGGCCTCAGCGCCGCGATGGCTTGGATGTATTTCGCCGTCATTGCGCTTGTGCTGTGGATCACGACGTCGATCGTATCTCGCAAGGTCTTTTATCAAGATTAGCTCTTTAGCTAATGCTTACGAAGCTGTGTTTGCTCCGCAAACACTAGGCGAATGCTTACGAAGTGTGTTTGCTACGCAAACACTTAAGGAGGTCTCACATGAAGACGGAAACCGCAGTACATGGGCGGCAGGCGAGAGAAGAGCGGCTGCAACGGATGGCAACGGCTGCCTATTGGGTGGAATTCGCCAAGAAATGGTTATGGGTTATCATTCGTTTCGTGCTCATATTCGGCATAGCGTTCGTCATCGTTTATCCGATTCTGCTCAAGCTGTCGATTGCATTCAAGAGCATGGACGATTTGTACGATTCCACCGTCATTTGGGTGCCCAAAGCGTTTACGCTCGACAACTTCAAGCTCGTGTTCACGGCGATGAACTATCCGAAGGTTTTGACCAATACGTTCATGCTCTCTGCCGGAGTCATGATCCTGCAGACGATAACTTGCGTTCTGGCCGGATACGGCTTCGCGCGAATCAAGTTCAGAGGCAGCGGCTTATTGTTCGGGGCCGTTATTTTTACGATTCTAGTGCCATCGCATACGATTATGATTCCGCTTTACCTGCATTTCAAAAATTTCGATCTATTCGGATTGATCGAGCTGATTAAGGGCAAGCCAGCCAATCTAATCAACTCCTACTGGCCGTTCATTATTTCCGCCGTACTCGGCATGGGCGTGAAGACGGGCCTATACGTTTATATTTTCCGCCAGTTTTTCAGAGGCATTCCGAGAGAAATTGAAGAAGCCGCTTATGTGGACGGTGCCGGCTACTTCTCAACCTTCAGCAGAGTTATTCTGCCTAATGCCATCCCTTCGATGATAACGGTTATGCTGTTCTCCTTCGTATGGCAATGGAATGATTCTTTCTTTACGAACATGTATCTGAACGAACCGAAGGTTATGTCCTCGATGATGTCTTCCTCCGGTTATGCCATAGCCACTTTCCTTAGCGGAGGCGAACAGGCGGCAACGGCATCGTACGTACAGGATCCGTTCTTCATGTCGATGATGATGAACACGAGCGTCTTGATGGCCATTCTACCGCTTATTATCTTGTATGTGTTCGTGCAAAGACACTTTGTAGAGAGCGTCGAACGCTCAGGCTTAGTAGGTTAGGAGAGGCGGATGAAGAGAAAATTGATAGTCATCACATTGGTTGCCTTTACCTCGGTTCTCGGCTTATATTTCGGACTAACTTCAGGAGGGTCAGGCAATTCTGACAGCACCAATAAAGCAAGCGATGTGAAAGAGACGGAGGCGCCTGTGGTGCAGCCGGCGCCTACTCCGGACGTTAGCGCAGTTATCGACGGCTCAGTCCGTTACCAAACGATTGATAACTTCGGCGCGTCCGATGCGTGGTCGATGGAGCCTCTAGGCAAGCACTGGACGGAAGAAAATAAAAACCAAGTGGCAGACCTGCTATTTTCGCGGGAGAAAGGAATCGGACTGTCGGCATGGCGGTTCAACATCGGGGCAGGCTCGAGTGAAACGGATCAATCGATTATTCCCGATCCATGGCGGCGTTCGGAAGCGTTCAAGTCGTCGGAGACCGGCGATTACGATTGGAGCAAGCAAGCAGGCCAGCAATGGTTTCTGCAGGCAGCCAAGGATCGCGGCGTCAATACGTTGATCGCATTCGCGAACAGTCCGCCGGTTTGGATGACGAAGAACGGACACGCGCAGCCGGATCCGGATGTCGGCTCGACCAACCTGAGAGAGGGCTACGAGGATAAGTTCGCGACGTACCTCGTTGATGTATTGGAGCATTTCAAGCAGGAAGGGCTAGAGTTCCAATATATTAGTCCCATTAACGAGCCGACCTGGGATTGGAACCGCGCACAGCAGGAAGGGAACCGTTATAACAACGAGGATCTGAAGCGCGTCATTCTTGAATTGCACAAGCAATTGAAGGAAAGCGGCCTTGATTCGCAGATTAGCGCGCCGGATGGCGTGGAAGTGACTTCACTGCTAGACGACGAGTATTACCAAATGTTCGCCGGCGGCGGGCAATATTCGAGCGGGGCTAATAACCTTGGAACAGGCGAATATCGGGAATATATTAAGACATTGCTCAGTGATCCTGAGCTCAAGGAAGCGGTCAGCAACAAGATTGCCTCACATTCCTATTGGTCGGATTACTACAAGCCGGGAGACGATCGCCTTAGCCGGCTTAGAGAATTGCTCGATGAGAATTTGAAGAAATATGATCCGTTGGCTAAATACTGGATGACGGAATATTGCATTCTAGGCGATTACGGTCCCGGCCGCGATCTCGGCATCGATCCTGCTTTGTATGTAGCGAGAGTCATTCATTTCGATTTGACGAAAGCGAATGCGGCCGCATGGCAGTGGTGGACGGCAGTGTCCAAGGTAGATTACAAGGACGGCTTGATCTATACCGACTTCAACAATGCGGGTGACGAGCAGAATATTTTGACCTCCAAGCTATTGTGGGCGCTCGGCAATTACAGCAAATTCATCCGTCCCGGCGCGGAGCGGATTGCGCTTACGGGGCTGGACGAGGGCGCGGAGAGCGAGCTGTTAGGCTCGGCTTACGTCCATGAAGGCGAAGGGACGGTTACGGCTGTATTCGTCAACAACGGCGATGAAGATAAGCGTGTCCGGCTTTCGCTCAAAGGGTTGGATAAATTCGCTGCTCTTAAGGCGCTGGAATCGTATATCACATCGGCCGGCCGCGATCTTGCTCGGGGTGAGGATGTTGCTTTACGTGACGATCAAACCTTCGAAGCGATCATTCCTGCGAAATCCATTGTTACTTTGACGGGGGGAGCAGCGACAGACGGTTCGGTTGGTACAGACGATGATAAGGAAAGTGAAGTGACTACGAAAATGAATGCATCTGGCGGTATTAACAAGGATGAGTATGCCGGCTACCTATTCTCTTACTTTACGGGAGAAGGGGCGCCGGACGGCGAGCAAGTATACTTGGCGCTTAGCGTTGGGAATGATCCGCTGCACTGGAAAGAACTGAATGGCGGGAAGCCTGTGCTTACGTCAACGATGGGGGAAAAAGGGGTTCGGGATCCCTTTCTGATCCGTTCGCCTAAAGGCGACAAGTTCTATATGATTGCCACCGATCTGAAGATCAACGGCGACTGGAACTGGGATCGGGCGCAAAGAGCGGGAAGCCGATCTCTCATCGTATGGGAATCGGACGATCTTGTGACGTGGTCCGAGCCGAGAATGGTCGAGGTGTCACCGCCAGAGGCGGGCAACACTTGGGCACCCGAGGCGTTCTATGATGAAGCAAGCGGAGAGTATGTCGTCTTCTGGGCTTCCAAGCTGTTCGTGGATGAAAGCCATGCCGGCGACGGGTATCAGAAGATGATGTATAGCACGACCCGCGATTTCCGCGAGTTTTCGGAACCGAAGGTGTACATGGATTTCGGTTATTCCATTATCGACACGACGATGATCGCCCATAATGGCAAGATTTATCGGTTTACGAAGGATGAAAGGGACAGCGGGCCGTTATCTCTTTTCGGTAAAATGGTGTTTCAGGATGTGCTGGAAGGCTCCGTATTCGATAGCAAGCCTCGAACAATCAAGGAAGGCGTCGGCAGCTTGAAAGGCGTCGAGGGCCCAACCGTATTCAAATCCAATACGGAAGACAAATGGTACTTGTTCGTCGATGAATTCGGCTCCCGAGGATACGTGCCGCTAGAAACGACGGATCTCGATTCCGGCGAATGGACGGTCTCTACCGATTACGATCTGCCGAGCAGCCCTCGTCACGGAACGGTCATTCCGATAACGAAGTCGGAGTACGATGCGATTTATGCCAAATATTTTGGTTAATAGGTTCTAGAGCATCCGCCTTACCGGAGTTTCGGTAAGGCGGATGCTCTTTTTAGCGATTCATGGAATTGCATACAGTTAGCGTAGAAATACATCTATTGGCTTGAAAGCGCTATCCCTATAATGAGGGGGTATGGAAGCTTCAGGGTTTCTGTAACCGAATTTAAAGGAGGATATTGATGCGCAACAAGTATGTCGTATGGGCACTGGTCGTCGCCCTGTTCTTGTCCAGCTTTTCCCTCACGCTCGGGCCGCTTGCTCCGGTGACGGCGGCGGGTGGACCGAACTTGACGCTGGGCAAAAGCGTGACGGCAAGCGGCCAATCGCAAACGTATGCACCGGACCATGTGAAGGACGGCAATCAAGGCACGTATTGGGAAAGCTCAAACCAAGCGTTCCCGCAATGGATTCAAGTCGATTTGGGGGCGAGTACAAGCATAGACCAGATCGTGCTGAAGCTTCCCGCGACATGGGAAGCGCGTACGCAGACGCTGTCCGTCGAAGGAAGCACAGACGGATCATCGTTCTCGAACATCGTGGGGTCGGCGAGCTATACGTTCAATCCTTCCTTCGCAAGCAATTCAGTAACGGTTGGCTTCTCCGCGGCGAACACCCGTTACGTAAGGATCGTCGTAACGGCGAATACGGGCTGGCCGGCCGCACAACTATCGGAATTCGAAATCTACGGCTCGGGCATTACGCCGTCGCCTACTCCGACCGTGTCGCCAACGCCGACGCCGATAAGCGGCGCTTATCAAGCGGAGTCGGCCTCCTTGACGGCCGGTGCCAAAGTGAATACGGACCATGCCGGATACTCTGGATCCGGTTTTGTTGACGGCTACTGGACGCAAGGAGCTTCGACGACCTTTGCGGTAACGGCCGGCTCCGCGGGCAGTCATATCGTAACGTTGAAGTATGCTAACGCTTCCGGCAGCGCGAAGACGCTCAGCATCTACGTCAACGGGACGAAAGTTCGCCAAACCTTGTTGCCGAACCTAGCGAACTGGGATACTTGGAGCAACAAAGAAGAAACGCTTTCGCTGAACGCTGGGAACAACACGATCGCGTACATATACGACGCGGGCGATTCCGGCAACGTCAATCTGGACCAAATTACAGTGGCGGCGACAACCACGACGCCAACACCAACACCAACACCAACACCAACACCAACACCAACACCAACACCAACACCAACACCAACACCAACACCAACACCAACACCAACACCAAC
>NZ_JBANSP010000005.1:0-453230 GCF_037167145.1 Paenibacillus sp. YIM B09110 | reverse complement strand
TTGAGACAGATAGAGATAAAAAGTATCTCTATCTTCCAAGGTTGGCGGCGAAAGTGAGCATACGATGGTGCTGCTGAGCGGAATAGAGCTAGAATATAGCTCTATCCAACAAACTGTGGTGTGTTGAAGACAGATAGAGATAGAAAGTATCTCTATCTGCCAAGATGGGCGGCGAAAGTGTGCATTCGCATACGGGAGCGGCAATCGAACGCAATAAAAAGGAGCGTGCCCATATCGGCACGTTCCTTTCCCCGCTCTACCCCTTGAAACCGGAGACGAAGAAGGCGTATTGGACGAACTTCTTCACTGACGGGCGGGCTTTGCCGCTGTCCGGGTCAAGAGGGGTGGTGTCCTCCTTGGACGGCTTGGCGTTGACCTCGATCAGCCATACCCTGCCCTGCGTGTCGATCGCCAGGTCGATACCGAGCTCGGCATAGTGGCCGACGATCTGCGATTCAATCCCTTTGGCGATCAGCAGCGAGGCGCGCCGCAGCTTCGTCAAGCCGCCTGCCGCCGAGGACGAGCCCGTTCGCGCCAAAGCGGCCTTGACGGTGCTGATCGTTCCGCCCCGTGCTACGTTCGAGACGAATTGATTATTGTCGGCAATCCGCGCAACGATCGAAGTAACGGTCCATTGCCCGGTCTCGCCCCGCTGGACGAGCGACCGGAAGTCGAGCGGCCGGCCGCCCACCGACAGCAGCTTCAGTCCGCGCTGGATCTGATGCTCGCTCTTCTTCAGCTTGGCGGCAAGCGAGCCGTACAGCTGATCCAACGTTGCGAAGGTTTGCGCACGAATGCCGGTCACATTGTTCATATTGCTCGTATAACCAGTCTCGGGAAATTCGCTCCGGTACACCTTCACGATGCCTTTGCCCAGGCTTCCGTTAATCGGCTTGATAAAGACAACATCGTGTTTGCTGCACATCGACTTCAGCAGCTTAGCCCCCTTCAGCGGATAAGACTCAGGCAGGTAGGCGCGCAGCGAAGGCTCCTTGATTAGAGCTCCGAATACTTCCGTCTTATTCAAATATTTCTCATTGAAAAATACGGCATTATGCCGTTTCTTCGCATTTCTCACGAACCTCTGCACGACCGGCAGCTTCTCTTTCTTACGGGACGTAATTCGGTTATAGATGACATGGGGGACGGGAAAGCGCCCTCGCACCCATTTATCCGTGTAATGCCACCCCTTAACTGCATCGCCCGTGCTGACGATATCTTCCCCTGTGAAGAAGAAGATGGAGGCTCCATAGCTTTTGCACAGCTCGGATAGCTCTTGGCAGAAAGTCGTATTGGGACCGAACGGCAATACGGTCGAGTGCCGGTTAAAGCGGCTGACAATGACCCCGATAAGCGGACCCAGCTGCACCGTCTTAGAGGAGCTTTTATAGTTGAAGCTTAGCACCTGGTCATGTACGACGCCCCATCTGGCGGCAAGCGCTGCATCGATTTGCAAGAAGCTGCCGTCAGGCGATGGCTCAGCCGTTATCTCTTGCCTGGCCGAGCCGAACGATAATGTCAGGGGCGTGCGAAAGGGGATGCTCCATTTCTTGGCATGTGCTTCGCAAAGCAACAGTATGGGCTCGCCTGCTGCGAACTCTTCCTGAGTGATGCGCAGCGTTACCTTTGTACTATTCATGAATACTCCTTCCCAGCACCGACTTGTTCAAACGATTCCTCTGCAAGACAGCGGAGTCGTTTAAGGCCGATATAGCAGCCGGCAGGTGCTGTTAGGCGGATGTAGATCGGATAGCGCGAACGGACGCCGCGATCTGACCGTACAAACGCGGGTTTGAATGATAGCGGAACAGCTGGTATTGAGGCTTCGTATTGGCTTCTACCAGCCATATTTTGCGTTCCGTGTCGATAGCGATATCTAGCCCAAGCTCGGCAATCTTCGGAAAATGCTCCTTCATCGCAGATGCGATCAACAGCGATATATCCTTAATTCGCAAATACCACTCCTTGCCTTCTTCCTTCGATACGCCAAGCGCGTCGTATAGCCGAATGGCTTTGCCGCCATTGCTATGGTTAGTCACGAAGCTGTTCGGTGCGGCAACCTTGCCCATAATGCCGAAGAAACGCCAATCTCCTTCCGACTTAAGATGCAGCAGAGCGCGAAAGTCGATCGGTTTGTCTTCAATCTTAATTAGTTCTATGCCTTGCTGAACGATATAGCGCTTATCGCCGATAAGATGCTTTAGCTTCAGCGCAGCCAGCTTCTTGCTTGGATATTTATGTGTGTAGGAAGCGGTTCGGATAATATAGTCTTCTTCCTCGTGCGATACCTTCATTACGCCTTGCCCTTTCATCCCTAGATCCGGCTTGAGGAAGAGGACGGTATATTTATCGATCATTTGGATAAAATTTTTCGGCGTGAACAGCATCGTGTCGGGCAAATATTCCCTAAGCAGCGGTTCACTCCAAAGCGACTCATGCTTTAGCCACTTTCTTCCGGGATACCTGATCTGTTTGGCCTTCATGGTGAAATCTCCTCCGTGCTTCGCGTAAAAGCGACTGTACGAGCGTGCAATAGGCTTCGATCGACGTCCTTTATGTTATTCGCACAGCTCCCAATGCGTACCTATCCACTGTCGCATTCATGAATTGGGTTATCGCCTAAGGCTCGCCGGGGGGCGAATCTCATAGGATAATGTACGGCTCCAAGCTGCAAGCCATTAGCTTCCAAGCAGAAGAGCAGATTGAGACAGGAGAGCGAATCCATCATGACAAAAATATTAGGCATAATGACGCATCGGGTGTCCCGTCCGCAAGTGTTCAGCCGCCATGCCAAGTCGGCAATCGCGGAGAAGTTCGACGGCTTGCTGATGTACACGCCAAAAGACGTGAATATGAAAAAACGGCAGATTAGCGGCAGTCTATATAAGAACGGCATTTGGTCAAGAGCGAAGGTCCCTTTTCCGCCAATAAATCTTGACATCGGCTTCTACTCGCCTGAGGATATGCACAGAGCAACGATCGTGAAGAAGAGCAGTCAACTGCCTTTCACGGGCTATGGTCTCGGCAACAAGTGCAAAATTCAGAGTCATCTGGTGCAGTCCTCCTATTTGAAGCCCTATTTGCTTCCAACAGAACAAGTGAAGACAGCCGAAGCATTCGTCGCCTTCGCGAAGAAGCATGAGAGTGTCATGCTGAAGCCGATCAACGGGTGGGGAGGAAGAGGGATCATTCGCGTCACCCTTCATAAAGATCATTTCACCGTACAGCGGGACGGCAAGGACAATCAGCAGCTGCCGCGCGCGGAGCTAGCGAAATATGTTCGAGGCGTGCTGGGGAGCGGCAGGCATCTCATGCAGAAGTGGATTGATATTCGCAATACGAAGGGAAGCGTATTTGATATTCGCGCTCTTTTGCAGAAGGATGGGGCGGGAGATTGGCAGACGAGCGGTATGGCGGTACGTGAAGGGAAACGAGGCAAGATTACATCGAACATCAAAAGCGGCGGCGACGCCTACGGCGTTTCCCAGTATCTCACAAATGAATTCGGTGCTGAGATGGGGGAAAAGCTTACGGAAACGGTGACGGAGATCGCAGAGTACATCCCTTCGTTCTTGGAAAAATCGTACAAATCAAGACTGTCAGAATTAGGGATCGACCTTGCGGTCGACAGGAGCGGCAAGCCGTGGCTGATCGAGGTTAACATAAAGCCCGGGAAGATGATCATGAAGCGGGTTTACGGGCAGAAGGCATGGGAGCAAAGCCTGCATATCGGTTATCAATACGCTCGTCAATTATTAGAAAAATAAGAAAATTTTCGCCCGAAATCGCTTTCATTAGGAGACGATGGACGGCTTACATATGGAATAGGCTTACAGGAATAAGGCCGTTGGTTAGATATACCAAGGAAAAGGAGGCGTAAATCTTGCTATTATAGGGATACATCTCAACGAGGGAGCTGATAGATGGATGAAGAAGAAGATTATCGTATTATCGTTGGCACTATCTCTAAGCGCGACGGGCGTTGCATTCGGCGCAGCAAGTTCAACGAAGGCGGACGCTGTAGCCAAATACAATAAGTATATTAATGCTGACAGTTATGTAAAAGATGAATTGTATAACGTAGCAGACTTCCGAGCCAAATACGCAGGACAATCGGGCACGCTAGCATATAAGCTTGTAGAGCGGGCAATATGGTATATGGAAAACGGATATTTCGTTTATGGTCATGGAAGCAAGGCGTATGCTAAATACGGCTACGAGGATTGCTCTGGATTCACAAGTCTCGTATACGGCGACTTCGGCTATAGCATTACCGAAACGTCCAAAAATTATGACAGCGTCGGCACCAAAGTAGCAGGCGTAGGCAAGAAAAAAGTGAACGGCAAATGGCAGCTGACTGGTATTGAAAATTTAAGAATTGGCGATTTGCTGACATGGCAAACAACCGACCATATTATGCACGTAGCGATCTATATGGGTACGAATCGTGATGGACAGCCTGTCGTAATCGGTACGCGCAGCGATGGCAACCCAACCGCGCTTGGAACGGTAGACAGCTGGTCCTACTGGTGGGGAGAGAACTTCCATTCGGCAAGACGCGTTCTGCCTGACGCCGCCTTCACAGGCATGGCAGGCAAGACAGAGCAGGCGCCAGTAATACCGAAGTCCTACATACTTCCGCCCCAAAAATCGATCCCAAAGTGGGATAGCCCTATCGTACAACAACCGGACCCGACACCGCAACAGCCGGAAATTGTCAATCCAGGGGAAGAGCAGTCGGACAAGCAGTATGTGGTAACAAAGAACGGCTGGGTTTCGCTGAAAGCGTCGGCAAGCTCAAGCTCGGCAACGGTAGGGCGACTGGAACTAGGACAAAAGGCTGAACTTGTGAAAAAGGTGAACAGCTACTGGTATCAGGTCAAAGTGGACGGGAAAACGGTCTACATTACGACGAGCAGCACGTATACGGACGTCATCGGAGGGTCGTCATCCGGTTCCACAACGCCGCAAGCGCAGAAGAAGGATTATGTGACGACCGTCAAAGGGTGGGTTTCGCTGAAAGCGTCAGCAAGTTCGAGCTCGGCTGCGGTCGGCCGTCTTGAGCTAGGACAGAAAGCGGAGCTAGTGAAGAAAGTGAATAGCTATTGGTACGAGGTCAAAGTGGACGGCAAGAGCGTCTATATTACGACAAGCGCTACGTATACGAAAGTAATCAACGAGTAGAGCAACAAGAGGAAGTGATGATGTTTCCGCCGATATCAGCGGGGCTTCATCCCTTCCTTATTTTTTTTTGACGGACAAATTATGATCTAGGCACTTATCCATACGGAGTCATTCGCCTATTCATATACTGTGTTGTGTTGCGGTCTCGACCCCGTGGGGGACCGCTCACTTTCACTTTAGGCAAAGGTCATAGAACGGAGATGAATCATGAGCACGGACATTACGATTGCCGCGGTCGGGGATTTTCTAATGAAGACGAGAATTATTAATTCAGCGAAGGTGTCAGGCGATAAGGGATACTCCTTCGATCCGATATTCGAGCCTGTCGCTTCCCACCTGTGGAGCGCGGACTTTACGATCGGCAACCTGGAGACGAACTTCGGCGGACCGAAGGCCAGCGACTATTCCATTGTTAAGCGGCATCCGAAGACGAATTGGCCGATGTTCAATTGTCCCGATCCGTTCGCCGATACGCTTAAGAACCTGGGCTTCGATGTGCTAACGACGGCCAACAACCATTGCATGGATTGCGGGATAAGCGGACTTAGGCGCACATTGAACGTTTTGGATAAGGTAGGCATCGCTCATACGGGAACGTTCCGTTCACAGAGTGAGTCGCAAGAAATGCTTATTCATGAGGTCAAGGGTATTAAGATCGGCGTACTCGCTTATACGAAGACAACGAATCAAATTCCCGTTCCAGCCGATCATAGCTGGGCAGTCAATCTCATTGACAATGCCAAGATCGTAGCCGATCTGAAGAAGCTGAGAGCGGCGGGCGCGGAGCTTATTATTGTATGTATGCATTTCGGCAAAGAATACGGCATGTATCCGATCGAACAGCAGAAGACTCTCGTTCCGTTATTATTTAAGAACGGAGCCGATATTATTCTGGGCGCGCATTCGCATGTCATTCAACCGGCTTTATTTGATGAATCACGAGATATATGGGGCGCGAGCAAACGCAGATTCGCGATCTATTCCCTGGGCAACTTTATTTCGACGAGGCTGTATTACAATGACCATACGCTGACGGGTCTTATTACGCACATTCAAGTTCGTAAGAACGACAAAGGCAAGATCGAGATCAGAGGCGTAGAATTCATACCGACGTGGACACGAATTACGCGAAATGGGGCGAGAAGCAAGTTTCGCATATTGCCGCTGGCTGAGACGATTAAAGCGCAGTCAGGAGGCAGCAGCGAGCTGATCCGGATGAAGAAGATGCATGAGCATGTGAAGCGGCATCTGAAGCGCAGCTCCGACGCGCCAGAGCTGAAGGTTATTTAAAAATAATATTACCCTATTAAAGCATGGTCTTATTTACCGCGCTTAATAGGGTAATATCGTTTTATGCCCTTAATGGCTATGATTGCGTTTTCGGAGAACGTTTACTTAATGACGCGTCTCGCAACGACGAATCTGTCTTTGTAGTAGCTGCCGCTGTAAATGTTGGAGATGACAACGTCTTGGCTGACACTTGCGTTGTGGATCATTTTACCGTCGCCGATGTAGATGCCTACATGACCAACGTCGCTTTTGTTTTTCGAGCCGCTATTCCATGTGAAGATCAGATCGCCTTTCTCGAATTTGCCCCATGAGACCTTCGTTCCAACCTTTGCTTGAGCGTCGTCGTCTCGATTAACGAGTGTTACGCCGACATTCGCAAGTCTGTATGCCAAGTATGTGAAACCGGAACAGTCCGTTTTGTATGGAGGCTTGCTCTCTTGACGCTGATTCCAGTGTACGTAATCCACTTTGTTTTTAAGGGAAATAGCTGTTTGGACAACTTTGTTTCGTTTTGCCTCCACGGATGCAGATGCTGCGAAGCTCACATCGTGTAACAATGCCGCAGCAGGAATGCTAACCGCCATCATGAGTACCGCAAGTTTTGTTTTGAATCCTTGTTTCATTAGGGTATCGCTCCTCTTCAGTAGTGTCTCACGTATTATAAATTTAAAAAATAAGCCGCGAAAACCCTGCAAAAATTGGCATGGAAACCTACTCTATTCCTGTTGCCTTGGTGCAAGACGAGCGCTGGCGCAGGTTTGACGCGTTATGCCCAATGAAGATGAGATTGTATGAATAATTTTTTACTTGTTATCGAGCTAGCGCTATGTTAGAATGCCGCATTTCCGTTTTTTGACGGGTCAGATCAGGTAGTAAGCAGCTGTAATCAGTGATACGATTAGATAAGAAAGAGAAAATTGAAGCCAACAACTAGAGATGGGAGTGGAAGGAAATATGACAGCAGACACACAGAAAGATATAGATGGACTTAAGGAGATCGGACGCATTGTTGCGATTACGTTGAATGAGATGAAGCGGCAAGCGCAAGCGGGAATGACGACGAGAGAGCTGGATGAGCTTGGCGGACAGTTGCTGGGGAGCCACGGTGCTTTCTCCGCGCCGAAGAAGGCGTTCCAATTCCCAGGACACACTTGTATTAGCATCAATAATGAAGTGGCGCATGGCATACCGGGCAGCCGCAGAATCGAACCTGGCGATCTGGTCAATGTCGATGTATGTGCGGAGAAGGACGGATATGTAGCGGATACAGGCACATCTTTTCAAATAGCGCCTTATACGGAGGAAATCCAGAGGCTCTGCAGCTTCACGCATGAGACGATGATGAAGGTCATTTCTTCGCTCAAGCACGGGGTAAAGGTGAATCAGATTGGCAAAATGTTCGAGCAGCAGGCGAAGCTAGGCGGCTATCAGATCATCGGCGATCTGTGCAGCCATGGCGTGGGCCGAGCGGTGCATGAATGGCCGCAAATTTCGCCTCTCTATAATAAGAGAGATAAGCGGGTGCTTCGCGAAGGGCTTGTTATTACGATTGAGCCGTTCCTTTCCACCGGCGCGGATTACGTCGTTCAGCAGGCGGACGGTTGGACATTATGTTCGCCGGACAACAGCGTTGCGGCCCAGCACGAGCATACGATCATTATAACGAAGGAAGCTCCGATTATTTTGACGGTGGCTTAGCATATTGCGGGAAATGATGAAGAAGCTGTTCCAGGGCAAGTATGGTCGCCCTCGGCAGCTTCTTTTTTTTGGTTGCCAACTGTCACGTAAACCAAATGTCGCGAAAACGAACCCAGCCGAGCGACTCGAGCGAAATTCCTCGTATGGATGGGTGGAAAGCTGTCTTCAAATGCTTCCTGTATAGAAACAATAGGCTATGCGTGTTCTTTAGCTCATCCTCGATCGCCAGAAACAGCTCTTTTCGCTTCTTCGGATCGGCCTCTGACAAAATCGACTGAAGCTGCTCGCCGAGCGTTGCGTACATGGCCGGCAGCATATGCTGCTGAATGCTTTTGTACAGGTCGACGAGCCGAAGCTCCCTATGCTCGTCCAGCATGACGGCGAACAAGAGCAGATCGGCTTCGAGCCTTGCTTTCCCCTTGAAATGTTCGGCAGCAATAAGTGTTATTTCAATGGAGACACCTGCTTCCGCGCATACTTGCTGGATAAGCGCGGCATCCGCTTCATACTGCGGGATCGTCGCCAGCACAAGCGTTTCCCCGTTATAGCCGGCCTCGGCTAGCCGTACGCGAATATTGGCAGCAGTCAAGGCGGGTTTGAGTTCGACATTCGAAGCAGCTGCAGACTGCTGCGGCCAGAAACTATCCCCTTCCTCAATGACATCGCCGGAGAGCAGCTCTAATAATCGTTCACGGCTGATGGCCTCATCGATTGTTTCACGGATCGCGGGATTCGCAAGCGGACCATGCTTTAGCTCATTAACCGTTATGAACTTGCAAGTCATGCCGGACTGGCGAACCTGCTGCCACTGCTCGCTCGCCGCTTCGCTCATTCGCACATTATGCATGAGCTGGAAGCTCTCCAGCTCGGGCTCCATCAATCCGCGTTCTGTCGTCACCTCTACCGTCCATATTTCTACCCGATCGAGAAAGGCTCTCCCCTGGAAATAAGGAGCGAACGCCTCCAGTACCCATACGCCTTGTTCTTGGCCAGCCAGCTTGAAAGGTCCGGTGCCTATAGGGCTGCCGAGGAATTGCCCGCTCTCCGGGTCGCATCCGTTTTGCGGTACGATAGCGGCGCGATTCGTTGCGAGGAATGCCAAAAATGCTTCGTTCCGTTCGGATAACCGAATGCGAATTGTCGTATCATCCGGCGTCTCCATCGAAGCAATCCCGGCGTAGACCCATCCGTGAAGCCCGCTCGGGGCGAGTGCGCGGAGACGCTCCAGCGAATATTTCACATCGGATGAAGACAGCTCCCTTCCATTATGGAACAATACTCCCTTCCGCAAGTAGAAGGTCCACAACGTTCGACTCTCATCAACGTCCCACGCATGCGCGAGATGCGGCAGAATCGACTCGCCCTTCGCATCCATGCGGACAAGTCCGTCGAACAACTGATTAACAAGATGCGATTCACTCGTATAATGAATAGCCGCAGGGTCAAGGGAATGGATGCGCTGCGGAAGCGGGAAGCGAAGGATGTCGGTACGACGATTGCCCTGCACCTCGGAGTGAAAGCCGAACTGTCCAGTAAGCCATTGTTGGAAGCGGTCTTGTACGCTTGTGGATTGCTGCGCCGACTGCACGATCGCAAGCGCGCCTTGCAGATCCTGCTTATGGACAAGCTCTTGCGCCTCTTGGAGCAGCAGGGCATCAGCGCCTGCTAAGAAGGTGAGCAGAGAGCGGTTGCCCCGGCCGCGCTTCGGCTGCCATTGCAGCCAATTCTCCTGCTGCATCCGCTGCAGCAGCATGACCATATTGCGGTGCGTGCATTCCAGCAATTCGGCGAGCTCCTGCGTCGTGGCCTCTACCTCTGCTCCCTCTTGCACATGAGCGTATGCGCGCCTTAACGTTATGTAATGACGGCGTATTTTCACCAGTGAAACACTCCCGTTCTTAAAATATGAAATTTCCAGTTTCGAACTTGCACTTTTTGTTCTTGTTTTCTAGGTTACAATAAAAGGAGCTTCATCACAAATTGTGCAAAAGTAGAGGTGTAACCAATGAGAGATCCGGCGCCTTGGCAGAAGAAATACGATAGAATGGTCGTACTAGCCTGTGTATTCGGACTTCTGAGTCAATATTTGTTCATAGATACGAGAGCAGGTCTGTCCATGCTGCTGGTTGTTGCCGCTTTTTATGGACTGTTTTTCTATGCAGTGAAAGGACGAATTGGCGGCTTCGAGAAGTGGAGGGGACAATTCAGCTCAGCGTGGATTTTATTTGTGCCGATTGGCTTGCTGACATTGACCTACAGCTTGTTCGCAAATGACATTTTCCGTGTATTAAATCGATTTGTTCTATTCGCGCTCATTATCTCGCAAACGGTGCTGCTGACGAAGAGCAGCGCCCTTCCTTGGTATCGCGGGAAATTTTACAGCGAGCTGCTGTTCTTGAGCCTCATAAAACCATTCTCCTATGTGAAAGTGCCATTCGGCTTGATTGTCAGCCGGCTGAAGGATCAGGAGAAGGGTGATGCGAAGCATGCCGCGTTCAAAAAAGTCATCATCGGACTGCTGCTCGCCGCACCGCTGCTTATTGTCGTCATTACGCTGCTGGCGTCGGCAGATTCGATATTTCAGTCGTGGCTGAACAAGATTCCCGAGCTGTTCCAGCTAAGCTCTGTAGACGAATTAATCGGCCGCAGTCTGTATGGCGCAGTTGTCGCCCTTTACGCTTTTTGTTACATATGGGTGCTGCTGTTCCGTAAGTCCAGCGGAGATTCGAAGGATGCTCCGCTGCAAGCTGCAGGCGCAGGCGATCGGGGGAAAATCATGCTCGATCCCGTGACCGCAGGTACATTTCTTCTAAGTATTAATGCGGTATACTTATTGTTTGTGAGCATCCAATTCTCTTATTTGTTCGGCGCGGCAGGCGGGATGCTTCCCGGAGGTTCTGCTTATGCCGAGTACGCCCGCAGAGGCTTTGTCGAGCTTGTTGTCGTGTCTGTTATTAATGTATGCCTGCTTCTAGGAGGTCTTCATCGAATACGCCGAGCTGGCCGAGGCGCGGAGTTGGTACGGAAGCTGTCGTTGACATCGCTTATCGGCTGCACGCTCGTTATGCTCATTTCTGCTTACAGCCGCCTGTCCTTATATGAAGAAGCATACGGATATACGCAGGTTAGGCTACTCGTACACGGCTTCATGATCTATTTGACGGTGCTATGTGTCATAGCCGTGTTCCGTATTTGGAAGGAACGCTTCTCACTCGCCAAAGCATACATCGGCGTATCGATCGCGGCGTACGTACTCATGAACTATTTGAATATCGATGCGAGAATCGCGGGCAACAACATAGAACGATTCCAACAATCAGGCATTATTGATATGACGTATTTAAGCACGCTTTCCTTGGACGCAGCTCCTGCGATCTATCGATTGGAGAAGCAGCATCCTGAGCTGGAAGGCATAGACGCGGCTGTATTGAATTGGAGGCGCGAGGCAAGCTCGCATGGCAAGTGGCAGTCATGGAGCGTGGCGATACAGAGGGCTAAATAAGAGTTGGGTAAGAAAGGAGACGAGGGACCTATGCGTTTTGCAAGGCTGCGAATGACGAAGAAGAAATGGTTGATTGCAGTTATTGTCGTCATTGGATTAGGAATTCCGTTCCTATATTTCGAAAATAACGCGATCACGACGACGACATTCCGTATGCAATCGGATAAGTTGCCCAGCGGCTTCGATCGATACCGCATCGTACAGTTATCAGATTTGCATAGCAAAATGTTCGGCGATAATCAAAGCCAATTAGTCCGCAAGGTGGCAAAGCTGAAGCCTGATCTCATTGTCGTGACCGGCGACTTGGTGGACGCGAGGCGGTATAACGCGGAGACTAGTTTGACGGCGATGCGCGAGATGATGAAGCTTGCCCCTGTCTATTACGTGACCGGCAACCATGAATGGGGTTCGGGACGCTACGGCGAGCTTGAGGATGGTCTGATTGAGCTCGGCGTTCAAGTGATGCGAAATGCAGGCGAAACCATTAAGCTGGGAGATGGAAGTTTCCGCTTAATCGGCATAGATGATCCGACGTTCGACGGTAGAACATATCGGGGGAGTATAGGCGCTGACGAGAGAATACGGAAGGTGCTGGATTCATTCGATGAAAAGACAAACAACACGCAGGAGGGACCTTTCACGGTTCTGCTGTCCCACAGGCCTGAGATGTTCGCCGTCTACTCCAACAACCGAATCGATCTGACATTCTCCGGCCACGCGCATGGCGGACAGATTAGGCTGCCGTTCATAGGCGGACTGCTTGCTCCCAACCAAGGTTTGTTTCCCCGTTACGACGCGGGCAAGTACGTGAGTGAATCATCAACGATGATCGTTAGCCGCGGATTAGGAAACAGCACCTTTCCGCAAAGGGTATTCAACCGTCCGGAAATTATTATGGTTGAGCTGACACGATAGGTGGAAAAGGGCAAAAAGAGCCCCGCAGCAACGGGCTGCGGGGCTTAAAGTATTTCTATATTTCAAAAGGGGGTTGAGACTTATTATAGCCCTCTATTATTAAAGAGGGATGAAAGAAATATTTCAATACGATTACAAATTATTGCTAATGTACTGTAATGTTAGGCTTGAACTTCATTCGCAGCCGATATAAGCTGCTTCACGGCGTTCCATTCGGCGAGATGCTTCTCCAGCGTGTCGATCAACTGATCGAGCATATGCGAGAAGCCAAGCTGATCCGCGGCATCGATGTTCTGCACGGAGGCTAGCAACGAGCTGCTAAGCGGGCTATGGCTCGGTATGGACGAAATAAGCTTGTAAAGCTTCGCTTCAATTGGAGCGGCAGCAGCGGTGGCGGTCTGTGCGCTGCCTTCATGGAAGGTGATGTCCGCAGCCCCGGCCACAGCAGGGGCAGGCTTAGACTCGGCGGGCTTAGCGCGTTCCGCCTTGTTCTGCTCATGGGTCGCCCAAGTCTCGAGTAAGCCGCTGCCTGTCTTGAACAGAAGCTTCGCTTTCGTGCTTTCCGAGATCGTCTTGTCCTTGAACAGCTTTGCGATCTTCTTCACATCGCTGACCGGCAGCTCATCGCGCGCCGCGATGAGCGCAATCGGATCGCGATGCTCCATCGGCAAGTCCTTAAGCGGTAGAAGCTGATCCTCGGTCAGCTTGTCTTTCCGAATTTCTGTTCCGCTTACGATAAGCTTCTTCACGGCATTGCTGAACTTCAGCAGCTCGCACTTGTTCTTAATATACGATTCCGGCTTGCCAAGCTTGCCTGACAAATATTTGGTAGAGCTGCGGAATTTTGGGTCGTTCAGCAGCTTGTTGAACGCTTCCGCCTCTTCGATCGGAGAGAACCCTTCCCGTGTTAAGTTCTCCGCGATTTGCTCCAAATAAATTTCCAGCTCGTCCGTCACGGTGGACACGATACACGGCATAGTAGGCAGTCCAAGCATTTTGCAAGCTTTGTATCTTCTATTGCCGTAAATAATTTTGTAACGTCCGTCGTCGGTCGTTCTCACTTTAATAGGAGACAACAGACCGATTTCCCCGATGCTCTTCATAAGCTCCTGCAACGCTTCATCATCGAATTGGTATCTAGGCTGATCTTTATCCTCGTCAATTAAATCCGTAGCTATTTGTATAATATCCATATCATTTCTCCTATCGTTAAGTTAGGCTAACCTATTATAACCTACATAACGACATCTGGAAATTAAACTCAAACGATTTGCTTGCCGGTTGCCGCGATAATTGCCGCTATTTGTCCCTCGTAGCCATAGATTTTTGTTTTGTTGTCATTGATTTGCTTCGAGTAGCTCAGCAGCTTCGCGAACGAATCAAGCGTCCATTTCAATTCGCCTCTCTTAATCGCGTCCTTTACAATTCGAGTCTCCGCGTCGAACAGCTTCTTGGTGCTGCTGTTCGTGCTTTTGGCCGCCTTGATCTTCGCTTCATAAGGCTCGATACCCGAAAGCGTCTTTTTGTAGGCTGCGATCTTCTTCGCGGCAGCCGCTTTCGCTGTCTTATAGGCGGCGTCCTTGCCGCGAATTTCCTCGCGAGCGATGGCGACGGCAATCTTAAGACTGTCCACCTGGGGCTTCAGCAGCGCGACAGCCGTTTTGCTGTCGATGGACTTCGCCAGTCGCATCTGGCTGTTCTTCTTCTCGTACAGCGCGAATAAGTCAGCGTATTTGTCGCGAGTTTGGTCTGCTTCGGCCTTCAGCTTCGCAAGCTTGGAGGCGTCTACCTGCTTGATCTTTTCCTTCACGGCAGTCTCGGCTGCCGTGTTGCGGTCATGCAGCCCGATTATAAGCTTGTCCCATGACACCTCTTGCTTCTGAGTTGCCAGCAGGTCGGTATATTGCTGCTTAAGCTTGGCAGCGGTTGTCTTGTCGGCGCTCGCGGTCATTTTGTCAAAGGCGGTTTTGTACGTGACGGTGAGCTCGAACGGGGCGGCGAATGCAGCTGGTACAGCTGTGGTAACTGCGACGACAATCGCAAGCAGCATCGTGGCAAGCAGAATCGGCCATCTTGAATTCATAATCATTAATGTTAACCTCCTCGGAATTTGACCCGCGGCAGAACGCCAAAAAAAGCACCAACAAGAAAGGGCGCGAGCGCGCCTTCTCTTACGGGTGCTTCCATCGTAAGCGGGTCGGTATTTGGTTAATTTCCACCAATATACAGGACGGGCAGGAGATTCGTCAAGCGAAATAGAAATGGATTTTAAGCGGTCAACCGTCTAAAATTAAGTTCTATCGTTTGGTATATACGGGATGTCATTTAGGCTTCTATAAGAAGCTACTAGAGGAGGGAATTACGGGTGAGAAAAAATCAATTAGGAAGCTCGGATCTGCTTGTTAGCGAGATCGGTCTCGGCTGCATGTCGCTTGGAACGGACAAGCAAGCGGCAATGAGGCTGGTCGAGCAAGCGCTGGAACTTGGCGTCAACTTCTTCGATACGGCAGATCTGTATGATGACGGCTTGAACGAGTCGATCGTAGGCGAGGCCATTCGCAGCAGACGGCAGGACGTCGTTCTGGCTACGAAGGTTGGCAATCGGCGCGTGCCGGGGCAGGAGGGCTGGGTATGGGATCCTTCCAAGGCATACATCAAGGATTCGGTAAAGGGGAGCTTGCAGAGGCTTCAAACGGACTATATCGATTTGTATCAGCTACATGGAGGGACATTGGACGACCCGATCGATGAGACGATTGAGGCGTTCGAAGAGCTGAAGCAGGAAGGACTCATCCGTTATTACGGCATATCGTCGATCCGTCCGAATGTTATTCGAGAGTATGCGAAGCGTTCGAATATGGTGAGCGTGATGAGCCAGTACAGCATTTTAGATAGACGGCCTGAGGAAGAAGTACTGCCGCTGCTTGCCGAGAAAGGGATTAGTCTGATCGCCAGAGGACCGGTCGCGAAAGGGATATTGACCGGCAACGGAAGAGCCAAGGCGGACAAAGGTTATTTGGACTACGGCAAGGATGAGGCGATTCACGTTCGGGAACAGCTCTTGGAGCTGGACTTGCAGGAGCGCAGCCTGTCGCAGTCAGCGATTCGTTATGCGCTGTCGCCTCCGGCGGTCGCTATCGCTATACCGGGCGCAAGCTCGTTCGAGCAACTGCGGCTTAATGTTGAGGCTGGCAACGCTGCGCCGCTATCGGATCTTGAGCTTGAAGCGATTCGTCGCATCTCGCGCGCTAATCGTTACGAGCAACACCGTTAATAAGCAAGGCTTTCAGGCAGAAAAATGGGGCAAATCTCGTTAAAGAGATTTGCTCTTTTTTGTTGTTTACAGAACAAATGTTCTGCGTTAATATGATTTTGTGGTTATCTTTTCCAATACTTACAATCGGCTGAGAATAGGCTATCGCATGGCAGAAGCAGGCGCAAACAGCCGAGACGCGAGGCGTCGCTATATTGGAACGTTTGCTTCATTTTATGAAAGGATATCATTCGGAGACTTGGGTGAACTGATTCGCTGATTCGCCTAAGCTATGAGGAGAGAATAAGATGATTAAACGAATTGAATGCGCGTATGTCCCTGTATCGGATGTGGAGAGATCGGCCAAATGGTATGAAGAAGTGCTCGGCATGAAGCTTCGGTCAGCGATCGAGCCAGGCAGAGGGGCGATTATGATTATGGGTGACGGCGGATGGTTGTTTCTGCAGCCAAGCCCGAATATGACGCCGCTTACTTTTGCGACAACAGGCTGGACGGAAGTGGGCGAGACGTTCGAAATGTTCCCGATCTGCTTCGAAACGGACAATATTCAGAAGTTGTATGAATCGCTGCGGCAAGCTGGCTTATGGCTCGAAGCTGAGGTTCGTGATGAAGGAGTCTGCGGGCATCAGCTTAACTTCAAGGACCCGGATGGGAACAAATATCAGGTGTGGCAGCAGCCGGAGTAATCGGAAGGCAAGCGTAAGACAAGAAGATTGACTTCATTAACTGTATGAAATAGAATTACAGTATCCTTCATAGGAGGCGTTGCATCGATGAATAGTGAATTCACAGTCGCTGTTCACAGCCTTGTGCTGCTGGCTTACTTGCCGGAGCATATGGCGAGCAGCGAGACGATTGCGCGGAATGTATCGACGAATCCGACTCGTATTCGCAAGATTATGGGCATATTGCGCAAGCATGGATTTGTGAGCACGAAGGAAGGCATTGGCGGCGGATATATTCTGAATTGCGAGCCGCAGCAGGTCACGCTTGCGGAAGTATACAGAGCTTTCGGCGGCGGCGCGCTTAAGCCGCACTGGTGCTCGGGCAATCCGGACGAGGAATGTCTCGTGTCCGCGAATATCGAAGGCGTAATGGATCATTTCTTCCATGAAGCGGAGCAATATTACGTATCGTATTTGGAACAGAATACGATCCAAACGGTGCTTGAACGAATCCGGCTTTGTCAACAGAGTCAGAAGAAGTTATCCGAGCAGCCGCAGCAATCGTAACTGGAGCAGGCATAACGAAGCGGGCGCAACCGCAGCCGGTTATGGCCTACTCCCGGATATAATGTATTTTTATTTCATACAGTTACTGTATCTACAACCAATACAATAAAGCAGGTGAACGTATGTCCATAGGTAATGAACAAATGCAACACAGATCGATTCCGTTGTCAGTATTGGACGTCTCCCCCATTATAGAGGGCGGCACAGTAGCCAATTCGCTGCATAATACGCTGGATCTTGCCCGCCATGCGGAGCAATGGGGCTATAACCGCTTTTGGCTCGCGGAGCATCATAATTCGCCGAGTATCGCAAGCTCGGCAACCTCTGTCGTAATCGGCCATGTAGCTGCCGGCACATCTACGATTCGCGTCGGTGCAGGCGGCATTATGCTGCCCAATCATGCGCCGCTCGTTATTGCCGAGCAATTCGGTACGCTTGAGGCGCTATTTCCAGGGCGCATCGACCTTGGCTTAGGACGAGCGCCAGGCACTGATCAACTGACTGCGGCAGCGCTTCGCGGCGGTCGACGCAGCAATGGGCTCGACTTCCCGGATCAGTTGGAAGAGCTGCGCGCCTTCTTAGAGCCGGGCGGCTCCACGGTTAATCGCGGCGTAAGAGCGATTCCCGGCGAAGGACAAGACATCCCGATCTGGCTGCTAGGTTCCAGCGATTTTAGCGCGAATCTAGCCGGACAGCTTGGATTGCCTTTCGCTTTCGCAGGACATTTCTCTCCGGGCTTCACGGTACCGGCGATGAATCTGTATCGAAGCAGCTTCCAGCCTTCCGAAGTGCTGGTGAAGCCTCATGGCATGGTGGCGGTCAACGTAATTGCCGCCGATACGGATGAGGAAGCGATTCGACTATCGACGTCCATGCAGCAGCTATTCCTGTCCTTCGTCCGCAACCGTCCAGGCCCGCTTAAACCGCCGGTCGACAATATGGATGAAGTATGGAGCGAACAAGAGAAGGCTGCTATCCAGCAGCAGCTTGGATCGTCCATCATCGGCAGTCCCGATACGGTTAAGCGAAAGCTGGATGACTTCATAGCCGCGACAGGCGCGGATGAAATCATGATAGCGGCTCATATTTACGATCATCAGGCTAGATTGCGTTCGTACGAAATCGTCTCGAGCTTGTACCAATAAGTGAGAAAGAAACCTCCAAGTGGGCTGCAGCTGCGCAGTCGCTTGGAGGTTTCTTTTGATGTAATTGAAAAATTTCAACGACCAACCATTAGGAGAATGGATTTCATCCAATCAAAAAGAGCAATTGGCGGCGGGAGCGGTGTTTGCATGGAATAAGTACAGCCTAATGCGGGTGTGTAGGCTGAAACGAGTACAAATGACGAATTAGACTGTATTGTTTCCACTCAAAAGTAACTTTTTTACCAAAGTGACCTATTTGATTGTACAAAATCCACTCTACCTCGCCTCAATGTGCCATTCATGCCAAACCGGTTGTTCTATTCCACCAGAGGACGCTTGCCTCGCAGCAATTCGCGAATGGAGTAGCCGAAGTCCATCTGTAGATGGGGATAGTCCTTGAAGTTGTCCCAGTCTCCGCCCCAAGTGAAGCCAAGCTTCTTCGCGATCGCGACAACCTCCATCCAGTCGGATTTACTGTTCCCGTTTCCATCATATTTCATATCCCACACGACATCGCCTTCCTTCGTTCGAAGCGCGAAGTCGATCGCAAGGCCGTAATTATGGTACGAATGACCGCCGCGAACTTGCGTCACGACAAGTCCATCCAATGATCTTCCTTGCTCGTACAGCGCATTTTGCTCCTCAGTGGAACGGAAGCCGTCTGTAATCAATATCGTAATGCCAGCCGCGGCAGTCTGCGTGATTAGCTCTTGCTGTTTGGCTGCAACAATCGGATGTAATTCCGTAACGGGAGGCACATTAATTTCAGGTGTGAAAGGCAGCTCTGCGCCTGATCGTTGAAGCAGCTTCCAAGCTGTAACTGCTATAAGGAAAGTAATGATGAATATAAGGAACTGATTGCGTCTGCGCCTGCTTGCCGACTTCCGACTAGAGGGAAGCGGAGGCTGAGGCATCGTGCCGGGCGTAAAGGAAGTGCGTTCAATCATTCGTGTTCTCCTTCAAATGTTGCCGATAAATATCGGAATTATGGCTGTATAAGTATGCTGCAAAAGTGGGATAAGTTATCCGCTAATATTATCATACGAGCTATGTTTGCGCCCTAGTCTTAAGTCTAAAGTAAGAAATGATAATGAATAGTTAAGTAGTTGACAAATTATCAGTTTAGATCTAAACTGAGTACAAGAAGAAGAAACGAGGTGATAAGTTGGAGCCAAACGATACAGCGTCTGATTACAGCAAGCAAGACGAACGGTTAGGGTTGTTGATCTGGTACCGCTTGTCCCGGGTATACGGTCATAACGTTCGCGAGACACAGCAGCATTTGAAAAAATGGGATATGACGGTTGCTCAATTCGATGTGATCGCGCAGATTGGCGAACAAGGAAAGCTTACGCAACAGCAGCTTGCGGATAAGCTGTTCGTTACTAAAGGGAATATTACGCAGCTGTTAGTGAAGCTGGAGGAGCAAGGGCTCATTACTCGCGAGCAGCAATGGAAGATCAAGCTCGTATCGCTAACCGACAAAGGCAAAGCGCTATATGCCGAAGTTGTTCCTAAGCAGGAGCGGTTCCAAGTATCGCAATTCGATGCTTTGACGCGGGATGAGAAGAAGCAGCTCGTACGACTATTGAGAAAAATTCAGAAGTAAAAAATACATCCATTTCGGGAGGTCCATATTATGCAATTAAAAGGTATCCACCACGTATCGGCAATTACTGGCAAAGGGTCTGCGAACTTCGATTTTTATACAAGAATATTAGGCCTTCGTCTTGTAAAGAAAACCGTCAATCAGGACGACACTTCGGTGTACCACTTGTTCTATGGAGATGAGAAAGGCAATCCGGGAACGGAATTGACGTTCTTTGAATTTCCGGGTGTACCGCAGAACCGCGCAGGCGTGAGCAGTATCTCGACAACTTCATTGCGAGTTTCAAGCGATGCGGCACTTACGTACTGGAAAGAACGTTTCACCGAGTTCGGCGTCGAGCATGACGATATTATCGAACGCGCCGGCCGTCAGACATTAGCTTTCCGCGACTTCGAGCGTCAGCGTCTCGTGCTTGTCTCCGACGAGAACAACGTAGGCGTCGCAGGCGGCATACCGTGGGAGAAAAGCCCTGTCCCAGCGCAGTATGGCATTATCGGCTTAGGTCCGGTTCAACTGACGGTCCACAATGCAGAACAGACCGCTCTCGTGTTGACCCAGCTTATGGGCTTCCGTCAGAAAGGCCAATACGCATCGACTGTCGCGGGACAAAAGGATATTGTCGTCTATGAGACCGGAGAAGGCGGTAGCGGCGCAGAGATCCATATCGAGGAGCGGAACGATCTGCCTCGCGAGGTGCAGGGCGTCGGCGGTGTCCATCACGTTGCCTTCCGCGTCGACAATGACGATGAGCTGCGCGAGTGGATTGAGCACATCCGCGGCGTAAGAATTCCAAACTCGGGCTTCGTGGATCGGTTCTACTTCCGTTCGTTGTACTTCCGCGAGCCAAACGGCATCTTGTTCGAGCTTGCGACTGACGGACCAGGCTTCGATACGGACGAGGACATTCATCATCTCGGCGAAACGCTTTCCTTGCCTCCATTCTTAGAAGGCAGAAGAGCACAGATCGAAGCGGGCTTGCAGCCGCTCAGCACGCCAATTGGCTAACGATTAGAATAGCAATCAAAGATTGAAAATATAGAAAGGTGTGAGGAGTATGAAACATATTTTTGAGCAAGGCGATAATCCGAATGCGCCGACGCTGCTGCTGCTGCATGGAACGGGAGGCAGCGAACAGGATTTGCTAGGAATCGGGCGAATGATCTCTCCCGGCTCATCGATGCTAGGCGTGAAGGGCAACGTATCCGAGAACGGCGCTGCGCGTTTCTTCCGCCGGCTGGCAGAAGGCATCTTCGATGAGGAAGACCTGATCTTCCGTACGGAGGAGCTGAAGTCGTTCGTCGACGAGAGCGCGGAGCAATACAAGTTCGACCGGAACAACGTTATCGCTATCGGCTATTCGAATGGCGCAAATATCGCAGGCAGCTTGTTATTCCACTATAAAGACGTGCTGAATGGCGCGATTCTTTTCCATCCGATGGTGCCGCGAAGAGGCATTACACTGCCCGATCTTGGCGGAACCGCAATCTTCATCGGAGCAGGCGACAACGATCCGATCTGCCCGCCGAGCGAAACGACTGACTTGGCTGCTTTGTTGCAGGGCGCATCGGCTGAGGTGACGCTGCACTGGGAAAGCTACGGCCATCAACTGACGCGCGGCGAAGTGCTCGAAGCGGCAAAATGGTTCAATACGAACTATGTTACTAACTAAATAGTGTTCACAAGTGGGAGCCCGATGCTGCAATAGAGCATTGGGCTATTTTACATTTATGGTAAGTTCTATAAAAGATAGAACTGCGACAATCTGCTCTTAGGGATTATACTGAACCTATTAAACAATATTCGGGAACCTGAGAGGAGCATGAATATGGTTCAGTCATGGCAAGGGAAGCACATTCCTCAATATGCTGCTTCGAAGCTGATAGGTTCAGGCGTGCTTTATTTGGTGACGATTCTCATCACGAATGGTCTCCACTTCGACAAGTGGCCGGAGACGGCCACCAGGCCGTATTATTGGATTATATACTACGGATATGCAACGATCATTTCGCTAATCGTCGATTATTTAACGCGCAAAACGATCCCCGAAGATAAGATTCTGTATAAGCTTCCTCTTTATTTTTTAGGCGGTGCACTGCCATTCCTTTATTTCATCATAATGAGCGGGTTTAATGGATTTGTTATTCTGGCCAGTCTGTTTGGAATAGTTGGTGCCAGTCTCTATTACGGTGTCTCGAACTATGCTTATCATGCTAAGAAATTATGGCCGTATTCGGGCATCCTGTCGCTTGCGACGACTGTTTTTCTCATTGTGTTGGTTTTTCTGAAATAAAGTATTTTTTGATTTGAATCAAATTTTATCTTCTTCTCTGCCACTCTGTTTTCTATGATTAAAATAGTAGTCAAGAGAGGATGCGTCTTATGTGTGAAAACGTCAAGTTGGAACAATGGATAATTGAAGCAGATATAGGGAGTATGAGGCTCGCTATGGAAGATGGAAGGATAAGCTCAGAGCGGTTGACTGAGGCTTATTTGAATCGGATTAAGAAGTTCGACGGCAAGC
Source organism: Paenibacillus sp. YIM B09110 (assembly GCF_037167145.1). Taxonomy (NCBI): domain Bacteria; kingdom Bacillati; phylum Bacillota; class Bacilli; order Caryophanales; family Paenibacillaceae; genus Paenibacillus; species Paenibacillus sp. YIM B09110. Next base: position 430,860 of record NZ_JBANSP010000005.1, on the reverse strand, counting down.
TTAGGTCGGTGCTGGAAGTGAACCCGGATGCGCTAGAGATTGCTAGAGAGCTTGACCGGGAGCGGATAGAGAAAGGCAGCAGAGGGCCGCTTCATGGCATACCGATTCTGCTCAAGGACAATATTGCAACCAAGGATCGGATGCATACAAGCGCTGGATCGCTGGCATTAGCCGAATCTGTAGCCGGTGCGGATGCCGCACTGGTCGAACGATTGCGCCATACCGGCGCTGTCTTACTCGGGAAGACGAATATGACGGAATGGGCGAACTTTATGGCGGACGGAATGTGGTCGGGCTATAGCGCAAGAGGCGGGCAGACGCTGCATCCGTACGGCCCGGGCGAGCTGTTCGTCGGCGGATCAAGCTCCGGGTCGGCTGTTGCTGTTGCGGCTAATTTGGCTGCGGCTGCAATCGGAACGGAAACGGACGGCTCGATCATTGAGCCGGCTAGTCAGAACATGGTCGTCGGCATCAAGCCGACGATCGGCCTTATTAGCCGCAGCGGCATCATTCCGATCTCTCATAGACAAGATACGGCAGGACCCATTGCGCGGACGGTGACGGATGCGGCAATATTACTAGGGACATTAACCGAAATTGACTATACGCCGTACTTGGATGCGACGTACTTGAAGCAAGCGCGCATAGGCATTCCGCGTTTCTACTATCGTCGTCTGCATAAAGAAAGACTTGCGATTATGGAAGAAGCGATCGCAATGTTGAAGGAGCAGGGGGCGACAATCATTGACGATGTGAAGCTGCCTTGCGAGGACGCTGAATGGGAGGATGAGCTGCTCGCGATTGAATTCAAGCAAGGCGTGAATGATTATTTGTCTGCGTTGCCGATAACACCAGATGTGTCCGTAAGAAGTTTGCGTGACGTGATCGCCTTCAATAAGGAGCATGCGGAAGCCGCATTGAAGTACGGACAAGGCGTGCTTGAATGGTCGGAAACGATGACCTTAACGACGAATGACCCTGCTTACTTGGCAAGAGCAGCCCGCACGAAAGAGAGAGCTCGGGAGCAAGGGATCGATTATGCGCTGAATGAGCATCGGCTGGATGCGCTGCTGCTGCCGGCGATGCATGACGAGCAAGATCCTGCTGCTAAAGCAGGTTATCCGCTCATAACCGTTCCTGCAGGCTGGTCCGAGAATGGCTATCGCCATCCGAACGAATTCTCGACGAGAGGACCGTTCGGCATTGCCTTCGCTGGAACGGCATATAGCGAGCCGACATTAATTCGGCTCGCCTACAGCTTCGAGCAAGCGACGAAAAGCCGCTTCCCGCCTGATCTGGAATAATCGCGCTCCGCGTTAAGCTGGAAGCTCCGATCCCGGCTTTTGCTCCTGCTTATGCTTCAGCTCGACGAGCAGCGCGTGCAGCTGCTCCGTCGCGAGGCCGTGCAGGACGAGCCGGAAACCGGCTCTTAGCGTCGTCAGCGGCACCATCGGATGCTTGTTATTAATGAGCGCAAGCCTATCGTTGCTGCCGATAATTTTCGAAGCGAGAATGCCGATCGTTTCATCCAATTGCAATGAATTAGTAGCCCGCCAGAAATCGTTGTCAGTCAGGAATAGCTGATACACGGGAGTGAAGCATTCAATCGCCGTCGTCAAATCCATGAAGTTCGTCCATCGCCTCGGCATGGGTTCGATGGGCAGCGGACTTGCTGTAATGGCCGCAAAGTTAAGCCGATCCTGCTTCGTCACCTCAAGCTTGTTGTCGCGCAATTCCTTGTTCAGATTGATGACGAAGTTGTATAAGTTGAGGTCATGGATGAGGAACAGATCATCCTTCACCGGTTCCAAATTCGTTGGCTTGAGCGGATTCATTGTGATGTTCACGCCCGGCACATTGTCGCGAATGAACTGCAGCACCTCCGATCCGAGGTAGAAGTGGCGCAGGATCATATAGTTGGCGCTCGGGCTGACGAATGTTTTCATGCCCCAATGCAGCACACGGTGAAGCAAGCGTGAGGACGTGAGCGCCTTCGGTACGATGATCTTGTAGATTTGCAGCAAAATAATCAATAGACGGGCAAGCGGGCGAAGCAGCGGAAGCAGAAACTGCCGCGACCTGCTGGAACAGTCCTTCAAATAGGCGGCCTTCGCCTCTTCATTGAAAGGAATGCTCTGATCGAGATAGATCGCGAGAAAAGGATTCGGATCATTCCGGTCATGCTTCATATTGCGGAAATAGTCGGCCTCGCTCATACATTATTCAGCTCCTCTAACTGCAGCAAATATAACCGTGCCGTTGTCTTGGCCGTCTTCACGATACGTGCTGCAATGTCCGCTGTCAGCAGCGGATGCTGAACGACCGTCTCCAGCCGCTCGAAGTGCAGCTCGTCGGAGTCGCTATGATACAGCAAGAAAGACACCTGCTCGTCGTTCAGCCCAAGCTGGTCGCGAATCATTTCACCCCAATAACGCGCCATCCGGCAGCCGAGTCCCTCGATAATCCACATCGCGCCGATGAGGTCGACGGGATTGTCGCGGCTCGCGCGCTGGAACAGGTAGGCAGACAACGCCTCGCTGCCGATATTTTTCTCCCCTGATTGAATAGCTCCCAGATCGCCCCCCACCGCCACATAATTACGCTCCAATATTTGAAAATCGCGGTGCTCATCGCGGGCATGCGCTATGAACGTCGAGCGAAGGTCGATATGTTCGATGGGGATGTAAGACGCTGCCCGCGCGATCCATTGCGAGCCGTCGATGACCTGCTGGCGAATATTTTCCATTAATGCTTTGTAGTCATTCATCGTGAACTTGCCCTCGTACAGCTTGCGGATAACGGGTACGCGGGCCAGCTTCTGCTCGAAGTCGATCCATACGCGTACAAGCTGGCGAACGAGCTGCGCCTGCACATCAATGGACGCGTCATACGCAAGCTGCGGGGCTTCGGGCATGCGTTCCTCGAACGGAGCTTTACTTGCTGCGTCCTTCGAACCGACAACCGTCATCAGCATATACGAGGTTTGGAATCGGCCGCTCTCCGGCACCATGCACAGCACCTTTTCGCCTGGCGACAAATTGCCGCTGCTAAGCAGCTCCTCCAGCATAATGTAGATCGATGCTGCTCCCGTATTGCCCCTCGTGTATAGATTCGTGAACCATTTCTCCTCGGGAATCGTTAAGCCGCCGAGCTTCAACAGCCGGAATATTTCGTCGCGGAAGAAATGCGAGGAATAGTGGCATACCATCCAGTCAATCGAGGAAGGATCGACGGCGCCTTCCTCCACAAGCTCGAAGAAACGATCGACGCCAACCTTGGGCATTTCATTCACAAGCCGAATGTCTTGCTTCAGATTCATCGCCCCGTCGTCGGATGCTTCATGTACCGAAGGATAATCCTTCCAGCCGGTATGCTCTTTGTTGTCCTTGTTAGATCCGGCGTACATGCACACGTCATAGCTGTTCGCATACGACTTGTTGTCGATCCATTCGATGCGCAGCGACAGGCCGCTCGCAGCAGGCGCGTTCTGCAGGACGGCCGCGCCTGCGCCGTCCGACAGCATGAAGCGCAGGAAATCGGTATCGAACGGGACGGCGCTATCGCGATACGTCTGCTGCGCCTCGAACCGTGTATGCTTGAAGACGCGGCTCGGAAATTCGCTTGCGCACGATATGGCAATGCGGCTCTCGCCGGACAGCACTTGCAGATAGGCGTTCTTCATCGCCTGCATACCGCTGGCGCAAACACCGTGATGCGTAGCGATTTCCATGACGGGCAAGCCGGTCTCGGCATGAACCATACTTGCGAAGCCGGGCACGAGCAAATCGCCCTGCGTTGTGCCGACGGCGAGGAAGTCGATCCCTTCATCCAGCGCGTTCGAATTGCGCGCTAGTGCATCGTGAATAGCTAAAGCCGCCATCTCGGCGTTGCTGTACAAGCTCCGCTGCTGCTTATCGATTGCATAATGACGGTAGCGTATTTTATTTTGCTCGAGGATGCGGCGCTTTGACTTGGAGCTCTTGCCGTTGATTCGGCCAAGATAGTCTTCAATCTCTTCATTGCCGACAGGCTCTCCCGGCAGAAATTTTCCCATGCTCGTTACATAGACGTGATTCATCCTGTACACCTCCTGAAGGATATGGTATATATCCCATAATCGCTTAAGGGGCTAGTAACGGATAGTTCCAACTTTTTATGGTACTGGTGCGTTACCCTAATTTTTGATGAAACCATTTCGGTTCTCATGTGTCATTGTAGTAGGGAAGAGGGTGAGAGACAGTTGGAGATTGATAAGCAATTAAAGGAATGGATGGAGCAATATTATGATCGGCTCTGCTATGTAGCCTATACGTATGTGCGGGATCGGAGCAGAGCGGAGGATGTCGTGCAGGAGGCATTCGTAAATGCGTATCTCAAAGTGCGGCAATTGAAGGAAACGGATCGGCCGTACCCGTGGCTCGTTCGAATTGTCATTAATCAATGCCTGAACACGATCCGGAATCAGAAGCGGGAGAAGCTGGCTGAGCATGTTCCGGACATAAGTATTGCCAGCACGGAGGACGTGTACATGCAGCGCAGCAGAGATAAGGAAGTGTACGCAGGCATTATGGGCTTGGCAGACAAATTCCGGATACCGATAATTTTGTATTATTTTGAGGAGATGTCTGTCAAAGAAATTGCTTATGCGCTGAATATGGGTGAAGGTGCGGCGAAAACGCGACTGGCAAGAGGACGGAAACAGTTAGAGAACCTACTAAGAAGAGGTGATAGCGATGAATTTGGAGAGTCGTATTCGTCAGGCCAAACCGGCTTATCTCCGCGCTAACAGTGATCAAGCGGTAGAGGCTGTATGGGATAAACTGCAGCAACGGGAGACAGCCCCGGTTCAAAAGAGAAGCCGCATAGGCAGAGGCAGTATCGCTGTTGCAGCCGCGGCGGCGGTCATCATTTGCCTCATAGGTTCAGGCTTCGTGTCGCCAATGATGGCGAGCGCGCTTAACCAGCTGCCGCTGATCGGCGGGTTGTTTGGTCAGGCAGGCGATGCCGGGCTGAAGACGGCGGCCGAGCAAGGGATGATTCAGAATGTGAATACGAGCGTAACCCATGACGGTGTGACGTTCACGATATCGGATATGATGTATGACGGCACTCGCATTTCGATGGTGCTGACGAGAGAGACGAGTGACGGCAAGAACCCGCCGCTTAAGAAGTGGGTGGACAAATCGAGGGATGTGTATATTGCTGCCCTGAAAAAAGGCGAGACGCCAAGCGATGTCATCGAGGTCCGCGCGAATGGAGAAAAGCTTGTGGTTACGCGCCATTTGGCCTCTGATATTGCGTATCATCATTCCTCCATTCTAACGATACAGCCGGACGTAGGAGCAACCGGGTCATCGTCGTTCGATTTGCCGGAGACATTCGAATTCGAGGTTAAGATTCAGGATGCGACGATTGATCAAGAGTTCAAGCTGACGTTCCCTGTCGAGAGGACGACGAATCAATATATCGTGCTTGCTTCGGAGGACGTGAAGTCGCATGGCGATTTCGAGATGAGCATCAACAAGCTGGAAATGACTAATGCCACGATGCAGTTGGAGGTTCTGCTGCACTTCCAAGCAGGCCATGAGATGGATCCGATCGGCGATCGCATCAGCTACGACATCGAGAATGAAAGAGGAGAGGTCGTAACAGAGCTTGGAGGCAGCACTGGCCCGGGAGCGGACGAGAACACATATGTGAACGTACGGATGTTCGAGCCGTTCAAGGAATTGCCAAAGACGCTTATCGTTAAGCCTTACAAATCGGAGAACACAAGGGAGAAACACTACTTAAAAGATTTAGAATTTACCCTTCACGTCATCGCAAAATAATGAGATGCCAGTATGAGCAGCATGTGGCGGGATGATGTCTGCTTCTGGCTGCGGATAGCTCGATCGAGTCATGTGCGGAAGCGGCTTTTTAAGCGAAAATAGGAGAGAGTTCGTTTAGAGAACAAGGAGGGCTTGGCTTGACCGAAGAGCAGGAGAAGAAAGTATCGTTTTGGCTGTTTACCGCTTGGGCAGTTGCCGTATTGGCTACGGCGGGAAGCTTGTATTTCAGCGAGGTGCAACATTTCGTGCCTTGCAGCTTATGCTGGTTCCAACGCATATTCATGTATCCGCTGACGCTGCTGTTCATAGTCGCGTATGCCAAGGGGGATAAAGGCATCGTGTCGTATGCGCTGCCCCTCGTCGCGATCGGAGGGGGTTTCTCGCTGTACCACACGATTTTGCAGAAGCTTCCTCATGATTCCACGCTTAATGCATGCGGTCCGGTTTCGTGCAAAGGCGATTATCTGAACTGGTTCGGCTTTATTACGATACCGATGCTTGCGCTAACTGCGTTCATCATCATCTTGGTCGCGCTGCTTCGTATCAGAGCAGTTGTGAAACAATCGGAACAAATATGAGATTGTCTAAGAAACCCAACGTTCGCAAGAACGCTGGGTTTCTTTGTTTTTATGGATGCCTATTGATTAGTTATAGCCTGTTAAAACGAAAGAAGGCTCATCGCCGGCGTTGCCTTCCATTTCGAAGGTGCTATAGTAGCCATCGACGACAGACCGGCTGACCGCCTGAGTTTGCATATCGATTTTCACGACTTCGGTATATAGAGGTCTGCTAGTCTCTTCTTGTTGCACAAGCTGGCGATAGCGCTCTTCCAGGTCGCTATGCAGCACGAAGTAAATGTTGTTCCCATGCCTCATAAGCGGACCTATATCGGCATAGTTTTGACGGAACACCGTATTCACCTCATTATGAGCCAAATCAATGGCCAAAATCTTATAGCCTTGAATTAAATAATGCAATTGCGATGCTTCATCGACCATCAAGTTGCCTTCCCCCCGCGTTGTCATACCGTAGAGGCCGTCAGGAATGGAACGCGGATACGCGAGGGTGCTTAACCAATTTCCTTGTCGATCGAACCGTTCGAGCCGATGGTCAAGCATTACAATGATCTCATCCTTGTAAGGGACGATCTTCACTTGCGCTTGCGCGTTGATCGTGTAGCCTATATAAAGGGAGCGTGACTTCTGTTTCTTGGCTTCATATTGATAGAGGGAACCGTCCAAATAGTACCAAGTAAGCCCTGATGATGTATCCTCGTACAATTGATGCGGCATGAAACCCTCGAACATCGTTTTTTTCTTGTTCGCGGTGGATTCGAATTGTAATGATTTCGTATTCAGAAGCTTGAATTGATCATCAACCGTAGATCGGCCGGCGATCGATGTAATATGCAATTGTTCGCCATCCGCGGTTAAATGATAAGGAGTATGAATCGGGAATTCGGCTTCAAGCTCCAGCTTGTCATTCAGCTTGATGACGCGTGAAGCTTCGGTATCCGCGATCCACCAAGCCTCTTTCCAACGAACGAAGTCCATCGCTCCCCGTCCGCTAAACGCTTCTCCGGTCGAAACCGTAACTGTGACTGGAAGCTCTCCAATCTCGCTTAACTCCCCATCTATATATTTATAGAAATAACGATCGTATAACATGAACCATTGTGCCCCAAGCTTGCGAAATACTTTTGCATAACCGTAATCTTCTCCTGGTCTTACTTCTCGCATTGTATCAATCAGCTCTTCCGGAACCGGCTTGTTCGTATTGTAGTCCTGATAGCTCCATTCGGGAATCTCGTAGCTGAAGTGTGCGGGTGTATAAGCGGGACGCTCTTCATTCTTGACGGCGAACTTTTTTAATGGCGAAATCCATAGATGGCCGGGAGACGCCTCTTCCGTGTTCACGAAATCATATAAGGAAATATATTCGGTCTTTCCTCGCACGTTGTACTCCGCAAGCGCTCCTTTCGTCGTGATCAAACGGGCTTCTCCCGTTGGAAAGGCGGCATACGTCGGCGTATTGGCATCAAAAGGCGTCTGTTCTTTATACTGAATGACTTCAATTTTCTCTGACGCAGCACGGGTGAAAGTATAGTTGTTCAAGGTTTGCCACGCGCCTTCCCATAGCCTCGGCTCATAGGGCATATACTCAAACGATAGGTCGAGAAAGGAGAGCGCCTCATCGCCAACTTCATTGCTGAAGCGCCCTACGAGGCGGTTCCCATGTTCATTGAGAGAGAATACCTGTCTTACATCGGTTAGGCTATAGTCTATATAACGCAGTGCATAAGGATGAGCGGATTGAAAATAGAGAAGACTGCTGTAATCATCGGCAAAGCTATAGATGCTCGAGCCTTCAGGTAAAGGAAAGACATGGACATTAGAGAAATAACGAAGCTGATTGTTTGTCCCAGGCTCATTCGGATCTGGGGTAAACGATATTCGTCTGTCGTTCGAGATCCATTCTTTATGGGAGGGTGCGACGATATATTCGGAGAAGTTGGATACGCCGTTGCGCGCCATGACAAGAAAGATACGAGGTTCATTGGCGGCCGTGACGGCTAGCACCTGCTGTGGTCCGAAGTAGATGTTGTCCAGCTCCGTAATTGCAGGCGCAGGTTGCGTCTGCACCGAGATCCATGCGCCGCGATGTCCTTCTTGCTCGGAGCTGCTGTCGATAAGCTGAGTGCCAATAAGCAGAGCACTCTCGCTAACCCACGCTTGCGTGGGGAGAGCCTTCTCCCAAACATAGAGAACTTGCTCGTCTACTCCGTCCGATGAGTAATAGAGTTGCGAGTTCTGTACGTAAATGCTGCTTTGTTCCTTCCTCCAAAGTACAAGCGGCTCCGCCGTATCGGGAGCAAACGGTTCGGCGGGAGGGCTCCAGTCCGGCGTTGCGTCAGCAAGGGGCTTTACCTGGACAGGAGGTGTTGCGGCAGGAATAACTGACTCGCTCTTCGTATCGGATGCCCATACAAGATAAAATATAACCGCCAGCACCGGAATACCGATGCTGACGATCGTTATAATACGCCGTCTGCGCAGCTTCATAATAGCCACTCCCTCATTCGATCACATAATTTATTCCATTTATAGACGAATGATGCAGATCGAATGTTGCTGTCGGCGGTGTTATATTTTCTATTCCGACTCCATCACATAAGCAAGCAGCAGCGCCGCCGTGTTGACGACCGCGTCGGCATGTGTCCGTTCCATGCCGTGCGAGGCATGAACGCCTGGACCGATGAGAGCGGCACGGATATTGCTTCCTCCGCGCAGCGCGGCGGAAGCGTCCGAGCCGTAGTGCGGATAGATGTCGACGGCGTATGGGATCTGCTCGCGCTTCGCCAGCTCGATCAGACGGCTCGTCATATTATAATCGTACGGGCCGGAGGAGTCTTTGGCGCAGATCGATACATCCTGCTCTGTCGTGGTTAGATCGTCGCCGATCGCCCCCATATCGACGGCGATCATTTCCGTAATGTCGCTCGGAATGTGGGAGCTGCCGTGCCCAACCTCTTCATAGGTGGACAGTATGAGCTTGAGCGTATGGGCCGGAGTCTGGCCGGTCCGCTTCAGCCATTCCAGCAAGCCGAATAACGCAGCTACGCTAGCTTTATCATCGAGATGGCGCGACTTGATCCAGCCGTTAGGCAATACGCGCGTTCGAGGGTCCCACGAAATGAAATCGCCGACGGCGATGCCCAGCTTCTCGGTATCTTCCTTGGATTTCACGGATTCGTCGATCCGAATCTCCATATTCGCTTCCTCGCGTTTCCAATCGCGCGCATCGGTATACACATGAACGGAGGTTTTGGATGATAATACCGTTCCTTCGTATGTGCGGCCGTCACGGGTATGAATCAGACAGTACTCTCCCTCAACGGTATGCATATTGTATCCTCCAACAGGCGTGAAGCGGATCATGCCGTTCGGTTTGATGGAGCGAACCATAGCCCCGAGCGTATCGACATGGGCCGATAATCCGATGACTCGTTCGGTACCCGGTCCTGGCAGTGTAATGATTGCATTGCCTTTTGGCGTCATTTCGAGCGCGTAACCGAGCCTTTCGATCTCCTCTTGCACGTATTTCATAATGTCCATGCAGTACCCGCTAGGACTCGGAATTTGCAGCAGTGCCTCCAGCTGGTCAACGATATAAGGTCGGTCAAGCTGTGTTGCATAGGTCTCAGACATAGTCAGCGCTCCCCTTTCTGCTTTCTGAAATTCAATATACTGTAACAATTGCCTGCAAAGCAACGTCTAGCCTAGTAAAGATAATGTTCGAAGGGATGAGAAGGATGCGAAGCTTGAAAATGACATGTATTGCGATAATGATGCTTCTACCGCTCGCATTAGCTGGCTGTGGAAAGTCGGGTAAAGAGTCAGGGACGGATTCTACTCAGCCGCAAGCCGAGACAGGAACAAAGAGCGGTGGCTTAGAGTGGAGAGACGATTACGATATCAATGAATCAGATGATGTGGTTGCGATGCATAACAGCGTCAGCAATTGGGAGAAGCTTGATTCGTTCACGAGCGGCAAGGAGGGCATGCAGCGGATCGTACATTACACGATCGAAGGAGACCCTATCTTTTATGATTTAAAATATAGCAAAAGCGGCTTCCAGCTTCGTTACGATACGAGCGAAGACAAGTTCGGCTCGCCACTCGTGAAGGTATACGATTGCAAAGGCTTCGAGAAGCGCGAATCGGAAGTCGATCTTCGATATACATTAACCGGCTGCAAAGGCGAAAGCAACGAAATTGACGTGTTAACGCTAGACTATGACGTTGCAGAGCAGGATTTGTTCGAATTCACGCTGCTGTACGGCATAACGGAGAAGAACGAGATCCATACGGCAGAGAAGAAGCTCGTCAAAGATCTTCAGAATGGAGAGGTAGCAGAGCTATCTGACTTCAAGCTTACGCGTGAAGAACGCGGTCTCATCTATAAGGATATGGTTCTTGCTAATTATTTGGAAGAGAAGAAGCTGTCGGCCGCATGCGACGTGAAGCCTCATGCCAGCTACAACTTGACCGTTCGCATTAATGGCGGCGAGAGGCACTATGAATGGTCGGAATGTAACAGCGGCGAGGATAATGAGGCGATGACGAAGATGGTGCAGAAGGTTATCGCCATCGTAGAAGGGAAGGATGAGTACAAAGCGCTGCCGGAGGTTAAAGGGGGTTACGATTAAGGCATGTTAGCGAAGAAGCGAATACAGATGCTGAGTGGATTGCATCGCATATTCCTTGCGTATAGGGGAGCCGCCCTCTAGCACCACGAGGCAAGGGACGCTAGCAATCTGCCAACGGTCGCGCAACTTCGGCGCATAGTTGATGTTTATTTTGTAGAGCGGGGTCTTAACGCCCGTAGCTTCGGCAATTTCGAGCATCCGCTCGCCGACCATGCAGGTACCGCATAACGGCGTGAAGAAAAAGACGCCAGCCTGGCCGCCGTTTTGTTGGATTCGATCTAATAATGCAGCCTCTTCGAGCTCTTGGATAGCCATGTTTACGCACCTCTTTACTTCACTTATTACTTGTAATTTACGCTATTCTGTCCAGATATTCAATCTATTCGAGCCATAATAAGGGGAGTAGAGCTTCATGAAGATGAGGAAAAGAACGATCGGAATCGCGGTTGCAGCGGTTATTGTACTATTATGGGCAGCGAGCTTCCTGTCGCCGGAATGGACGATCAGAAGGCATATTTTGGAGAGTCTGCAGCCAATCAACAGCTTGAAGGCGAATATTTCGACGACGGGCAGGGTGGATCCGAAGTATGGGTACTTATATAGTGTGGACGGCTTTATGCATAGGGCAACAGGCGACGAGCTTGGAGCGGTTTATTTGAAAAAAGCGGGCATCTTCTGGTACGTGGCTAGCGCAGGCACAGGGCCTTGATGTTATAGGATGCTTAGAATAGGGACATGAATGGAAAGTGAAGTGAGCCGCAGCGGTTCTCGAAAATGATTAGATGAGGTGATGAAATCGTGGTATCCCGAACTCGGAAATTCGTATGGCTTGGCATCATTGCGGCGGTACTATGCGCAGCTCTTCTCACATGGCTGTTGCTGCAAAAGGGGAGACAGGTTGAAACTCTCGCTCATCTAAATGAGAACCTATCCGCTGCGAGTGTGCATTTAGCTCAAACCGAGGAGAAAATAATCGCTTCGTTCGGTGAAGGCGATTATGTGGAAGGCTTCGGCGGACATCTTCGGACATACGAGGGGAAAGGCATCCGTATCGGATTCTCCGGAGATAAGGACAATGATCTTTATGGCCAAGTTAGCTCCATCGCCTTCTGGGAACCAGCCTATGCCGTGTATGGCATTAACATTGGAGATGATAGGCGGACTGCGATCGAGATGCTGTTGTCGCAAGACTATGAACATCTGACGGAGGGATTATATCGCAATGGCGAATACGTCATTTCTCTGAGCGGCGCCGCTACGGTAGAGCTCATCCAAATTTGGTTCGACGATAAGGATCTGAGAGATAGGCAGTATTAGCGTGAGCTAGTGGACTAGTTAGCTTTGGAATCGTAGAGACGCTATTCGTGTTCTCCGAGTCTACTTTGGAATGTTGCGAATCGTAGTAGCGCTATTTGTGCAAAATAGCGCTTTTTTCGTTGAATCGATGGAAATAAGGCGTCCTAGATTCGCAACTGCTCCAAATGGAGGGGATTCGGCAATATAGCGATGCTGGAATTCCTAACGGCAGGCGTACGGGCGGACCGATTCTAAGCCTGCTTCGAGGCGTAGTTTTTCTGGTACTGCCGTGGCGTCAGCCCGGTCCACTTCTTGAAGGTGGAGCTGAAGTGGCGCTCCTCCTGGTAGCCGACGAGCTTGGCGACGGCGTATATTTTGTAGCTCTCGCGGAGCAGCTCCTTCGATTTCTCGACGCGGAACTGATGCAAGTAATCGAGGAAGCCGACGCCGAGCTCTTGCTTGAACAGCGAGCTTAAGTAGCTGTTGCTGACGAATGTCTCCTTCGCGGCTAGCTCCAGCGTCAGGTTCGTATTGTACTTCGCTTTTATAAGTTCAATCGTGGCTTGCACGGTGCGATGAACCGTCTTCTGCTTGGAGACGGCTTCCACGATGCTTTGGACGATCTTCTGCAGAATCGCCGCGCACTCATCTAAAGTCTCCATCCTCGGAATGCTGTCTACGCCATTTACCACACTATCTTGCCATTCGATCGACGGGGCGCTCCGCTCTTGGGCGAACTTCTGGAGCTCCAGCAGGAGGCCAGTCGCCCGCAACACAACATCTGCCTTCGTATAGCGTGTATTGTCCCTAATGTAGCCGAAGATGGCTTCGATTACGTCGACCGCGGCGCCGTATTGTTCATTCTGCAGAAAGGTAAGCAGCTCCTTCTCCACACGGTGCAAGTAAGCGTCGTCGAGAATGGACGTCCGTGAGGTCGACTTTTCCGGAGATTCGTTATACAGATAGATGCCGCCCTTGCCTTGGTAGAATCGTCCCTCCATCGCAGACAACGCTTGTTGATAGCCGGTATGCGCATAGTCGACGGAAGCTTGGATAGAGCTAAGCGACAAAGAGATGGACAGCTTTAAGAAAGCTTCCAGATTCGCTTGCAGCGTGCGCAACGACTGCTCAACCTGCCAAGCAGGCATGTCAGGCCCGCAATTGCCGATCCATAACATCTCATCGTCATGGCGGAATACTTCAATCTTGCCGCCATATAGAGGAGCTAACGATTCGCCGGTTATATTCAGCATGGCGTAACGAATGAGCTCAAGATCCTGCATCGTCTCGAACGCTCTTGTGCTGCCGCCCGAATCGATCTGGAGCATGCCGATCTGGATGGGTCCATTGCCGAGAGAGAGGGATACCTCCTGCATGGCAATGGAGCGGTTCTCAAGCGGCATTAGCGGCTGTTGAACCCATTGGGACAGAATTTGATTTTTGAGCAGATGGACATTTCGCTTCCACGTCCGGTTGAGCGCCTTCACCTCGTTGCCGCTCGATTCCATCGCCTCGATCTTGCCCTTCACGTCAAGAATTACGCGTATAATATCTGCCGGCATGCACGGCTTGAGCAAGTAGTCGGAAACGCCAAGCTTGATCGCTTCCTTCGCGTATTCGAATTCGTTGTAGCCGGTAAGCAGCACCGTATGGAACTGGGCGCCGGTCGCCCGCGCCTCGCGAATAAGATCTAGTCCGTTCAAGTACGGCATCCGTATATCCGTCAACAGGAGGTCGGGCGGATCGGAAATAATCATATCCAGCGCTTCGCGGCCATTCGCCGCTTCGCCCGAAATCTCAATGCCGTAGAGCTGCCAATCGATTAAACGAACGATTCCTTCGCGGAATGACTGCTCATCCTCCGCCACGATCATTTTAAGCGACATGTCCGTCGACCCCCTGTTTAATTCGAACTTGAACTCTCGTACCGATGCCTTCCTTGCTCTCGATATCGAATACCGACTGCTCATAGAACAATGCAAGCCGCTCCTTAATGTTGGACAACGCCATCCCCGAATGCGAGACGACCGTGTTGCTGTTGCGGACTGGTATGCCTCCCTTGCCAAGCAGCCTATTCACCTGCTCCTCAGGCATGCCCGGTCCGTTGTCCGTCACCTCGAGAACAGCCCACTCCTGCTCGGCATACGCCCGAACATAGATGACGCCGTTGCCTTCCGACGGCTCGATGCCATGAATAATGGCATTCTCGACGAGCGGCTGCAGCAGCAGCTTCGGCATTTGCAATCCGGCAATAACGGGATCCATCTCGATCTCGAAGCTGAACCGGCTCGTATACCTTTTTTTCTGAAGGAACAAATAGTGGCGGACAAGCTCCATCTCCTGCTCCAGCATGGCGTATTCATTGCCGCTGTTAAGACTTAACCGGAACACCTGCGACAGCGATACGACCATCTCCGATATTTCGTTATCGCCCTTCTGAACGGCGCTCCAGTTAATCAGATTTAAAGTGTTGTATAGAAAATGCGGGTTAATCTGCGATTGCAGCGCTTTAAGCTCCGCTTCCCGCTGCTTAAGGCTGGATGCGTACACATCGTCGATAAGCATCTTGATCTGGCTGACCATTGAATTATACAAGTAGCCGAGCCGCCCGATCTCGTCATTGCCGGTAAAGCTGACGCGCTGCGAGAAGTCGCCGATCTGAAGCGCTTTCATCGAATGCATCAGCTTTTTCATCGGATTTGTTACAACGCGGGCGATCACCCAGGAAAGCAAGATCGCGATGATGCTCACGATCGCCATGATCGTTACGGTAGCCGATCCGATATGGTTCAGCTCGGCGACGAGCGTGCTGCGGTCTTGTATGACGACCGTATGCCAGCCGGTTATCTCGGAATAAGAGTCGGATACGATGAAGCTGTCGTTCCGCTGCAGCGCATCCAGCGCCATGCCCGGCTCGATATCATCGCTGAGCTCCTGCTTGACGAGAGGCAGGCTCGTAATCGGCTTGCCGATCCACGATATATCGGTAGCGGCAAGCACGATCCCTCGCTCGTTCACGATGAACTGCGCGCCATCGCCATCGCTTTGGCCGTAACCTTTGTCGTGGAACAGACTTCGGCTGAGCTTATCGGCGTCGAGGCCGAGGATGAGCACGCCGTTTTGCTTATAGTCGTAGAAGCTCTTGAAGTTCTTAATAAGGACAAGCTTGTAATGGTTGTCGCCCGTCAATATATTGTCGGAGGGGATCAGCATATCCCATATCACTTTGCTCTTCGATGCGTTCAGTCGTTCGTAGTAGGAGGTCAGCTGGAAGGATGGCAAGCTAATGGCGCTTGCAATGCCGGTCTGCGTAATGGTGAACGGCTGTCCGTTGGAATCGTCGCCGGGTACGGGGTACAAGATGAGCGATTGTATCGTCTCGCCCGTTACCATAAGCGGCAGCAGGCTCTTGTAGACCAGGTCGCGGCGCTGCGGCGTGTCGCCGTTCATGACCATGCCCTGCACGGTCGGATTGAGAAACAGGTAGTTCGCGAAGCTGAGCGTATTGTTCGCTACGAAGTCGAGCTGGTCCTTCGTCTTGAGGGCCATGCTCATCTGGGCTTGTCGAATCTTATCGACAACCTCGCCGGAGGCGATCGTATACGAGTAGAAGCCTGTAATGCCGACAGTGACGATCAGCAGCGGGATGACAAGCGCCAGCAGCTTGCGCTGCAGCGGCATATTTCGCAGGGAGGGAGACAGTAGCTTCATACGCTTCACCTTTTTTAATAGAAATGTAAGAGTAAAATCAGTATAGCAACAATTTTCCTTCATGCGTCGGTTTTTTCCAATCATCCAAAAAATGAAGCATCTCTTCTAAATTATGAAGCATATTTTGCCGAAACTTAACACGATATAATGAGTGCAGAACAGGGCATGCCTGGTCAAACAAATGAAGGTGGGGTTTGGATGAAAAGATTACTGCTCGTATTCGCAGCCGTTATTCTCGTGTTCACGATGGCGGCCTGCAGCTCAGGCAAAGAAAACAACGAAGGCAATAACAAGAGCACGAACGCTCCGAAAGCGACCGACAAGCCGGCGGCTACCGAAGAGGCCAAAGAGCCGGAGCCGGAACAAATTACGCTGAAGTTTTTCACGGCGCTTGCCGATCGCGCAAGCGGTTCAGGCAAGATCGAACAGGACATTATCGATGCCTATATGAAAGAAAATCCGAACGTGAAGATCGAAGTAGAGGCGCTGCAGGATGAGCCCTACAAAGCGAAGGTGAAAGTGTACGCTTCGACGGATGCGTTGCCAGATATTATTCAATCTTGGGGTCAGTCCTCCTTCATCAAGCCGCTCATCGACAGTAACATGCTGCTTGAGCTGAACCCTGGCGATTTCACGGAAAACAACTTTGTAGCGGGCGCTACCGACGGCTTCTCGCAAGGCGGCAAGCTGTACGGATTGCCAAGAAGCACGGACTTCCTGGTCATCTACTACAATAAGAAGCTGTTCGCCGATAATGGCCTTAACCCGCCGACAACGAAAGAAGAGCTGATCGAAGTATCGAAGCAATTCAAGGCGAAAGGCATCAACCCGATCACGACAAACGCGATGGAAGGCTGGTCGCTGCCGATCTGGTTCGAATATGCGGCTCAGCGCGCAACGGGCGATTTCAACAAGATCGACCAAGTTCTTGAAGGCACTGGCAAGTTCGCAGGCGATGCGGACTTCCTGACCGCAGCACAAGATTTGCTTGCGCTTGCGGAGAATAAAGCGCTTGCCGACGGCTTCCTGACGGCAGACTACGGCACGTCCCGCAACTTGTTCGGCCAAGGCCAAGCCGCGATGTACGTCATGGGCAACTGGGAAGCGGGCCTCGCGCTTGACGAGAACTTCCCGGAAGACTTCCGCAATAACGTAGGCGCTCTTCCTTATCCTGCATCCGATAAAGGCAAAGCATCCGATGTAGCGGCGTGGTTCGGCGGCGGTTACTCCGTATCGAGCGCATCCAAGCATCCGGAAGCGGCAGTCGCTTTCCTGAAATATTTCTTCAAGCCCGAGAACTGGGCGAAGCAAGTATGGCAGACAGGCGCAGGCACGCCGGCGCAGCAATTCGAAGCGTTCCTCACCGGCACGGAGACTTCGCTTCAGAAGGAGCTCGTCTCGATATTCAGCTCGATCTCTTCCTCCAGCGGCACGCCAGTGCTCGATAAAGGAACAGAGGAGTTTAAGACGAAGGTGATTGAGGCGCACCAGCAGCTGTTCGGCAAGCAAATAACGCCAGAGCAGTTCCTTGATCAGATGGATGCGGCAGTAGCCGTATTGAAATAGCAAGCCGGATAAGGGGCAGGCGAATTCAGGTTCGACTGCTCCTTTCCTTGTCTTTACTACATTTTCTCATTAAGTAAGGTAAGGGAGTAGGAGAGGCCATGCATAAGCTGCTGAGCAATCGATTGACGATATTATGGCTTGTAGCGCCTGGATTATTGTTGTTTCTGTTCATGGTTTGTTTTCCGATCGCCATGAGCGCTTATTACGGTACGACCAATTGGACGGGGCTTGGCGATTACGAATTCGTCGGCTTTAAGAACTATTCCAATATTTTGTTCCATGATCCTGTCTTCTGGCGTTCATTACGGAACGCTCTGCTGCTGCTCGCTGCGACACTGCTTATTCAGCATCCGATCGCGCTGCTGTTCTCCATTCTCGTTACGCATGCCGGGAGGCTGGAGAAGCTGTTCCGGACCGTATTCTTCATTCCGGCCGTTATTTCCGTTGTTGTTACTTCGAAAATGTGGGTTAGCGTATTCCATCCGAACTACGGGATGTTAAATAAAGCACTCGACGGGGTAGGGCTCTCTGCCTGGAAGCAGGATTGGCTCGGCGACCCTCAGCTAGCTATCTGGTGCATTATCGTTGTCGTCATGTGGCAAGGATTCGGTTATGCGCTGCTGCTCTATTACGCAGGCTTGCAAGGCATTCCGAAGGATTTATTCGAGGCGGCAGAGCTGGATGGAGCAGGACCGGTGAAGCTGTACACGAAGGTGGTCATTCCCCTGCTGACGCCAATGGTCCGCGTCGCGGTCGTTATAGCAGTAACCGCTTGTCTCAAGCAGATGGAGACGGTCTTCCTAATGACGAACGGCGGACCGGCCAATACGACCCAGTTCATCGGAAACTATTTGTATAAGTCTGCTTTCACGTCATCTTTGTACGGCTACGGCAACGCCATATCCGTCGTATTCGTAATCATCTGTTTATTAATAACCGTCGCGATGAACAAAGCGTTCAAGAAGGATGTCGGCGAATTCTAACTAGACTAGCTAAGGAGAGAGTATGTCTATGGAAGCTATTAAACCAATCACGGCGACTCCGCGGCATCCTAAGAAGTTGAGACAGCGGTTGACCGTAGGTGCGCTGCTCGGTCGAACGACTCTTCATGCCGCATTGTGGATCGTCGCGCTGATACAGATTTTTCCCCTCGTATGGCTCATCAACTATTCGTTTCTAAAGAGCGGCGACTTCTTCGGCAACAGTCTGCTGAAGTGGCCGAAGTCGCTCGAGTGGCAGAACTATCATAATGCGTTTACCTACGGCAGCGTACCGCGCTTTCTGCTGAACAGCTTCATCATTACAACGATTACGATACTCGTAGCCGCCGTGCTATCGCTAATGTTAAGTTATGCCTTCTCGCGAATGGAATGGAAGCTGCGCGGCACGACGCTTTCTTTCATCATGCTGGGCATGATCGTCCCGATCCATGCGACGCTGCTGCCCAACTTCATCCTGTTCGATCAGCTTAGTCTCATCGATAATCCATTGTCGCTTATTTTGCCGTATATCGCCTTCTCTCTGCCGATCAGCACGCTTATTATATCGGGCTTTCTGGAGACGATTCCGAGGAGCATCGAGGAGTCCGCCGTCATGGACGGCTGCTCGGTGTTCGGCGTGATCTTCCGCATTATATTGCCGATGACGAAGCCGGCGATTGCTACCGTGTGCATTATGAATTTCATCAGCTGGTGGAATGAATTCATTATGGCGAATACGTTCCTGACGTCGGAGAGCTTCAAGACGCTGCCGTTCTCGATCATGAAGTTCGCCGGGCAATACTCGTCTAATTACGGCGCCCAGTTCGCTGTTATGACGATGATCGCGCTGCCGACAGTCATTACGTATCTGCTGTTTACCGAGCAAATGTCGCGCGGGATTACGGCGGGAGCGGTCAAAGGTTAACAAATAGAGAAACGGCCGTGCAGGCACTTGTCCCTGCGCTGCCGTTTTTTTGTATGTTCGGATTATCCTTCTTGTTTGCCTGTATTTCATACAGTCTAATCGACCCAAAACACATAAAAATCACTTTTGAGTGGAAATTATACAACCAAAACCGGCAATTCAGCCGTCAACAACCTTTTCCCGTCCATTTTGCTGTACAAAATCCAACCAAACTCTGAAATCTTCTCATTCCTAGTCATTTGATTGGATCAAATCCATCCAAAAGGCTAGTGAGCCTCTAAGAGATCCCCTTCAAAAGCTGACTTGACCATAAAAATGAAAGCGTTGTATTTCGATACATTCCGTTGTTTTGTTGAGTAGAATGAGGGCGCTTACAATATTAGAATTACAGTATCAAATAGAAATGGGGGGTAATCATCCTTGCAGTCACCTGTCTCCGTTAACACGCCTGTTAAGGCAGCCAGAACGGAAAAGCCGGCTTGGAAGCGATTTCTGATGCAATGGCAAGTTCAAGTCATGATCTTTCCGGCGCTTCTATTCATACTCGTATTCAACTACATTCCGATGTACGGCGTGCTGATGGCGTTCCAGGATTACAACTTGTACAAAGGCTTCCTGAATAGTCCCTGGGCAGGGTTCAAGCATTTCGAGATGTTCTTCAACTCCCCTGACTTTTTCCGGGTTATCCGCAACACGATCGTAATCAGCGCCCTGAAGCTAGTCATCAACTTCCCGGCTCCGATCGTTCTTGCGCTCATGCTTAACGAAGTGAAGAACATGGTATTTAAGCGGATCGTTCAGACGATCAGCTACTTGCCGCACTTCCTGTCGTGGGTAATCGTATCGGGCTTTACGATTTCGATGCTGTCCGTCGATAACGGCAGCTTGAACATTTTGCTCCAAGCGCTCGGCATTATCGATAAGCCGATCAACTTCTTGTCGATGCCGGAGAACTTCTGGGTCATCATCATCACGACGAACTTGTGGAAGGAAGTCGGATTCGCGACGATCGTCTACTTGGCTGCGATTGCGGGGGTCGATCAGAGCATGTATGAAGCAGCTTCCATAGACGGCGCGAATAAGTTCAAGCAAATTTTTCTCATTACGCTTCCGTCGATTACGCCGGTCATTATCATCTTCTTAATTCTTAGCATCGGCAACCTGCTTAACGCGGGTTTCGACGATCTGCTCCTGCTCGGCTCAAGCCCGATGCTCCGCGACGTCGCGGATGTAATCGACACCTATGCTTATCGAACCGGCATTATTAACAACCGATTCAGCTATGCAGCCGCGGTCGGATTGTTCAAGGCCATTATAAGCGTCGGCCTTCTTACAGGCGCGAACTATATCGCAAGAAAAGCAGGATCGAGCCTATGGTAAGCGCAAGTGTGAACGACGTTATTTATTTTCAGAAAAGTGGTGAATCCTTGTGAAACTAAGCAGCGGAGACAAAACCTTGCATACCTTCATCTATATATTCCTCGTCCTGCTTGGAATCGCAACGCTGTATCCGTTCTGGAACGCGGCAGTCATTTCCTTCAACGTCGGTATGGATACCTCGAGAGGGGGCGTCACGTTCTGGCCCAGGGCGTTCACTCTGGACAACTATCGAATCGTATTCCAAGACGGCAGAATCGTAACTGCCTTCTATATCTCGGTGCTGCGGACGATCTCCGGCACGATTCTATCGATTTTTATGACGGCGATATTCGCTTACGGCATGTCGGTCAAAGGCGTCATGGGCAAGAAGTTCTACATGGTGTTCGCCGTCATTACGATGTATTTCAGCGGCGGCCTCATCCCTTACTACCTGCTTAACGTCGAGCTTGGCCTTATGAACAAGTTCATGGTTATGGTTATACCGACCGCCGTCAGCGTCTTCAATATGATTATATTCCGCACATTCTTCATGGGCTTGCCTTCGGGCCTTGAGGAATCGGCGCGAATCGACGGGGCCAGCACGTTC
The DNA here is from genome assembly GCF_037167145.1 of Paenibacillus sp. YIM B09110. Lineage (NCBI taxonomy): Bacteria > Bacillati > Bacillota > Bacilli > Caryophanales > Paenibacillaceae > Paenibacillus > Paenibacillus sp. YIM B09110. Next base: position 409,376 of record NZ_JBANSP010000005.1, on the reverse strand, counting down.
GGCATCTTCTTCAAGATTGTGCTGCCGCTGTCCGGACCCGTGTTGGCTACTCTATCATTATTCACGGCTGTCTATCACTGGAACGATTGGTTCACGCCGACGATCTTCATTACGAAGACGGAGCTGTTCCCGGTACAGACGATGCTGCAGCAAATTCTGAACTCGAACATCATGTCGGAGCAGCTTTCCATTGCAACGAAGGGCAACGCTTCCGCAGCCGACGCGCTCAGCCGGATGCAGAGCGTAACGACCAAATCGCTGACGATGGCGACAATGATGGTTGCAACAATCCCGATTATTATGGTATATCCGTTCGTACAGAAATATTTTGTGAAAGGCGTGCTCGTCGGCTCGCTGAAGGAATAGGCGCTGGAATGGGAGTATTCAATCCTGCCGCCTAGCTACCGGCGGGTTATGAATAGATAAATGAAAGTTAAGAGTACAAACATAACGGGAGGGTTTAAAAGATGAAAGGAAAACAGCTGCTCGTTCTACTTACGGCGCTAACTGTTACTGCAAGCATGACCTTGGCTGGATGCTCGTCGAACAACGACAAGCCTGCTAACGACCGGAAGCCTGCGCAAGGCAGCAACAACGGCGGCAACAAGGAAGGCGACAAGAAGGAAGAAAGCGGTTTTGTATTCGGCGATGAGCCATTCACTTTCACATATTATGTTAACTACGATTGGTGGACAACCGAGCCGTGGGGTGCTAATCCGAACAGTAAATGGGTTCAAGAGAATAAGAAAGTGACGGTTGAGCCGATTCAATCCGGCGGCGCAGCTGCACAGAAGCTAAGCACGATGATCGCATCCAAAGAGCTTCCTGACGCAATGATGATGGATCGCGGTCCGGACGTTGAGCGTCTAAGATCAGCAGGCGTGCTCGTTCCGTTAGATGACTTCATCGATAAATATCCGAACCTGAAGAAGTGGGCAGGCGAAGAGACGCTGAACATGCTTCGTTCCAGCGACGGCAAAATCTATCAGTTCCCGAACTGGTTCACGGCTGCTCCAACGGGCAACGGCGGCTGGTTCGTCAACTCGAAAATTTACAAAGAGCTTGGTTCTCCGAAACTTGAAACGACGGATGACCTGTACAGCTACTTGAAACAAGTGAAAGCTAGCTATCCGGACGTTGTGCCTCTCGAAGTAGGAAGAACGGCAGAGGGCGTGGAAGTCATGTTCCCAGGCTTCGGCGAAGGCAATACGACGACTTACAGCCATATGAAATCTTATCCGGACGGAGACAAATTCCGCACGATCTATGATAATGAAGCTTGGAAAGAAAATATGGTATACGCTAGCAAGCTTTTCAGAGAAGGACTTATTACGCAAGACGCAATGACGCAGAAGGAAGATCAAGTGAAAGAGAAGCTGGCTACAGGCCGCGTAGCGGTATATGTAGGCGGCAATGCAACGAACGTCGGCAGAGAAGGCCACAATACGTGGAAAAATGCCGACCCAAGCGGCGGCTATGAATTCATCTGGCCAATCGTTAAGCCGGGCGTAGACAAAAACAATGTATTCCCGAACGGCTACAACGCGCTCGGCTGGAACGTCAACGTCATTACAACGAACGCGAAAAACCCTGAAGCGATCTTCGCATACCTCGACTGGATGGCGGGCGAAGAGGGGCAACGCATTATGTTCTTCGGTCCGCAAGGCTTGTATTGGGATGAGTTCGACGCAGACGGCGCTCCGATTCCGAACGACAAGTGGTACAGCACGCCGCAAGAGCAGAAGGATAAAGAGAAACTCGAAGCATACGTATGGGCAGGCAATGCGACTTATGTAGATACTTCGAAAACGAAGATCGAAATGATGCTTCCTAAGGAACAGCAAAACTGGGGTGCGATCGCCCAATTCAATGTCGCTTGGAAGACGTCGCACAACAACACGGAGTACAACAATATCGATCCGGCTCCGGAAACAGAGGAAGGCATTATCAATCAACAAGTAACCGAGCTTGCGGCTGAATACTTCGGTAAAATGCTGTTTGCGAAGAGCGACGATGAAGTGCTTAGCTTGATCGAGCAAGCGAAAAAAGAGACGGACGGTCTCGGCTTCCAAAAGGTTCTTGATTACCGCACGACGAAATGGCAAGAAAACGTTGCGAAAATTAACGGCAAGTAATATTTTCATGTAGGCTTCAAGGTCAAGAGGGTGTACGCCGCCAGGCGTATGTCCTCTTCTTTGGGCTTAACGGCGCTTGAGGAGGCGGGACCATGTACAAAGTGTTGCTAGTGGACGACGAGGAGCTAGAGTTGAAAGGCATACGTATGCTCGTCCCATGGAACGAGCTGCAGATGGAGGTTGTCGGCGCATGCAACGACGGATTCTCGGCGCTTCAATTTCTTAACGAGAACGAGGTCGATGTGCTCGTATCCGATATTCGGATGCCGATCATGACCGGCATCGAGCTGGCAGGCAAGGCGCAGACGATACGTCCGGGCCTTAAGATTGTATTCGTAAGCGGGCATGAGGATTTCAATTATGCAAAAGGGGCCATTGCGGTCAATGCGAGCAGCTATGTGCTCAAGCCGGTCGGCGATGCGGAAATATTCGAGGCGTTATCTGGCGTGCGCAGCACGCTTATCCGCGAGCGCAATCAGCAGCAGTGGGAGCAATCGCTTAAGCAATCGATGTCGTATTTCCTATTCAGAGGAAAGAACAGCGGTACAGGCTTCGCTCCGACATTCGATATTGCGCAAGCAAGCCCCGCTAATTTGGATGCCATCGTAGAGAGCCTGCTTGTTGCGATGGCCAACCATGAACTGGAGCGGGTGAAAGATTTTCTTGATGAGCTGCTCTTTAATGTAAAGCAGATTGGCAACGACAAGGCGGCATTGCAAGGTTATGTGACGTATATCGTATCGAAGCTCGATATGTTCTTGAGCGATTTGAACGAGGATTTGAGCGTAATTCTGGAACGTGACGCTATGCAGGTGGATCAGCTGTTTCAATATGACGACATTCACGCCTTCCATGGTTGGCTGACGACGACGGTAAGCCTTCTAGCCGACAAGCTGCAAAGCAAGCAGCAGCGCAAAAATATGAAACTAATCCGAGAAATCGAATTATATATAGATACTAGATTGCATCAGAACGTGACATTGAAGGAGCTGGCAACCGCATTCAGCTTCTCGCCCAATTATTTAGGGCAGCTCTTCAAGGAGGAGATGGATGAGCATTTCAGCGACTTCATGACGCGCAAGCGCGTGGAGAAGGCGAAGCTGCTGCTTAAGGATACGAGTCTCAAGGTGTACGAGGTTGCCGATCAGATCGGCTGCGGCAGTCTTGCCTATTTCAGTAAGCTGTTCAAGGATGCAACCGGCATGACGCCGGGCGATTATCGCAAACGAAGCTAACTTAAGGCGATCAGCCCGCAGAGGGGACGAGGAGACGAAGCAATGGCAGCAGCCAGCAAGAGACAGAGACGAATGATTCCTTTCGGTTACAAGCTTATGGCATCGTATGTCGTTATTGTACTTATACCCGTTATTCTGATCGGTTACTTTGCCTATACGACTTCCGTGAAAGCGATTACGGAGCATGCGAAGTCGACCATTCAAGGCACTCTCACGCAGACGAAGGAAAATATGATGTATCAGATTGATCAGCTTCAGCGAACGTCCGATCAGTTGTACTGGGACTATGCGCTGCAGGATGACCTTCGGCTCAATGAATACAACTGGACAATTTACGACAAGACAATGAAATCGATCGTGCCGAAGCTGCAGAACGCCATTAACTTAACGCCGAACCGGGCGCTGCTTAAGTTTTATATTACGAACAAGACGTATCCGGAAATATACGCCGTGCCGACGAAGGGGAGCGACCCGCTGCTATTGGTCGATTCCTTCGAGCTGTTCCATATGGATCGGATCATGAATACGTATTGGTTTAAATCGTTTCAGACGAGCGAAGTCGACGGGGAAAAAATTGAGAGCCGATCCTACTGGCGCCAGATCGAGGAGGATGCGAGGTACGACAATATTTCGTTGCTTCGTCCGATGTTCGACTACAAGAAGCAGAAGCAGATCGGCTTCATGCGCATTATCGCTCGGATGAAGGATATTGCCGGCAGCGCGGATTATCGGAAATTCGGCGACAAGAGCAGCGTTATTATTTTGAACGAAAACGATCGGATCATTCATGCCTCCTCCAAGGAAACCTCCTACCCGGCATACGCGACATGGACGGAGGAGCTGACACGCGGGCATCTGACTGTTGTGGAGAAGCTTCCGAATGTCGATTGGACGATTATTGCCTTAATTCCGCATAAGGATCTGTCGAAGGAAGCCGATAAGGTGAAATGGCTGACCGTTTTAATATGCTTAGGCAGTTTCATCGTGCTCTCGAGCATCAGCCTGTTCATTTCGCGTTTCTTCTCCGTTCGCGTAACGAAGATCATTCGCTCGCTTAATGCCTTCCGCGAAGGTCGCTTCGATAAACGAATTCAATATTCGGGCAATGACGAGTTCTTCCAAATCGCTGAAGCGTTCAACGATATGGGACGGCATATCAACTCGCTCATCAAGGAAGTGTACGAAGTTCGGCTGGAGAAGAAAGAGGCGGAGCTTGAAGCGCTTCAAGCGCAGATCAATCCTCATTTTCTCTACAACACGCTGTCGTCGATTAGCCGCCTAGGCAAGTTCGGCGAGATCGACAAGCTCGATCAGATGGTAACGGGCCTCGCTAAGTTTTACCGGCTGACGCTCAATCAGGGGAAGTTCATTATTCCGGTGGAGAAGGAAATTGAGCAGGCAAAGACGTACATCGAAATTCAGAAGATCAAGTACGGCAGCCGGGTTGAGGTTATGTATGACATAGAAGCGGACGTCTACGGGTATGATACGGTTAAGCTTGTTTTGCAGCCTTTTATCGAAAATATTTTGGAGCATGCCCTATTTCAAAGCTGCATAACGATCAAATTATGCGCATATCGGGAGAAGGACGCGATTGTGTTTAAAATAATCGATGACGGCGTCGGCATGAAGCCGCAGCATGTTCATGCAATCAATCAGCGCAGCGGCGGAGATCAAGCAGGCTATGGCATTCGCAACGTCGATGAGCGAATCAAGCTGCAGTTCGGTCCGCAATATGGCGTCGAGATCGGTAGTCGATTTGGCGCAGGCACAACCGTCCTTATCCGCATTCCGTTATATAAGGAAAAAAAATTTAAAAAAACTGAAACCTAAATATTCTGGGCTTCGTAACTATACGGTAATCAGAATGCTACACAATTGCATAGCGTACTGAACACTCCAAAGGGGAGTAGCTTTTACAGTAAAGTCGTCATTACGAGAATGACCTTCTCCGGCTTTATTGGCAACGTCAACGTTGTTAGCCAGACCTTTGCCTATTTAGGCAGAGGTTTTTTTTATGCCTCGGGAGATACTACAAACTAAATGGAGGGATCAGCATGGAATTATCACTGTTGTTGGAGTACGGTTGGGTATTGCTAGTATTGATCGTACTGGAAGGCTTACTTGCGGCGGATAACGCGCTCGTATTGGCGATTATGGTTAAACACTTGCCTGATGAGCAGCGCAAAAAAGCATTGTTCTACGGTTTGGTCGGAGCATTCGTGCTTCGTTTCGGTTCCTTGTTCGCCATCTCGTTCTTGGTGGACGTATGGCAAGTTCAAGCAATAGGCGCTTTGTATCTGTTGTTCATTGCGTGTAACCACATCTTCCGAAAGCTTCTCATCAAGAAAGCCGAGGACGAAGCTGACGAGGCGGCAGGCAAGCCTGCTAAGCAGAAAAAAGGCAGCAGCTTCTGGATGACGGTCGTTAAGGTCGAGATTGCCGACATCGCTTTCGCCGTTGACTCGATTCTTGCGGCAGTTGCGCTTGCGGTTGCGCTTCCGGCAACCGGATTAGGTACATTCGGCGGTATGGACGTTGGTCAGTTCACCGTTATTTTCCTAGGCGGATTTATCGGACTTCTGATTATGCGTTTCGCGGCATCTGCATTCGTTAAGTTGCTGGAGCGTAAACCAGGTCTTGAATTGGCAGCTTTCTTCATCGTAGGCTGGGTAGGCGTTAAGCTGGCTGTTATTACGCTTGCACATCCGTCCATCGGCGTTGTTTCCGAGCACTTCGCGCATTCGACGGGCTGGAAGCTGACGTTCTACATCGTGCTCATCATCATCGCGGCACTTGGCTGGTTCTTGTCGAGCGACAAAGAGGAAGAAGAAGGAAAATCGAAAGCTACTGCTTAAGTTAGAAGCAGTATTGGAATAAGAAGAGCAACCGAATAAAGTTGTTGTCCGTTGCGCCGTTATCTTCCTGTATAATAGTTCTACTGATACGTTAAGTGGAGGAGATACGCGTGGCACAGCTTTATTACAAATACGGAACGATGAACAGCGGCAAGTCTTTCGAGATTATTAAGGTCGCCCACAACTACGAAGAGCAGGGCAAGCCGGTCCTTATATTCTCGCCGTCAGTCAGTGCCAGAGGCGAGGTAGACCGAGTTGGTTCGCGCGTAGGCTTCGAGCGTGATGCGATACCGGTTCACGACGAAACGGATCTGTTCGAAAGCGTGAAGTCGTTCCTGAATCCGGGCACGCAGCACAAGCAAATTTATTGCGTTCTTATTGACGAAGCTCAATTTCTGAAGAAACATCATATATTGGAGCTGACGAGGGTTGTAGACGATCTGAACATACCCGTCATGGCTTTCGGGCTGAAGAACGACTTTCAGAATCAGCTGTTCGAGGGAAGCTACTATTTGCTCGTGCAAGCGGACAAGATTGAGGAGATCAAGACGATCTGCTGGTATTGCGACCGCAAGGCGACGATGGTCATTCGCTTCCGCGACGGCCAGCCGGTCAATGCGGGTGAGCAGATTCAAGTTGGCGGCAACGAGGATTATAAGCCGGTATGCAGACGCTGCTATAACAATGCTTTCCGCGGAGGCGCTAGCAATGAATGATTCGCTGCGGACAGGCGTTGGAGCAACGGAGGCACATGCGCTGTTGCTAATGGACAGCTACTTGCGCTGGACAGGCAGGGAACTCGTCGACCGAGAGTCGCTAAGCGGTATGACGTCAGCAGCGGACTTGTTGTTTCAAGCCCCAAGAGTAATTTTGTCGCATGGCACAGAGGCCGACCCTGTATTAAACTTCGGCAATGCGCTTGCGCTTAAGCTGTGGGAAATGGAGTGGGACAAGCTGACGAGCATACCTTCGCGCTTGACTGCGGAACCGCTGGAGCGGGAGGAACGCGACCGATTCTTCACTTTGGTGACGGCAAACGGTTATGTTGATGATTACACCGGTGTGCGCATTTCCAGCTCGGGGCGGCGCTTCTATATGAAGCAAGCTACCGTCTGGAATCTGATTGACGAAGCAGGCGTCTACAGAGGACAAGCCGCTACGTTCACGGACTATAGTTACATCGAGTAAGATGGGCAAGAGGAGATAGGCTGTACCGAGAGTGACGAAAGTTGCCGACGGTACGGCCTTTTTTTTGGCTGTAGGCTATATTGGATTTCTGCAACAACTTTCATCGTTTTTGGGCGTTCAAACAGGCTACATTGGATTTTGGCAGTAACTTTGGTCCACTAAGCCATGGAAACACGAGATTCGGATAAAGTTGATGCAGAAATCCAACATAGCTCTCCATGCTTCCTTTTATTGAAGGAAGTTAGTGCAGATATCCAACATAGCCGATGACCCCCGTGCACAAAAAGGATTACATTCCCAAAACAGGCGTGTTAGAGTAAAAAGAGGGGTTGTGAGCGACTGCCAGGAAGGGGAGATCAAGTGCTGTTATTTCGAATGGAGTGGTTTGATAACGTTGTAGCGGTTATCGGATTATTGCTTGGATGGTCAATCATATTGGCGCTAGTCTGGCAAAAGTATCGGCGAGCGATCGAGAAACCACGTTTATGGAGGGCTTTGATCGTTTTTTTCATAAGCATCATTGCTTTCAGTATTCAGGTGACAATAGGGGGAACGACGGCGAAGTTTGCGGTCCTGCCGCTCGGTGTGTGGGTAGTCTATCTCGTTACGGCAAAGACGACTTGGAAGCGGTATCGTGCGATAGCTTGGATTGGCTTTTTGGCAAATTATATTTTTATGGCGTTGCACTTGGCTTCTTATTATAGTCATGAAGTTGTTTATCCGAAACGCGAGGTTGCTACCTATATTGCGAATGTGGAATCCGCTGGCATTGCATCCGTCCACCCGTCAGCTCCGGAAGCTGTCTTCGATCGGTCCTTATTCCAGTCGAAGCTTAGTTCCTTGCGGCCGGAGGAAATGAATCTAAGCATGGACTGGTATTATGAATCCAGGGACAGCGGACGGGAGCGGTTTCCATACGCATTAATAGGCGTGGAACCGAGATGGGGAAGCGGCATTCATGCTGAAATTTTTATCCAGTCTGACGGCAAAGCTTTATTAGTCTCCAGGGGAGATCAGTATTATTACTACGTCTCTGAGGAGCCGCTCATTGAGCTAGGGGGGCGTGCCGATGAATAAGAAAATCGTACTGGCGACGCTGCTGGCCGTTATTGCCGGGGTTGTCTTGTTTTTACAGATTGGAGTAAAACCGAAGGAACTGCCGAGTGTCGAGCAGGCTGCGGCAGCCATTCTCAAACATTATCCAGAGGCTAGCGTGAAGAGCATTCAAGACATCGTCAAGCTGGACGCTCGACATGCTTTCGTTCCCTTCGTAACCGATCAAAGCGAGCATGGCATGAGCTTTTGGGTTTGGGGCGGATTCAAGTGGGAGATCAGCGCGATTCAGATTAATGTTTATCCGCATATATGGGAGCTGCGGGAGAACGATCCGTCCAGCCAATACATCGTATGGAACATGAGTCCGGGATCGACGATTCAAGACCTGACCTTTTATTTAATACGGGATCGGAACGGCGGACGGACGAACGGAATGGACTACTATAACCCGCGCATTCAGATGGAATGGAAAGCTAGTCTTGCGGAACGGTCGTATGGCGCCGTGAAAATCCCAAAGGAATGGGCGGCTATGCTTGAGACCGATGGGCGTATGCAAAGCGCTAAGCTGCGGAGACCGTTCATGTTCGAAGTTAACCCTCGGATTTCTTCGTATTATATCGGATATATACCCTCCTTATCGGGGGAGAAGGCGACGCCTTTCGCCCATAACGTTAGCGGAGGCTGGAACAACGGCTCCATTAATTTGGAATTCGTACGTATTCTGAATGAGGCGGAGCTGGAGTACCCCCGTTGATTGCTCGACAAGCCTCGACAGCGGGAATGGAAATAATACAGCTATTAGCCATATGTACAGCCTGCAAGTAAAGTAAATCGAGAATTGAACAGTTTCGAAGCGTTATGCCGATAGTGCAAGATAGAAGGGCGGAAGCAAAGTACCCGGGCAGGGTACTGCGTTCCCGCCCTATTCTATTGGCAAGGGAGAGATAGTAGTGATGAAATCCAAACGAGCGCGGGTCGGCCTATTGTTGTCGCTGTCGCTGCTGTTGACGGCAGGACCGCTGCCGGGGGTACAAGCATCGCCAGGCTCTGCGGGAACGGTAAGGTCCATCGCCGAGTACGGCGCGAACGGCAAGGATACGTTGGACGACAAGGCAGCCATACAAGCAGCCGTCGATGCCGCATCGCCAGGAGACACGGTTCTCATTCCTAAAGGTACGTATTATTTGTCTGGCACGGTGTATGGCAAGTCAGGGGTTGCTATTAAAGGCGCGAAGCAGAATCAGTCGATTGTGAAGTTCACCTCAGAGTCGGATACATACATGATCTATTTGCAAAATGTAACGAATGCTTCCGTATCGGATATGACGCTTGACGGCAATAGCAGCTTAATCGCGATGTCGGCCGTCGCGGTGTCGGGCGGCAGCGACAATAGCATGAAGAACCTTCGGGTGAAGGACTTTACCGCCACCGAAGGATTCGGCCCGCATGCGCTGTTCGTTGATAACTCGACGTACGTAACGATTTCAGGCAATCACATCACTAATATTGGAATCGCTTCCATATGGGGGGCTGGCATTCGTGCCGGCTGGGGCTCTTCGCATGCCACGATTGAAGATAACGTCATTGCCGATACGGGCCGCGGCGGTATTCTCGTGAACGACAACAGCCCGTGGGCCGTCGTTCGCAGCAATAAGATTACGGGTTCCGGGCTGAAGGAGCATGGTCTCGCCATTGAATTGCACACAAACGTGGACAATTCCATTATTGAAGACAACCAAGTCGACTTCTGGATCAGCGCGGTTCGCTCCAGCAAGATCGCGGTTCGGCGAAATATCGTTCAGCCGAAGGACGGCCGAGTCGGCAACATCGGCTTGGAGATTATGGCAGACGACGCGATTACGACCGATAACCTCGTGAACGGCGGGCAGCAGGTCGGGATTCAGCAATCGCCGGGAACCGGGCATCAATATTGGGGCTATAACATCGTGAAGGACATGATCATGTGGGGCATGCAGCTCCAAGGAGAAGGCTCCGGACAGACGGAGCAGTTCCAATACTTCTATAAGAACAGCTTCATTAATACGCAAGCAGGCAATCCGAAAGCGAATTATCCGGGGTATGACGGCAGCGGCGTCCGGATTCACGGAAGCTCGCAGAACTTATCGTTCGACAGCAATCTGATTGCGGGTAACGGTCGCAAAGCGATTGAAATAACGGGTGCCGCCGGGGTTGATCGGCTGAGCTTCACGAATAACCTCATTACCGGGAACAAAGGGATAACGATGGATCCGTATCCTGCTGCAGCCGGGCATCTGGAATGGTCCGGCAATATCGTGCTCCGCAACGGCAGCAATGTGCAGCCGCAGTCGCGCGGCTTCCAAAATAAGAAACCGGCGGCCGACTTCTCTGCTCCTGTTCTGATCCGCGTAGGAGAACCCGTAAAGTTCGCTGACAGCTCGATCGACAGCGACGGTACGATCGCACATCGTCTATGGGACTTCGGCGACGGTCTGCCAAGCACAGCCGTCTCGCCGACCTATGTGTATGATAAAGCGGGTATTTACCGCGTAACGCTGGTCGTATGGGATAACGAAGGGCGATCCCACCTGAAGGAGAAGAGCTTGCTCGTTAGGCCGGGAATGCCGGATCGCCAAGCACCGGCTGTGCCGACAGGCCTGGCATCGCCGTCGCAGACCGATGAGACGGCAGAGCTGAGCTGGCAAGCGGCATCTGATAATGTAGGCGTCGTTCGCTACGACGTGTATGTCAACGGAGCGCTTGCAGGCTATACGGCACCTGGCGAAATATCGTATACGGTGACAGGTCTAGCGCCATTAACGACTTATAACGTGACCGTACGTGCAAGAGATGCGGCGGGTAATGTATCGGGAGCAAGCTCGGCGCTTTCCGTGACGACGGAGGCACCTGACTCGTCACCGCCTACGGCGCCCGAGAACCTGACGGCTGCTGCAGCGAGCGCAACAAGTGCCGCCCTCACATGGTCGGCAGCTGCGGATAACAAAGCCGTAACGGGTTACGAAATTTACCGAGGCGGGAGTCTGATCGGATCAACGTCGGGAGCCTCCGCTACATCCTTTACGGCTAAAGGGTTGCTGCCGGGCACGACGAGCAGCTTCACCGTGAAGGCGAAGGACGCGGCCGGCAACCGCTCGGATTCGAGCGCACCGGCATCGGCCACGATGGACGCGCCGACATCGGCTGTTTATCTGAGCGATTATGCTTGGGATTCCGGTACGGCAGGCTGGGGCAACATCCAGCTCGATAAGTCTTCGGATGGCCGGCCTATTACGTTGAACGGCGTTGTCTATGCGAAAGGTTTTGGAACGCATGCCGCTTCTGAGATTGTATACACGGTAGGCGGTGCGTATGAGAAGTTCCAAGCAAGCGTAGGTGTCGATGATGAGACGTATGGCAACGGCTCTGTCTCCTTCGAGGTATGGCTGGACGGGGTGCTTGCTTACGACAGCGGCGTCATGGATGCGAATTCGGAGACGATCGATATCGATGTCGATATTAGCGGCGCGCAGCAGTTGAAGCTCGTCGTCACGAACGGCGGCAACGGAACGGATTGGGATCACGCGGATTGGGGCGACGCCCGGATCCTATTTCAAGCGGAGTAAGCAGGAATCAGATACTTAAAGCGAACGGGCCGCCCGTTGATCGAGTGGCCTGACGTTTGTTGAATAATCGGCGGGATATAAGTTAAGGAGGTGAGGCTTAAGGACATGTCATGCAGATCTACCAAGGGGTAATCGCATCATGACAGGGATAAAGACAGAAACCATTCTGTAACAAATCCAATTTAATTGAAGCGAGGGATTACTAATGACCAAATCAAGCAAGCGACCGAGGATGAAGACACGCGTATTCAGCGCTTTGTGCGCATTGTCTATGCTGCTTCCGATCTTGCCCGTACCGGCCGCATTCGCCGCAACGCTCGATATCACTTCTTATGGAGCCGCCGGCAATGACACGGTATCCGACAGCGCCGCCATACAAGCCGCCGTTGACGCCGCATCCAGCGGCGATACCGTCCTTATTCCCGCAGGCACCTTTTACTTAACGAGTACGGTTAACGGCAAGTCTGGCGTAAAAATAACGGGTGCGAACCGCGATACGTCGATCGTTAAATTTAATTCGTCTTCGGCGCTAACCTTCTTCTCCATGTACAATCTAACAGGCGCGGAAGTGTCCAACATGACGCTGGACGCGAACAATAGCACGGTTCCGCAGTCCGTAGTCATTTCGGATAACGGCAGCGGCAACAAAATGTTGAATCTCAAAGTGAAGGATATAGGCACGTCATCGGGCTTCGGTCCGTTCGCCCTATACGGCGTCAATACCGATAATCTGACCATTTCGGGCAATGTCGTCTCGAATATCGGCGTCAACTCCGACTGGGGCGGCGGCGTCCGCGTCGGCTGGGGGTCGGACAATGCGTTGATCGAGAACAACGTTATTCATCTTACAGGCCGCGGCGGTATTTTCGTAAACGACAACAGTCCGGGGGCGATCGTCCGCGGCAACACCATTACCGGTACAGGCAAAAAGATGGAAGGTCTCGGCATCGAGCTTCATACGAACGTAGACAACTCCATCATCGAGAACAATAACGTCGATCACTGGATCAGCGCGGTACGTTCCGCGTATGTCGCGGTACGCAACAATATCGTGAAGGCAACGGACGGAACGGTAGGCAACATGGGGCTGGAAGTCATGGTTGACCACGGCATAACGAGCAACAACCTCGTCGACGGCGGTCAGCAGGTCGGCATGCAGCAATCGCCGGGCACGGGCTATCAGCTCTGGAACTACAACACCGTCAAAAACATCGTCATGTGGGGGATGCAGCTGCAGGGCGAAGGAACGGGACAAACGGAGCAGTTCCAATATTTTTATAAAAACGTTTGGGAGAACGGACCGATCGGTCATCCTTCGGCAGCCTATCAGGGCTATGACGGGAATGCGGTCCGTATCCACGGCAATACGAAGAACATTACGTTCGACAGCAACCAAATCATTAACAATGGGCGAAAAGCGATCGAGATTACGACGGCAGGCGGAACGGATCGCCTCAGCTTCGTGAACAATACGATTACGGGCAACGGCGGCCCTTCCATCGATCAATATCCGTCCTCGGCGGCGGATCTCGAGTGGAGCGGCAACACGGTCAGCGGCAACGGAACGAATACGCAGCTTACGAGCCGCGGATTCAGTGATCCGAAGCCGGTAGCGAACTTCACGGCGCCAATGACGGTTCAACTCGGTCAGTCGGTGACGTTCACGAATACGTCCACGGACAATGGTACGATCGTCGAGCATTTATGGGATCTGGGCGAAGGTCTGCCGATTACGACGGTCAGTCCGACGTACACGTATCAGAAGCCGGGTACGTATCAAGTTATTCTTGGCGTATGGGATAACGGCGGCAGAGCGCATGTGAAGGAGCAGACGATTACAGTTGTAGCCGGACCGCCGGATACGACGGCACCATCCACGCCTGCTAATCTGACATCGCCTGCGAAGACGAACACGAGCGTAACGCTTACGTGGAACGCTTCTAGCGATAATGTCGGCATCGCAGGTTATGAGGTTTACGCGAACGGCGGGCTTGCCGGTACGACGATCGGCGGCAGCTCGACTTCGTATACCGTGACGGGTCTGACTCCGAACACGGCATACAGCTTCACCGTGAAGGCGAAGGATACATCCGGCAATATGTCATCAGCAAGCAGCGCGCTAAGCGTTACAACAGACCAAACGCCGGTTGCAAATTGGGAGCTGTGCGCGGGCGAGAACAATATGTGCAGCTTCACCGGCACGAAGGAAGTCCGCTACGGAGCGGGCAGCAGCTTCAATTACGGCACATACACGAACGGCGTTATGTGCTCCAACAATACGTTCGGTGATCCTGCGCCGGGGCAATATAAATCCTGCTTCGTGAATACGGCATCAAGCGGCGGCGGTGGCGGAGATACGCAAGCTCCGACGGCTCCAACCGGATTAACTTCACCGGCTAAGACCTCGACAAGCGTAGACTTATCGTGGACGGCATCCACGGATAATGTAGGCGTAACGGGCTACGAGATTTATAGAGGTACGACATTGGCCGGCACAACGACCGGGGCTACGACCTTTGCGGCTACAGGGCTCTCGCCTAGCACGGCATACAGCTTTACGGTGAAAGCGAAGGATGCGGCTGGCAACGTATCGGCGGCAAGCTCCGCGCTTAGCGTAACGACGAATGCGCCTGCAGGCGATACGCAAGCTCCTACAGCGCCGACAGGTTTAACATCGACGTCAACAACAGCATCGAGCGTAAGCCTTTCGTGGACGGCATCGACGGACAATGTAGGTGTGACAGGTTACGAGATTTACAATGGATCCTCGCTCGCGGGTACGACGACAGGAGCTACGACTTATACGGTAACAGGCCTGTCGGCAAGCACAGCCTATAGCTTCACGTTAAAAGCGAAGGATGCGGCGGGCAACGTATCGGCTGCAAGCAGTTCCGTTAACGCAACGACTAGCGCATCGGGCGGCCAAACGCCGACGGGATCGATTACGCGCGAATACTGGACGAATATAACGGGACCGACGATTGGCAGCATTCCGGTATCGACAACGCCATCAGGCACATCCTCGCTAACGAGCTTCCAGGCGCCTTCGAACTGGGGCGACAATTACGGTACGCGCATTCGAGGCTATATCGTTCCGACAGTAACGGGAACATACCAGTTCTCGATCGCTGGCGACAACAACAGCGTGCTTTACTTAAGCACCGACAATACGGCGGGGAACAAAGTACAGATCGGCGAAGTCGTGGATTGGGTGGGCGAGCTGAGCTTTACATCCTACACGAACCAGCAATCCGGCCAGATTACGCTAACGGCAGGGCAACGCTACTATGTAGAAGTGCTGCATAAGGAAGAGAGCGGCGGCGACCATGTAGCGGTAGGCTGGAAAACGCCGGTCAGCTCCACGTACTCGGTCATTGATGGTGCGCATCTTGCTCCGATTCAATAAGCTTTAGCTGCATACAAAAAAGCATCTCCTCCTAGCCGTGATGGCAGGGGAGATGCTTTTTTTACTGTAAGCCTACAATTACTTCACAACGCCGCAAGCAATTCGTGCACCTGAATTGCCGGATGGATCGGTTACGTAGTCATCCGCTTTCTCATGGATGACAAGCGCTGCGCCGTCGGCCTTAATGATCGAATTCGGCTGTCCCTGCTTGAGGGTAACGACAGCCGTCTCCAGATCCGCCGTTACTTTGCCGTCAGCGCCGACTTCGATATTCGGCAGGTCGCCTCCGTGGAAGCCCTTCGGATTATTGAAGCCATGCTGCTTTTGCGTCGGGTTGAAATGGTCGCCCGCCGTCTTGAAGTCCGGAGCCTCGCATTTGCCGACCGCGTGAATGTGGATGCCATGCTTGCCCGGCGAAAGCTTCTCCGCTTCAAGGTGGATGAGCACCTTATCGTCTTTCTGAGTCAGCGTCGCTTTGCCGATCGCCTGATTGTCGGCATTGACGATCGTTATCGAAGCGCCGTGCGCCTCGTTGCCTTCATGTGCGGATGCGGCTCCGAACGCTTGCGTTTGAAGCAGGAGCAGCAGTGCCGCCGTAATCGCGAAAATTCTCATCGTAATCGTTCCCCTTCACATACGGATCATGATATGCCAGCCGTTTGGATAAGCAGAGCATCTCTAGTATGTGTATAAATATGGAAACTATTCACGGAGACATACTAATTCTTATTCAGTAGCGAGCTCCACGGCCAGAAGCGATTCCAGGTCGGCGGAATAGCCGCCAAGCGTATATACGACGTTGTTCAGCTTACCGCTGAAGCGGAACGGCGATGCATAGGTCGGGCTGACCGGTGTCGGGTTGTTCTCGCCGACGTGGAATTGCTCGTTCGAGAAGCCGAGATAGCCCGTATGGCCAACATGGCCTTCGCCGATTTTGGCGCCGTTCGCATACAGTGTCGCCACGCCTTCATTGTCTCCGGTCTTGGCGAAACGGAACGACACGGTAACGGCGCCGGCAGGCAGCTCCGAGTCCGAAGTAACGACATACTGGACACCGTAGGAATGATTGTAGAAGAACGTTAGCCGATTATGCTGCACATATAGCGAGTAACCTCCAAAGCGGCCGCCTTGGGCAACGATTACTCCCTCGTCCCGGGTGCTGGATCGATTCAGGCTGGCGTTGATTTCGAAAGGCTTATTGCGAATATCCGGCGCCTTGGCGAACGGCAATCCGAATGATGTTGGATAGAACGTGCGCGATACGACATCTTGCTTAGCCGGACGTGCGGACTCGATGCTTCTAACCTTCGCGATAATCGAACGGCCGTCAAGCGGCAGCACGCCGTTGCGGCCGGCTTCCGCCCACCATAGGTCGACAAGCTCGCGCAGTCTTTCCGGCTGCTCGGCAGCTAAATTGCGCGATTCGGTGAAATCCTCCGCGACATGGTACAGCTCCCATTCATCTTGGGCAAATGGCGTATTCGGCTTATGGATAGCGACAGCCTTCCAGCCGTCCTTCCAAATGCCGCGGTTGCCGATCATTTCGAAATATTGGGCAGGCTTGCGCGACGGGCCGTCCGCATCCTCGAACGTGTAAGCTAGACTGGTGCCGTGAATCGGCTGCTGGCTTACGCCTTTGTACGTATCCGGCGCTTCGATGCCAAGCAGTTCCAGCACGGTAGGCACGATGTCCGTCACGAAGTGGAATTGGCTGCGAACCGTGCCGCCTTTCTTGATGACGTTCGGATAATGGATGATGAGCGGGTCCTGCACGCCGCCGGCATGGACGAATGATTTGTACCATTTCAGCGGCGTGTTGCCTACTTGCGCCCAGCCTGCCGGGTAATGGTTGTTAGCGAGATGGGTGCCGATCTCGTCGATCCTCTGCAGCTTCTCCTCGAACGATTCCTTTAGTCCGAATCCTTCCGCCCAACTATGAACGGTTCCTTCGTCGCCGCCCATGGCGCATGCGCCGTTGTCGGAGAGCAGCACGAGCAGCGTATTGTCGAGCTGCTCGATTTCCTTCAAGAAATCGACAAGCCGGCCGATATGCTCATCCGTATGCTCGAGGAAGCCGGCGAACGCCTCTTGTTGACGCGCGAACAGCTTCTGTTCGTCGGCCGTTAGATCGGCCCATGCCTTCACGCCTGGATTGCGCGGCGGCAATACCGCATCCTGCGGAATAATGCCAAGAGACTTCTGACGCTCGAACCATTCCGTACGGGCAACGTCCCAGCCCTTGTCGTATTTGCCTTTGTACTTGTCGACATACGCCTTAGGCGCATGATGAGGGGCATGAGTCGCACCGTACGCGACGTAGGCGAAGAACGGTTTATCCGGAGCGGCCGACTTCTGATCCCGGATGTACTGAATCGCGCGATCGGTCAAATCCTCGGTCAAATGATAACCTTCTTCGACGGTCTTCGGCTGCTGGACGGGACGGTTATCCTCGACCAGATCCGGATTCCATTGGCTCGTAGCGCCTTCCAGGAAACCGTAGTAGCGCTCGAAGCCGCGTCCGAGCGGCCAATTGTCGAATGGTCCGGCGGCGGAATGCTCGGCTGCCGGAACGAGATGCCATTTGCCCACGGCGAACGTATTGTAGCCTTCTTCGACTAATATTTCGCTCAGAAGCGCCGTTTCTTTGCTTACTTTGCCGCGCGTGTTCGGGAAGCCGCTGTCGAAGCCGGATACGAAGGAGACGCCGGTCGCGTGCGGGTTCCGTCCGGTCAGCAGCGCCGCTCTCGTCGGGGAGCAGACGGCTGTCGTATGGAAGTTGTTGTATCGGAGGCCGCCATGAGCGAGCGCGTCGATGTGCGGCGTGGCAATGTCGGAGCCGTATGAGCCTAGATGGGCGAAGCCAAGATCGTCAAGCAAGATGACGACGATATTGGGAGCTCCCTCTTGCGGCTTCGCGGGCTGCGGCCAATGGGGGACGGAGTCTTCGACGGCTGCGCTGATGCGGCCTTGAAATTTTTCTTTTTTCCAGTTGGACATGATGGATTCCTCCTAAAGGATAATACGAGCCTAAGGTGTGCGGGATAGATTAGAATTGGCGAACGCGGGAGCCGCCCGTATTGACGATGCCGTAGCGGCCAAGAAGTTTCCGTCCGGTCAAGCCGAGCAAACGGTCGGTCAAGAAGCCCATCAGGCCAAGGATGATTAAGCCGACGAAGATCCAGTCGGTCTTGAAGTACAGGCGCGAATTCCAGATCAGGAAGCCGACGCCTTCGTTCGCCGCAACCATTTCGGCTCCGATAATAGCCATATAGGAAGTGCTCATCGCAAGGCGGACGCCCGTGAAGATATATGGAATAGTTGCCGGAATGACGACATGGAACATAATCTGCGTCTCCGATGCGCCCATGCTTCGGGCGGAGCGGATTTTATCCTCTTCAATTGCCATTACCCCGGTCAAGGTGTTAAGGATAACGGTAAATATCGTGCCGTACATGATTAGAATGATTTTGGACTGCTCGCCGATGCCGAACCAAAGCATGAACAGCGTAATGAACGCGAGCGGCGGTATGAATCGGATGAAATTCAAGATCGGCTCGGTAACGGCGCGGATGCCTCGAATTCGTCCCATCAGCAAGCCGATCGGAATCGCGATCAGACTGCCGAGCAGCCAGCCAACGAGCACGCGGTAGAAGCTGTAGGCGATATAAGTGAACAGCGAGCCGTCCTGTGAAAGCTCGACGGCCGCCTTCAGCGTACGATACGGCCCAGGTAAAAAATCAGGATTGGAGGCCATCGCCGCCAGCTGCCAAATAAGCAGCGCTCCGAGCCATGGCAGAATGCCCAGCTTCAGCAGTTGTTTGAATATTGTCATCGTCATGCAGCTCCTTGGGAAAGAACGTTATTCGTCAAAATGATTTTGTATCGTGCCGAGCAGCTCCAGCACCTTCGGGTCGGACAGATCTCTCGGGTATTCAAGCGGAATGTCGTGCAGGTCGGTAATCTGCGAGGAAGGACCGACGGACATGACGCCGACCCGCTGGCCGAGCAGAATCGCCTCCTGAATGTCGTGCGTGACGAAAATAACCGTCTTGTTCGTCTGCCTCCAGATGCGGATCAATTCCTTCTGCATCGTGCGCCGCGTCATCGCATCGAGAGCGCCGAACGGTTCATCCATGAGCAGGATCGCGGGATCATTCGCGAGCACCCTTGCGAGCTGCACGCGCTGCTTCATGCCGCCGGACAGCTCCTTCGGTAATTTGTCGGCATGGCCTCCGAGTCCGACGAGCTCGATATAGCGGCTCGAGATTTCATGGCGTTCAGCCTTCTTGAGCTTTTTCATTTTCAGGCCGAATTCGACGTTCTCGCGTACCGTCAGCCAAGGGAAAAGCGAGGCGTCGGCTTGCTGGAACACCATCGCCCGCTCGCTGCCCGGACGCTGGATTTCCTTGCCGCCCAGCGCGATCTTCCCTTCCGTCTTGCCGATAAAGCCGGCAATCAGATTAAGCAGCGTCGACTTGCCGCAGCCGCTCGGGCCGAGCAGAATGAAGAACTCGCCGCCCTTGATCGTCAGATTGATGTCTTTGATAATATAATGCGGCTCCTTGTTGGCGACGGGAGCATGGAACGATTTGCGCAGGTTTTCGATATGAATCGGTTCGGACTGTCTTAATGGCTGCACGTTGATCATCCTCTCACGGTTTGTAGGTAACGGAGTCAGGGAATGCTTGCTTAAGCGGCTCCAGAGACAGCTTTGTTTTTAGATCGAAATCCTGCTGCAGGATGCCTTTGTCTTTGATGAACTGCTTCATTTCCTCCAAATGGGCGAAATCCTCCTGCGTAAATCCGATCGTATAGGTGAGCTGCTCCAAATCTTTCAAGACGCCTTCCTTAGGCAGCTTCAGCTCCTTGAATGCGAGCTCGGCCGTTTCTTCTTTGTGGCCTTCAACGTAACCAATAGCTTCGGATACCGCTTTTAAAATGTTTTCGACCGCTTCCGGATGCTCCTCGATAAATTTCGTCTGCAGAACGAAGTAGGATGAGATATTGGCTTCGGCGGAAGACAAGTCACCGATCTTCTTAGCACCGTCGAGCGCAAGGAACTTGTCGATGAAGATGCTTGCCGCCCATACGGCGTCGATCTGTCCTTTCTGTACCCCGATAAGCGCTTCGTCCGGCGTGCTGTACGGAACGAACTTGATATCATCGGGATTGATGCCTTCTTTTTCTAGGAATTTGTACCAAATGTACTCGTATACCGTACCTTTGGCCACGCCGAGCTTCTTGCCGACTAAGTCCTTTGGCTCGTTAATGTCGTCGCCCTTGGCGATTAGAACGGTAGCTGCAGCTTGATTCTCGGTCTCGCGGGTCAACGTGCTTACGACCTTGAAGTCGCCTTTGCTGAGCGAGTTGAGGAGAGCGTAATCGGCGGCCGTTCCCGTGTCCGAGCGTTCTACGAGCATGGCGTTGATTGTATCGATGCCGTAAGCGAAGTTGGCTATTTCCGCGTCGATGCCGTATTTGTCGAAGAGGCCTTGCTCCTCGGCAACCCGGAATTGCAGCGAGCCGCCTGCCGCCGTGTCAAGCGCGAAGCGCACTTTGATTGGTTTGTCGTCTGCGGCACCACCGCTTGCAGAATTGGCATTATTGCCGCAAGCTGCCGCGACGAGTGTTACGGACGCCAGTAGGATAGCTGCAGCCGTTTGTTTCCATTTGAATCGGTTAAATGGTTTCATCATCAATCACTCCGTTTATTTGTTATATAAAAATTAGACATCCCGCACGCAGCGGAAGCCCATATGCCCAGTCGAGCTGTCAGGCGTATTAGACGTTCTCGCCGCGACCCTGTACCGGTTGCAATACGATTCGTGGCAGAGATAGGAACCGCCGCGAACCGCCTTCTGCTGATTGCTATTATCGAACCAATTCGAGCACCATTCCCAGACGTTTCCCGACATATTGTAGAGACCGTAACCGTTCGGCAAGTAGGAACGGGCAGGCGCGGTCGTTGCATACCCATCCTCGGCGGTATTGTTGACCGGGAATTGCCCCTGCCAAATGTTGCAGCGATGTTCGCCGCCCGGGGTAAGCTCGTCGCCCCATGGGTATCGTTTCTGCTCGAGTCCGCCGCGGGCGGCGTATTCCCATTCTTCTTCGGTGGGAAGACGCTTGCCGGCCCATTCGCAATAGGCAGTCGCGTCATTCCAAGAAAGATGAACGGCGGGATGGTCTTGCCTCGATTCGATATCCGAATCGGGACCCTCCGGATGGCGCCAATCGGCGCCGTCGACCTTCCACCACCAAGTCGCTCCAGGCACGGCCGCGTCTACCTTCGCTGCCGTTGTCTTCGATACGAATAGATGGAAGACGAACGACCAGCCGTATTGCTCTGCTTCCGTGATATAACCTGTCGCGTCCGTAAATGCCGCGAATTGTTCGTTAGTTACTGCCGTTGCATCGATGTAGAACGGTTTAACCGTTACTTCGCGGACAGGACCTTCGGCGTCGGCGGGAAAACCCTCCTTGCTGTCGGTACCCATTAGGAAGCTTCCCTCAGGGAGATAGATCATGGATTGCGATGGCTCGGGCATGATGGCGGGCGAGGCAGTCGGCGTGCCAGAGGAAGCGGAGAGCTTCTTAATCAGCGGAGCGGCGTTGTCCCGCTTGGCCCCGCAGCAGGATGGGCTGAGCTGCTTAATCTCCTTCACGCACGGCCGCCTCCTTGTAGATTTCATTGAAATGGGTCATCAGCACGTCGGAATAGCCGTGCAGTTGTTCGACGACCCTCCCGCAAAAATCGAGCATCAGAAGTTTCTCGTCCTCTGAAAAATGTTTGAACAAACGGCCTCTCGAATCCGATTTGCTGCCATGCAACTGTTCGATGAAGGCGATTCCGCGATCCGTCAGTTGCAGCATCATGACGCGTCGGTCGCTGTCGGGCCGAGTGCGGAAGACATATCCGCCGTCAACGAGCTTGTCGCAAAGCGCGGTCGTCGCTCCGGGCGAGAAGTCGAGCGCCTCAGACAGCGCGCCGGCCTTCTGCGGTCCTTCCGTGTACAGCTTCGATAGTACGATAAGCTGCGGCGGCGATATTTCGCCGTTGATGAGTACCTTATCGCGCTCGACAACGAATTTTCGGATCATTTTGCGGAATGTCTCGTCCAGTTCTATGTCCAACGGTAGCTTAGCGGTCATTGTCCCTCCTCCAGAAAAGCCCAACAAAAAAGGCTTCCGAACGCATCGGGTATAGGAAGCAGCGCTTTGTGCGCAAGCCAAGCCTCATACCGATATCTGTTCGGAAGCCATTGGTGGTCCAGTAGGCGTTCCTGTTTCCAAATTTATTTTGATGTAAAAATAAAATATCATAATAATTCCTACCTGTAAAGTGGGGAATTAGAAATTTGATTGCGTCCGTATTTCCATTTATAGTAATGGGAAAAGAAAAAACGGTTGAGGTGAAGGGAATGCCGATTGAAATCGGACTGGCCGGATGGGGCGATCAGGATCGGCTGTACAAGTCCGGAACGAGAGTCAATGAGAAGCTGGGCGTATATGCGAAGCATTTTTCGGTAGTCGAGGTGGATAGTACTTTCTACGCGATTCAGCCTAGGGAGCGGTTCGCCAAGTGGGTGGCCGATACGCCGGAGACGCTTCGCTTCGTGGTGAAGGCGTATCAGGGGATGACGGGGCATCTGCGCGGAGCGGGTGCGGCGGCAGCCGTCGCCAAGAACGGAGCGCTGCAGGACGGCATGTTCGGCGCGTTCCGTCATATGCTGGAGCCGGCGATTGAGGCTGGGCGGCTAAGGGCAGCGCTATTTCAGTATCCGCCGTGGTTCGATTGCACGCGCGAGAACGTACAGCTGCTTCGTGAGGCGAAGCGTCGGATGGAGGGCATTCCATGCGCGCTCGAGTTCCGCCATCAAAGCTGGTTCACGCCGGAGATGCGAGCGAAGACGATTGAATTCATGCAGAAGGAGCAGTGGATTCATAGCGTGTGCGATGAGCCGCAGGTGCATCCGGGCTCGGTGCCGACCGTCCTTGAGACGACGGATGAAGAAGTGACGATTGTGCGGATGCACGGGCGCAACGCGTCCGGCTGGAAGCAGAGCAGCGCGCCGAATTGGCGGGACGTAAGATATTTGTACTGCTATAACGAGGCCGAGCTTTCGGAGTGGGCGGAGCGACTTCTTCTTTTGGAGAAGGGCAGCCGTCACGTTAGCGTTATCTTCAACAACAATTCCGGCGGGGATGCCGCCGATAACGCCAAGCAGCTCATGGCGATGCTGGGCCAGCGCCGTCCCGACGGCGGCGATCCGCTCGAGCCGAAGGAGCGGGAGCAGCCAGCCGCGGAGCAGCTTGATTTGTTCGACCTAAATAATTCGTAATCCGGCAAATCGTGAAACATTGGACAAGCTTATCCAACATTGCGCTGCGGTTAAGGACTGAGGAGACCCTAATAGAGCGGAAGTGCGCGTAGTGGGCCGGATTGCGGACACAGAAGACTCTTACGGCTTGAGATTAGGCTGTAGAAGCCGAATTTCTCGTTATTAACGTAATTAAGGCATCTGGTGTCCGCAGCTTGCCTCAAGCCGCGATTAGGACACAGATAAGGGTATCTGTGTCCGTAAACTGAGGTCAGAGTCGTAACGGAAGGAGATGAGAATCATGGAAATGAGCACCGCAGTTGAACGTTCCATTCGGATAAGAAAGCTGTATCACGAATTAGAAAAGCAGCACCATGAAAAGGAATGGTCGGTAGAAGAGGACGCGTTAGCGTTCTTGACGGATGCCGGATTGGTCGGTCGTCTGACCATGTCTCAACAGGGGCGTTGGCCGGCAAAGGGGAAAACCGATTCCGATCTTGAGCATAAGCTGGGAGAGTGTATGTGGTGGCTCATGGTTTTGGCTGAAAGAATGAATTTGGATGCGGAAGCGATGTTAGAAAAGTTTTTAACCAAAACGGAAGAACAGTTAGCGAATAAGTAAAAATAGATCAGCGGCAGCTCGGGACTTATTTCGTCCTCACTGCCGCTTTTTTATTTGGCTACCTATCCGGGCCGGACTGAAGTCTGTAAGCGCGCGGGCTGGCGCCGTGGAAAGAGCCGAACTGACGAGTGAACGGATGGATAGATGTGTAACCGAGCTTGTCCGCGATGTCGGTTACGGAGAGGCTTGTCTCGATGAGCAGATGAGCGGCCCTCTTCATGAGCAGTCGATGCCGGTAGGCGCTTGGCGAGTAGCCTGTCTCACGCTGGAACAGTGAATGGAAATACGAGCGCTTCAACCCGCACATGGCCGACCATGCATCAACGGATGAGCGTTCTTCAGGATGCGCGTCCAGATGGGCGAGCAGCTTGACGATTCGGTAATCGCTCGGCTGACGGGTATGAACGGCGTTATACCAGCTCAGCATCCATGCGTACAGCAAGCTGTTCGCCAGTTCGGCGCGATAGTAACGCGTCTCTTCGAATAGCTTGGCAAGCGTGACGAATGAATCGTACAGCCATGGGAACGGCTGAAGCGAGAAGCGGCTTGGCAGCGTGGCAAGCTCGGGGCAATCCTCCTCGGTGGAGACGGTCTCGAACACGAACGGCTCGGGGGCATGAATGAAATGCCGGTTAAGCGAGACGGGACTCGCCCCATCCGTTGTCCACATATCGCAATACAAATTATAAGAAGAGAGCGGCTGTCCTGCTTTTACGTGGAAGGCATGGGGCTCGCCGGGACGCAAAAAAACAAGTGTTTTCCGCTCGATCGGGTACAGCTTGCCGTTCACTTCCATCTCGCCAGGGCCGTCCTCGAATAAATGAAAAGCATAGACGCTGCATACGCGCAGCTTCTCATTCCAGCTGCCGTCATACAGATAGCGCATGGAATCCCCGAGAAAAGGCTTCAATTCGTTCAATTTTTTCATCAAACGTCTCCTCATGATAGCGGATTATTCGTCAACTTATAGGATGTGCGGTCAAATACGTAATCGCTTTCTCAATGGTACAATAATGGCGAATTTTGCGATAGTGGCTGATTCATGGCAAAGGACGATCAATCAAATGGAAGAGGGGATATGAGCTATGAAATTACTATACAACGGACCGGCAACAGGGTGGTCGCAAGGGCTGCCGCTTGGCAATGGACAATTGGGAGCTGTTTTGCACGGCGGAATTGGCAGCGAAACGTGGAATATGACGGAGATCACGTTCTGGTCGGGCAAAAGCGAGCGTTTCGGCGGCACGCCGGACGCCAAAGAGAAGCTGTCGCAAATGAGGGATGCTTTCTTTCGCGGCGATTACGCCGAAGGAGACAAGCTGGCCAAGGAGACGCTGCAGCCGAAGAAAGGAAACTTCGGAACGAACCTGTCGCTGTGTGACGTCCTCATTACTTATGGGCATGAGGGTGAGGACGTGGTAAGAGAGTTGGACCTGGATACGGCTGTTGCTTCAGTAACCTATCGAGACCAGGAAGGTGCGTCAATACAACGCGAATATATCGCTTCCCATGCCGATGGCATCGTAGCTGCTCGCGTTACGGGTGAGCGGAAGGCAAGCGTATCCTTTTCTTTGCGATTGCAGGGACGGTCGGATACGTTCGCGGTGTGGAGCGGCGAAGACGGAGAGAGCATCGGCTTCCGCTCCCAGGCGACGGAAAATATTCATAGCGACGGAACATGCGGCGTATGGGCGCAAGGGTTGGTGAGTGTTGCCATCGAAGGCGGAAGGCTGCGCAGCGAAGACGGGCAATTGACGGTGGAGGAAGCCGATGCGGCAGTCATTTATTTTGCGGTTGCAACGGATTATGGACGCGATGACGATGAAGGCTGGCTCAAGGAGAGCGAGGAGAAGGTCGATGCCGCGATACATTTAGGCTTCGACAAGCTGAAGGAAAGACATATCGCCGACTATCAGGCGTTATACGGCCGCGTAAGCTTGGAGCTTGGCGGATCGAAAGAGGCTGCCGCGCTGCCTACAGATGAGCGGGTTCGCCGACTGCGGAACGGGCAGACGGACGATCAGGCGCTTATTGCGCTGTACCATCAATATGGACGTTACTTGACGATCGCGGGATCGCGCGAAGATTCGCGGCTGCCGCTTAATCTTCAAGGTATTTGGAACGACGGTGAGGCGAACCGGATGGCTTGGAGCTGCGACTATCATCTCGACGTGAATACGCAGATGAACTATTATCCGACTGAAATAAGCAATCTGGCCGAATGCCATGTTCCGTTGATGAATTATATCGAACGCCTGTCGGTGGCGGGACGGGCAGCGGCTGAAGACTTCTATGGCGCCGAGGGCTGGGTCGCGCATGTGTTCTCGAACGCATGGGGCTTCGCGTCCCCAGGTTGGGAAACGTCGTGGGGGCTTAACGTAACCGGCGGTCTATGGATCGCGATGCACATGAAGGAGCATTACGAGTACGGACAGGATCGTACGTTTCTCGCTCGGCAGGCTTATCCGGTCATGAAGCAGGCGGCTTTATTCTTCCTCGACTATATGACCGTGCATCCCGAGTATGGCTGGCTCGTTACCGGGCCTTCGAATTCGCCGGAGAACAGCTTCTACCCGGGCGCGCAGGAGAATGGAGCGCAGCAGTTGTCGATGGGCAGCACAATGGATCAAATGCTGGTGCATTACCTGTTCGTCTTCTGTCTGGAATCAGCAGAGCTCCTGCAAGTCGATACTGGGCTTCGCACGCAACTGAGGGAAGCAATCCGCCAGTTGCCGCCGCTTATGATCGGCAAGCGGGGACAGCTGCAGGAATGGCTGGAGGACTACGAGGAAGCGCAGCCGGAGCATCGCCATTTGTCCCATTTGTACGGCTTGTACCCGGGCAACCAGATCGATCCGCTGCAGACGCCGGAGCTTGCCGCCGCTACTCGCAACACGCTGATTGGGCGCATGCAGCAAGGAGAGCTGGAGGATATCGAGTTCACGGCGGCTTTGTTCGCGTCGGGCTTCTCGCGTCTGTATGACGGCGACCGCGCCGCGAGCCATGTCCGCCATCTGATCGGCGAGCTGTGCTTCGACAACCTACTCTCGTACTCGAAGGCGGGCGTGGCCGGGGCGGAGACGAACATCTTCGTTATCGACGGCAATTTCGGCGGCGCGGCAGCTATCGCCGATATGCTGCTGCAAAGCCATACGGGAGAGGTTCATCTGCTGCCGGCGCTTCCTCAAGATTGGGCTGGCGGCTCCTATCGCGGTCTACGCGCGAAGGGCGGTATAGAGGTGAATGCGGCTTGGGAGAACGGCAGGCTCACTGAGGCTACCCTTACGGCAAACCAAGCATGCGAGTTGAGCGTAAGATACGGCGGCCAAGTCGTTAAGCTGACGCTTGAAGCTGGAATAAGCCGCAGAGTGGATGGCGGACTTGAAGTCATTATGGATATAGCAGCAAAGATCGACTGAATGGATGGTGCGCTGAGTCTGGGGGCATAAGAGGTATTGCCCCCAAATACGGCGGTTTGAGTTATTGATCGTTAAATATTGGGATTGTTCGGGCCTGTCCGCTGTTTTACATTGGAAGTGCGATTGAAAGCGCTTTACCAATTAACGCGGCGAATAGGAGGAAATGATGAATGATTAAGAACGATAGGGTGCGTTTCACGCGAAGCTGGCTCGTACTGCTCGCGGTTGTATTGCTTATGCAGACAGTTTATCTGTCTCCGTGGAAGAGTGCCGATTCGAATGTTGAAGCTGCTGCTCCGATTGCCGAGGAAACGCAAGACTTGTCGGCAGCGCTGGCTACTGACGGTTACTCGTTCGAAGCAGAGGCGGAAGGCAATGTGCTGTCCGGGAGAGCGGAGCGCAAAACATGCGCGGAAGCTACCGGATGTTCGGGCGGCGGGGTCGTTGGAGGGCTATGGGACAGCTCGTCGGTAACGATGAACGGCATTACGGTGGAGGAAGCAGGCATCTATACGATGACGGTGCATTACATCTCGGGCGATCCGAGGTCGTTCGCCGTCAGCGTGAACGGCGGCGCAGGCGATCATTACGATCTACCGCGCACGGCGGATTGGGAGACGCTTGGGACGTATGCGATCGAGATTGAGCTTCAGGCGGGCAGCAATACGATTCGTTTCGATGACGAGGGCGGTTACTCGCCGGATATCGATCGAATCGTACTCAGCGAATCCGGTACGGGTGAGCCTGGAGGACCGGCCGCCGGCTATGAAGCGGAAGCTGCCGTGAACGTGCGGACGGGCAACGCCGCAGTATCCGGCTGTCAACCTGCTACCGGATGTTCGGGAGGCCTTAAGGTAGGCAATCTATGGGGCGGATCGACGCTGCAATTCCGAGATATAGCCGCAGAGGAAGCTGGCATCTATGCGCTCAGCGTCTCGTATGTATCCGGCGATCCTCGTCCGGTTTCCATCAAGGTGAACGAAGGACAGTCCGAGAACTATGCGCTGCCGAAGACCGCGGATTGGGACACGCTTGGCGTATTTACCGTCGAAGTGGAGCTGCAGGCCGGCATGAATACGATCACGTTCGATGACGACGGTGGCTGGTCGCCGGACATCGACAAGATCGAGCTCGCGAAGACGGGCGGATCGGGAGAGGATCCGGGACCGATCGACGATATAGGACTCATCGGTGCTGTTATCGGTTCGGCAAAGCACGGATCGATTAAAGTGAGCGCGCATGAGAAAGGAGCCGTATTCTCGACCAAGTCGTACAGCATTACGTACAATACGGAATCGGGCTTATCCGCTTATGCATGGGGAGGCAAGACGCTTGTTAAGGGCGCTTATGCAACCGCGCAGTTGAATGAACAACTGCTCGACAGCCGCAAGTACGGCGAGCATCGCTTCAAGCTTAGCGAGGTCGCGAAGATCAAGGATGGACACGGCAAAGGCGTTCGCATCACGGTAGAGAACCGCAGCGAAGGGCTGCCGACGATGAAGCAGACGTATCAGCTGTACGAGGATCAGCCTTATTTCCTCGTTTCGCAGCAGGTTGTCAGCGGTACGACGATAAGCGCTAGCGACATAGCGCCAATCGTTGTTAACGCGAAGGGCGGCGTGGACATCGGCAGCTATGGCGACAACCGCGTGCTCATCACGCCGTTCGACAACGATATGTGGTCCCGTTACCAAGCGCGGACGATCAATACGCCGTTGAATAACAACAATTACGTAAGCTCGGAGATGACGGCGATCTATGACAACGTCAGCCGCGGCGGTCTCGTTATCGGCTCGGTGACGCATGATACGTGGAAGACCGGCATTTACTGGAGCGGGTCGAATGATCGTTTAAACAAGCTGAAGGTATACGGCGGATTTACTTCGCAGACTTCTACTCACGACACGCTGCCCCATGGCCAAGTGTCTGGCAAGACGATAACGTCGCCGCAGATCGCGGTCGGCTATTACAGCGATTATCGCAGCGGTCTGACGAGCTACGGACAGGCGAATGCTGCTGTAGCGCCTCCGCTGGGGTTCGACCGCGGCGTTCCATCGGGCGTACCGGTTGGCTGGAACAGCTGGGGCGCGTATGAGAGCTCGCTGAGCTACGACAAGGTCGTCAGCGTTTCGAATTTCTTCAAGGCTAATTTGCAGAAGACGTTCTCCAACAAAGGGACGGTCTACATCAATATGGATTCGTATTGGGACAATCTGACCGAGCAGCAGCTTCGCGACGCGGTGAAGGTCATCCGCAAGAACGGTCAGAAGGCCGGCATCTATTATGGACCGTTCGTCTATTGGGGCGATAATATGGCGCAGCCGGTCGAAGGAACGGACGGCAAGTATACGTATGGCGACATCATCCTCCGGGATGCGAACGGCAATCCGCTGCCGAAGGTTGACGGCGCATATGCCATCGATCCGACGCATCCGGGCTCGAAGCTGCGCGTCGAATATATTTTCAAAAAGTTCATCGACTACGGCTTCGAATATATTAAGATCGACTTCCTGAGCCATGGATCGTTCGAAGGGCAGCACTACGATCCGAAGGTGCAGACCGGTATTCAAGCGTACAATCAAGGCATGGCGCACATCAACAAAGTGCTCGGAGGCCGCATGTTCATCAGCGCGTCGATCGCGCCTCTGTTCCCAAGCCAATACGCTCATGCGAGACGCATCTCCTGCGATATCGACGGATCGCTTGGACGCACGGAATATCAGTTGAACAACCTGACGTACGGCTGGTGGCAAAATGATACGATCTACCGCTACACCGATCCGGATTATATGACGCTTGTAAAAGGCGGTTCGTATAACGCCGCGCAGACGAGAGTGAACGCCGCCGCGATCTCGGGAACGATCTTCATGAGCTCAGACGACGTTAATGATCCGAATGCGCAGCAGCTTATGAAGTCGCTGCTTACGAACAAGCGCGTGAACGACATTGCGACGATAGGCAAGGCATTCCAGCCGGTCGAAGGCAATACGGGCTCGGCAGCAGCCGACGTATTCGTCATGAAGGATAAGGACGAATCCTATATCGCAATCTTCAACTACACGAACGAAGCGGCAGTGAAGTCCATTGATCTGACGCGCGCGCTCGGCGTCAAGTTGGCGGCGAAGCTGCAGCTGACGGATGCGTGGACAGGCGCGAAGCTGGAAGCGAAGGGAACACTTGAAGTCAGCTTAGAAGGCGCGCAATCGAAGTTGTACAAAGTATCGAGATGAGATCCTTCGCTAGAATGGGTCAACCAGTTTTTACTGGTTGGCCTGTTTTAGTATGCGAACCCTGGTTACGGACTTAGGTGACGCTAATAGGCACAAAATGCTTTGGTTACAGATTTAACGGACCGAGGAGACCTTTACTGCGCCATACTAGTCTTCGAAGTGCCAAAAAACATACTTATAAGACTCTGGAGTCCGTAACGGAACAAACAAGAGGTATATTTCACTTATAAGGTCCATACAGTCCGTAAGATCGTTCAAATCCAATGGTTGAATAAGCTGGATTAAGTCTGATGCTAAGCAAAGGGGAGTGTAAGATAGAGTGTTCGAAAGCGAAGGATCGGCATAAGCTACATAAATGTTAAAAAGGAGGCGAATTTACCCTATGAGATATACAGTAAGGTATATACCTCTCAACCGAATAAAAGAAGGCGGCATCTCGTCTAAGCTTTCCAGGCGGATCAAGGAATTGCGTAAAACAGCCCAGGATTGCATGCACATGCTCATTGTTCGCAAAAGCAAATCAGAAGGCGGGTATATTGTAGTAAGCGGGCACAGTAACTTGGATTACCTCAAAAAGCATACGAAAAAAATAAATGCAGCATGTCTGGTTGATGAAAGCA
Source organism: Paenibacillus sp. YIM B09110 (assembly GCF_037167145.1). Classification (NCBI taxonomy): domain Bacteria; kingdom Bacillati; phylum Bacillota; class Bacilli; order Caryophanales; family Paenibacillaceae; genus Paenibacillus; species Paenibacillus sp. YIM B09110. The sequence goes on along the minus strand of NZ_JBANSP010000005.1, from coordinate 377,684 downwards.
AGGTATCCTCAAGGCTATTTCCGTTTATGGAACACTTCCGGAAGCAAAAGCTGATTGATCAAGTTCCCCCTATTAAACCCGAACGGTTCGTCGGAAGCAGCTGGTTGATTATAAAAAGATTCCTCAAACAAGATCCTCGCTTCAAAAACTTATCCCGGTCGCAGCAAATCAAAGTTCTCCGATTGGGACTCCAATATAAAAAAACGACAATATCCTCAATGAGAGCCAAAGTCGACGAGTTGCTAAAATAATGTTGGGACTGACAAGGAACCGCTATGGGCGGTTCCTTTGTCATATTGCATAGAGATACTGCGATAGTTAGCTGTAAACCATATTTTTTAAATCCGGTTTTTATACGCCCTCATTGCGAAGAAATAGGCTACGAGCAATATGCCGACGCACCATGCAAGAGCGATCCAAATATCATTGCCTACCGGCTGATCAGACAGCAGCGCACGGATGGCTTCCACGATCGAAGTTACCGGCTGGTTCTCGGCAAAGGCGCGAACGACTGACGGCATTGAATCGGTCGGCACGAACGCCGAGCTGATGAATGGCAGGAAGATGATCGGATAGGAAAAGGCGCTTGCGCCCTCCACCGAACTTGCGGTCAGTCCGGCAATTGCTGCGACCCAAGTTAATGCCAGCGTAAACAGCATGAGGATGCCGGCCACTGCAAGCCACGGCAATATCCCCGCCGGGGAACGAAAGCCCATAATCAACGCTACGAGGATGATGACGACAACCGAGATGGCGTTGGATACCAGTGAGGTCAGCACATGCCCCCACAGTAAGGTGGAACGTGAAATCGGCATGGTGTGAAACCGCTCGAATATGCCTCGTTGCTTATCCAAAAATAGTCGGTAAGCCGTATAGGATATACCGCTAGCAATCGCAATCAGCAGGATACCGGGCAACAGGTAGTTCACATAGTTATCCGTACCGGTTTGGATTGCGCCGCCGAACACATAGACGAACAGCAGCATCATTGCAATCGGAGTAATGCAGACCGTGACGATGGTGTCCATACTGCGGGTAATATGGCGCATAGAACGTCCAAGCATAACGCCCATATCACTGAAAAAATGTTTCTCTATCCGCTCCATTTACTTTCCCTCCTTGTTGCCGATGATCGCGAGGAATATTTCCTCTAAGGTCGGCTGTTTCTCGACATACTCCACCTTTGCGGACGGGAACAACTTTTTAAGATCCGAGAGCGTGCCGTTGGCGATGATTCTGCCCTCGTGCAGAATGGCGATTCGGTCGGCAAGCTGCTCGGCTTCCTCCAAATACTGCGTCGTTAGAAGGACCGTCGTGCCGCCGTCGGCGAGCTCCTTGACTACCTTCCAAACCTCTATGCGCGCCTCTGGGTCAAGCCCGGTGGTCGGCTCGTCGAGGAAAATGATCTGCGGTTTGCCCACAAGGCTCAACGCGATGTCGAGCCTGCGGCGCATGCCGCCCGAATAAGTGGAAGCCCTGCGGTCGGCGGCTTCCGTCAAGCCGAAGCGTTGAAGCAAGTCGTCCGCAACTTGACGCGGATTGCCCAGGTGTCGCAGCTTGGCAATCATGATCAGATTTTCCCGACCGGTCAGTATCTCGTCTACGGCGGCGAATTGTCCGGTCAGACTGATCGCCTGCTTCACATGGTCGGGCTTTGACGCAACATCGAATCCGCCCACGGTGGCGGTGCCGCCGTCTTGTTTGAGCAGCGTGGTGAGGATTTTGACAACGGTTGTCTTGCCAGCCCCATTGGAGCCGAGCAGGGCGAAGATGCTGCCCTTTTCCACCTCGAAATCTACGCCCTTTAGCACTTGAAGCTGCTTGTAGGACTTTTGCAGTCCCTTCACTTGAATCGACTTCGTTTGCATAGGATCTCCTCCTTATTTAATAATGGTAACCTTCGATAAATCGGCTCCCATGCCTTTAAGCCCGGCGTAGGTCAGTTTATCCATCAATGCGCCGTCAAAGCAGATCGTTTTGATAGTACGGTAATACTTATTGGTCAACGAAAAATACGCTTGAAAAGATACATTCTTGAGTGTAGCGCCCCTAAACGAGACGTCGTTTACTGCCGACTTGTCAAATTTAACGCCGGTAAAGGTCTGACCGTCAAAACGGAGCCCGCTAAGATCGGATTTTTCGAAGTCCACGCCGTCAAAGGAACAACCTTCAAAGATCGTTTTTCTAAGGTCGATCATGCTTAGCGTGACGTCGGTCAGTTTGACGCCAGTGAATGTTGTTCCGTCCATTCCCGACTTATTGAAGTTGGTGCGTACAAGGATCGATTTATTGAAGCTTGCATTCGCAAGGTCAACGACGGATAGGCTGCAGTCCGTCAGATTCGCGCCGTCAAAATTGGCTTCGCGTACGTCGCTGGCCTTGAACGAGCTGCCGGTTAAGTCTGCGCCCGCGAAGTAGGAACCGCGTAAGGCGCTAGCGTTAAATTGTCCTTTATGGGCCGTAACGCCGGCAAAATCGCTCTCTGACAGATCGCTCGCGTTAAAGTTCGTCACGAGCTGCCGCTCCAGCGAGCGGGAGAGGTTAGCGACCTCCAGCACCGTTTGCTCAATGTCGCCTATGCTGTCAACGGTCATCTCAAAAGCCGTTTCATCGTCCTTGCCCTCGGCTTTGAGATCACGGTAACGCTCCTGTAAATCGGAGTGCAGGTCGGCCTTTAATTCGGTGACGCTTTTGACCCCATCGTATGGTGCGAAAACGCCGTTCAAGTAGCTAGTCAATTTCTCATTCATAACAATTCAATCCCCCTATAGTAAGTTTTCGAGCACTCGCTTTGCGTACTCCCAATTGCTTTTGTTGCGGACGTAAGCATCTTTGCCTTTCCCGGTAATCCTAAAATATTTACGCCGGCCGCCCTGTGATTCATCGCCCCAATACCACTCGATATCACCGTCGGCTTCAAGCCGCCGGACGCTCGAGTACATGGTGGCTTCTTTTAATTCATACTCGCCTTCGGAACGTTCTGCAATCAGCTTTACAATCTCGTAGCCGTAGCGGTCAGCTTCGGATAAGAGTCGTAAAATCATCGTATCGGTATGCCCTCGCAGCAAGTCGGATGTTATTTTGTTCTCGCTCATGTAATCAACCTCCATGTCTGTATAATACGGCATACTACTATGACTGTCAAGGTAATGTTTTAAATAAAATACTTTGCTTGAAAAATGTTTGTTTTTGACCATGAAAAAGCTCCCCTTGCAGCAGCAGGTTCATTGATTTCACCTGTCTGCCCTAAGGGGAGCCTATGGGACTTGCACAACTTAACTTCTTAGCTTATTGCTCATCTGCCCGGAATGCGAATCATCACGGTCGTACCGATGCCGAGCCTGCTGTAGATCGAGACGCCGTAGGATTCGCCATACAGCAGCTTGATCCGGTTGTCGACGTTGCGAATGCCGTAGCCGGACAGCTTGTCGCCGCTTTGCGGCAGCTCGCTATCGCCTCTAAGGCGCATGCCCATGCCGTCGTCGATCACTTTAAGCACGATATCGCTGCCGTCGCGGCAGACGCGGATCGTAATGTTCACGCCAAGCTCATGATCCCATATCGCGTGATTGATGCAATTTTCGACGAAGGGCTGGAGGGTGAGCTTAATGATCGGACATGGCAGCACCGCTTCATCGATGTCGAAGTGAACGCGAAGCAGGTTGCCGAACCGCACTTGCTGGATCGAAATATAATAACGGGTCAACTGCAGCTCTTCGTGAATGGATAACGTGTTCTTTCCCTTGTTCAATGAAATGCGGTAAAACTTCGCCAGATCGGTCACCATCTTGTTCATGCGCGGGTCCGTGTTGCGAATGGCGAGAGACGAGATCGACGCGAGCGAGTTGTACAGAAAATGCGGATTAATCTGCGCTTGCAGCACGTTTAGCTCCGCTTCCCGCTTGTCGATCTCCTTCTTGTAGACGTCGGAGATGAGCGAGCTTAGCCTTTGGCCCATCTTGCGCAGCGCATTGCCGATCTGGCCGATCTCGTCGCGGCCGAGCGGCCGGATGTCGGCGAGCTCGAATTCTTCCTTCTCGATGCGCCTCATCATGCCGACGAGCGTCTCTACCCGTTTCGTGAACAGCCGTGCCGTAAAATAAATCAGCACCGCCATAACGGCGAGACTGGCGATCGCGTAGATGAAGATTCGCTTGGCGGCCAAGTTTGCTTTGGACAGGAAGCTGCTGTAAGGGATGAGCGATACGCTTTTCCACCCGTATTTGGTCGTGTTATAGACGACGAGCACATTCTGGCCGTTATACGTACTGTCGAATCTCCCTCCGCTACCTTCCGGGAAGGAGTCCGGCAGTGCGAGCGGCTGGTTCAGCAGGCTCTTGTCCTTGGCGGACATGATGATGTCTTGCTCGTTAATGATGAGGACCGTCTTGTCCGACGATTCCTTCTCCATAAGCCGGAAAATATCAGATTCCAATATATTAATCGTCAGTACGCCGTACGCGTTGTTCATACTGTTGATATTCAGCATGCGCGAGAGCGTGAATATAGGCGGCCTATCCGGCTCGGAGGGCGACGTCACGAAGCGAACGTTGCCGAAGCTGCCGCTGAGCGACTTATAGGCAAGCGATTCGCGAAACGGTTTGTCCATTTTTTTGATAAAAAGGTCGTCAGCAGGCAAGGTGTCATTATTAATATAGATGGTCATGGAATCAATATCGGGATTCGTCGTCAGCATATTAACGAACGAGTTATTGATGTATTTGTAAGCATCGACGAACAGGGACGGGTCCTTCGAATAGTCGTTCGTCAGATAGGCGCGCATATTGCTGTCCAAATAAAACGTGGCGGACAGCTTCGTATACGTGTCGAGCTTGTTCTCAAGGTTCGAATTAATCTGTGCCACGGTAGAGGCGCTATTCGTCACCATCTGATCGGACAGCTCGCCGCGAATCGTCGTATAGGAATACAGGACGAAGAACAACAGAGGCAGAATGCCGCCGAGCAGGAACATGACGAACAGCTTCTCGCGGAGCCGCCAGTTGTATAAAGGCTTTATTAGCCAGCCGGACAGTTTTCTCATGCTCGTTCACTCCACTCCAGCCTATAGATGCATTTTGCGATATTCGTTTGGGGTGCTGCCCTTATGCTTCTGGAACACCGAGCAGAAATAGGATACGTTCTCGTAACCGACCTTATTAGCGATCTCGCGTACCTTGAGCGACCGGTCCTTAAGCAGCTCGGAGGCATGCCCCATGCGAATGCGGGTCAGGTAATCGAGAATCGTTTCGCCCGTCTTATCCTTAAAAATAGAGCGAACATAGTTCGGCGACAAGAACACCTCCTTCGCAATGTCCTCGACCGTTATCGGCAGATGATAACGATCGGCAATGAGCTTCGCGATCTGGTCGGCGACCGATTGATTGCGGTCGAGATCGCGTTCGCTGGCCGCCTTCAGAAGCTCTCCGCAGAAGCGCAGCGTATAGGCATGGAAGTGGGCGATCGTCGGAAGCTGCGACAGCTCCTTCCAATGGTCGGCAAGCAGATGGTCGCGGAACGTTCCGGCCATCAGCGTCGTGAAGTGCTGTTCCAAAGCGGTAAGCAGCTGAATATTAGCTCTGACGGCGTAGTTGCGCTCGATTCGCTCTTGCCGCATGGCGGCGAACCAGTCGCCGAGCACCTGTCCGGTCCGATCCGAATCGGACGCTTGAATCGCTCCGATGAGAGCGGCGGCGGCATGCTCCGCGCTCAGCTCCTCCGATTGCTTCACGGGCGTCACCGTTCCCGGGTTGATGACGGCGCCTGCTTGCCGATACAGCTTCTCGTCGTTGCAACGCTTCGACTCCTCGTAAGCTTCCTTGAGCAGGTTGAAGCCTCTGTATGGACTGGACAAGCCGATCGACAAGTCTGCCTTGCCGCCGATTGCTTGCGACAGCTCTTCTCGCAGAAGCTCCCAATAAGCGTGCTCCCATTGCTGGGGCTTGCCTTGGAACAGGACGAACAGCGTATTCGGACTGGTCTCCAGCACAATGGAGGCGTCGAGGCGGGGCCCAAGTACGGCTCGCGCATATTCAGCCGCATCGTAAGCTAGCTCGTAGGCTGCATTTGCTAATTCCGTGTCGGTATCGCCAGCTGCATCACGAATGGCAGCGACGGCGGCTCTCATGCCGTCAGGGAAAGCTGGCGGCTCGAACGTTATATAGGCAGCGCCGTAAGGCAGGTGAGCCGTGAAGCCCGTTGCCTGGCTTTCCCACTGGCGAGTCCATTCGATTCTTCGCTCCGCAAGCGGCTCTCGCACAATGCGAAGCAGCAGCTTCTCCAGCAGCCATCCGCCGCCTTGCCCGGCAAGCTGCTCCTCGTCGCATTTCTTCTTCACCTTCTCAAGGAGGGCTAGCAGCTCCTCCATATCAATCGGCTTCAGCACGTAGCCGGCTGCTTCAATGTTCAGCGCCGACTTAATATATTGAAATTCATTATGACCGCTTAGGTAGATAAGCTTGACGCTCTTGTCGACCTGCTTCGCCCGGCGTCCGAATTCAAGACCGTCCATAATCGGCATACGGACATCGGTAACGATGATGTCGGGCTTGAGCTCGGCGAGCTTGCCGAGCGCCTCCTTGCCGTTGCGCGCCGTTCCGGCTACCCGAATGCCCGCTTGCTCCCAAGGAACGTATTGAACCATCGTTTCCAGCTCGATCGCTTCGTCGTCGACCAGCAGCACACTGTACATCTAGCCACCGCCTTTCTGTGCAAATGATGCTCTTTCCTCCAGTGTAACGGCAATGCCGTTATTCAACAACGGAAGGAGAGGAAGTGTGTGCTTTTGGAGCACGAATTGTTAAATCCTTATATAGAACGGCTCTAGTACCGGACCTATAATGAGGACACGAAGCAAAGAAAGCGCAATCAATTTACGGGAGGCAACACGATGAACATGCTATCGAAAGCGCAACCTAACCAGCGCAGCGCACCTGCCGTCCGTAAGCCCGAAGGGGGCGGACTGCTTGGCAGACTGAAGGAGCAGCGGTTGCTGTACGTGCTCATGCTGCCGGCGATCATTCTGACTTTAATGTTCTCCTACGTGCCGATGTTCGGGCTGTATATGGCATTCATTAATTATCAGCCGGGCGGCGGGTCGTTCTTCAAACAGTTCTTTACAACCGACTTCGTCGGGCTGCAATGGTTCGAATATTTCTTCACGAACGGCGACTTCGTTCGAATCATGCGCAATACGATCGCCCAGAGCTTCCTGTCGCTCTTGTTCGGATTCCCGATGCCGATCATACTGGCGCTCATGATTAATGAATTGCGCAATGGATGGTTCAAGCGGACATTCCAGACCGTCTCCTACATGCCGCACTTCATCTCATGGGTCATCGCGGCGAACATTATCGTTACGATGCTGTCCTCCGGCGGTGTTATCAACAACCTGCTTACGGGACTAGGAATCGTCGACGAGCCGATTCAATTCATGCAGAAGGGGCCGTTGTTCTGGTGGATCATCGCCTTCTCGAATACGTGGAAGGACATGGGCTTCAATGCGATTATGTATTTGGCCGCGATCTCGGCGATCAACCCCGAACTGTATGAGGTAGCCAAGGTGGACGGAGCGAGCAGGCTGAAGCAAATGCTGCACATTACGCTTCCGTCGATCCGGCCGACGATCATTATCCTGGCCATCCTAGCGGTTGGCGGCATTCTGAATGCCGGGTTCGATCAGCAATATTTGCTCCAAAACAATACGGTACTGCAATATTCCGAAGTCATCGATACGTACACGTACAAGTATGGTTTGCAGAATGGCATGTTCTCCTACGGGGCGGCCGTCGGCTTATTCAAATCAGTCGTCGCTTTCATACTCGTCATCAGCGTCAATCAGATGGCCAAAAAAATGAACGAACAGTCACTGTTCTAGCAAAAACGAAGAGGAGAACGCGCCATGGTGAAAGACAAAAAAGATTTTCTCTTTATGACCGCCGTTTATGCGTTTATCGTTTCGGTGTTCGTCGTGACCTTCTATCCATTCTGGAATATATTCATTATTTCGCTGAACAGCGCTGAGGATACGCTGCGGGGCAACTTGTACTTATGGCCGAGGGAATTCAGCTTGGCAAGCTACGCGCAGATCCTGACCGACAGCGAAATATGGACGGCGATCAAGGTGACGGTGATGCGGACGGCAGTCGGTACGCCGCTGGCTGTCATGACGATCAGCATGCTGTCGTTCGCGCTGAGTAAGAGGGAGCTGGTCGCGAACCGCTTCTGGACGCTGTACTTCGTGTTTACGATGTATTTTGGCGGCGGCCTGATCCCTTATTATATGGTGCTCAAAAACTATGGTCTTATCGATAACTTCATGGTTTTCATCGTACCTGGGCTGATGAACGTGTTCTATATGATCATCGTTCGGACGTTCATGCAGGGACTGCCGCAGGAGCTGGACGAATCGGCGAAAATCGACGGTGCGAACTATTTGCAAATTTTTTTCCGCATCATCCTTCCGCTCACGACACCTGTACTGGCAACGATCGGTCTGTTCACCGCTATCAGCCATTGGAACTCGTGGTTCGATTCGTACGTCTTCACTTACGATCCGGAGCTGAAGACGCTGCAGGCCGTGCTCGTGAAGATTTTGAACCAATACCAGACGGGCTCGATGGTTGGAGACGCGCAGCAGATGGCCAACTCCGCTAAGCGGCTTGCCGTATCGCCGGATACGATCCGGATGGCGGCTACGATGGTCGCTACGCTGCCTATCATTATGGTGTACCCGTTCTTGCAGAAATATTTTGTCAAAGGCATGACGCTAGGTGCGGTTAAGAGCTAATCAATCTGCTTTAGACATAGGCTGGCGAATTTCTTTTGGGAGGTGTTGCGGCTACTCGTATTAGGAGTACGGAACGTTTTTCTGCAAATATAGGAAAGTATATAATTCAAGCTATACTAGTCCTATATTTCATCCGCGAAACGATTGCTTACGCCGCCAAAAGACGGCATAGCCGTTTACGCTTGTAAAATGACGACAACGAATAAGGGGGATTTTGCATGAACGCAAAGAAATGGCTGCTCTCGATGCTTACGGCTGTCATGTTGGTATCCGTATTGTCCGCATGCGCTTCGAACTCAACTAATAAACCTAGCAACGGCAACAACACGGAGAACGGTGCCGAAGGAACGAAGGAACCGGGTACCGATCCGATCACGATTACGTACTTCGATAAAAACACGGGCGACAAGTTCGATAACCTGATTGCCAAAGAGATTACGAAACAGACCGGCGTAACGATCGAAATTCAGCAGCCTACCGGCAACCCGACAGAAAAGCTGAACCTGATGCTGGCGAGCGAGGATTTACCGGATATGATCATGTTCGACCGCTCCAGCGATCTGGTAGCGAAGTATATCGAGGCAGGCGCTATCATTCCTCTTAATAAACTAATCGAAGATTACGGCCATGACGTATCCGAAATGTACGGTGATGTGCTGAACAAGACGCGTTACAAGGACGGCAACAACTACTACTTGTCCAACTGGTACGGACTTGAGCATGAGCCGGTATTCGGCTTCAATATGCGCAAAGATATCGTGAAGGAGCTTGCTCCGGACAAAGCCGACGGCGGCGTGCCGTTCACGGCGACGGAATTCAAGCAGCTGCTGAGCGACTTCAAAGCAAAATATCCGCAAATCGAAGGCAAAGATACGATTGCCCTGACGATGGACGGCGAGAACTTCGGCGGCACGATGGGAACGTTCAAAGGCATGTTCGGTCTGACTAACTACTATGAGACGGACGGCAAGCTGCAATATGACGTGAAAAATCCGAAATACCGCGAAATGATTCTGTACATGAACGATTTGTACCGCTCGGGCTTGATGGATAAAGAATGGGCGATCAACAAGCGTCAAGTATGGGAGCAGAAGATTGCGACAGGCACGATTTTCTCCTCGACAGGCGCGTACTGGGATCTTGGCAACTCTAATACAATTATTAAAAAGGACATTGGCGAGGAATCACAGCTGTTCGCTTACAAAGTCGTTGCAGACGGTCTCGATCCGTCGAAAACAACGTACGGCGGCCGCAGCTCCCTTGGCTGGGACGCGATCGCGATTACGAAAAAGAACAAAAATCCGGAACGCACCATGCAGTTCATCAACTTCCTGGCTAGCGAAGCAGGCCAATACTTGCTTATGTGGGGCATTGAAGGCACGCACTGGGATATGAAGGACGGCAAACATACGCCGCGTCCGGAAGTGCTGCAAAGCTTCAAGGACGACTGGGCTGCTTATACGAAAGAAACAGGCATTCGCAAATGGACTTGGTTCATCAAGAACGGACCTGGCGCCGACGGTACGCCGTACGATCTTCCTGGCCGTTACGAGCGTTCCCCGATCGACCAAATGGCGATCAAGAACTTGTCGGACTCGGTGTTCGACACGGCGATCTATGACGGCTTAAGCCCGCAAGGGGGCACGCCGGAAGCGCTGAACGAGCAGAAGATCAACGACATTACGAAGCAGGCGATCACGAAAGCGATCATGGCGCCTTCCGCTGAGGAAGCAGGAGCGATCTTCGACAAAATGTTGTCCGATATGAAAGCAGCCGGCGACGAGAAAGTAGAAGCGGTCTATACGACGAACTTCGCAGCTCGTTCGGAGCTGTGGAACTAAGCAAGCAGTAAGGAGCAAACGTTCGAATGGGGAGGCCAGCATTGCTGGCCTTTTCTATTAGAAGCTTATATTCTGCCTTCGCCTGCTTCTCCTGCCTCTCCTGCCTCCGAAAGGAATCAAGAAGCGCTTATTTGTGACTATCGGGGAGCGGGGAGCTTGCTTAGGAACTTAGGTATTCTTATTTAATCGAAATAGCGTTCGAATGTATGGATAAGAGTGAAATAAGGTGTACTGGATTCGTTAAAATTCGGATTACAGCGTGAAATAGCAAATAAGATTTCTACGATTCCTTACTGCGATTCTACTACGATGAAACATCACAGCTGAGCGAATACAGGTAACGAGGAGAGGATTACACATGGCAACGGTTATTGGGCAAATCAAGCTGGAGAAGGACGGTAACGCTTACGTGGCGGATAACGGCATCGTAAAAGTAACGGCGAATGTTGCGGATGGTACGCTTTCGTATGCATGGAAGGACGGACAGTCGCTAGGCGCTACTTACGCTGAAGCACGTTATGGTTGGGAGACGGCGCGTTCTTCGCTGTATGGCAAGCATGACGTGCCTGCCGAATCGGTGAAGCCGATTGCGGACGGCTTTGGCGAAGGCGTGCGCTTCAACTTCGTGCACGAGGAGCCGGGCAAGCCGCTGCTTCGTCAACATATTCGTTTGTATGAGGGAGTTCCGTATGCGCTCGTCGAGCTGGAAGCGGTGAGTGAGCAAGAATGGGAGACGAACGAGCTGACTCCGATTGCCGCATACTTGAATGACGGCGGCGTGCTGGACTTCGGCGATGAAGCCGGAGAGGCAGAAGTACGGGCGTTGTTCATCCCGTACGATAACGACAAGTGGGTACGCTTTGCTTCGCATGCGAATCAGAACAGCGTACGCAGCTATGAAGTGACGGCGGTCTACCGTTCGGAATCGCGCCGCGGCTTCGTGTTCGGTTCGGTGACGCATGATACTTGGAAAACGGCGATCGACGTGGAGGGCACCTTCACTTCGACGGTTGGCAGGGTGCGAGTGCAAGCCGGTGCCGCGGACCTGCAGACTCGCGATACCGTGCCGCACGGCTCGCTGCGCGGAACGAGCATCGTCTCGCCGACGATATTCGTTGGCGCGTATCTCGATTACCGCGAAGGCATGGAAGCCTACGGCAAGGCGAACGCGATCGTGAAGCCGGCGCTCGGCTGGTCCGGCGGCGTGCCGATGGGCTGGAACAGCTGGTCGGCCGTTATGGCTAAGCTGGATTACGACGTATACACGCATACGTCGGACTTCTTCGCATCGGCGCTTCAAGGCGAAGGCTTCGCCGACGACAACGGCAGCCTGTACGTCAACTTCGACGCCTTCTCGGACAATTTGCCGGCGGAGCAGCTTACGGATGCGGTGCGCCGGGTGAAGGCGAACAGCCAGAAGCCGGGTACGTATTATACGCCATTCGCGTTCTGGGGAAGCAATCCGGATACGCCGGTTGAAGGAACGGACGGCGCTGTGCTGTACCGCGAAATACTGCTCAAGGACGCTGGCGGCAACCCGCTGCCGAAGTTGGATGGCGCATTCCCCATCGATCCGTCGCATCCAGAAGCGATTGCTCGGATTATGCGCAAGCTGGACGAGGTTGTCGCTGCGGGCTTCGACTATTTGAAAATGGACTTCCTCGCGCATGGAGCGATGGAAGGCGTTCATTACGATTCGGCTGTGCGGACCGGCATTCAAGCGTACAACTTGGGCATGGCTGCCATTGCAGATGCGCTCAGCCCAGAGCGGATTGGCCGCGAATTCCTTATCAACTTGTCGATTGCTCCGCTGTTCCCGCATGGTTATGCGCATAGCAGACGCGTATCCTGCGATGCGTTCGGAACAATCGATGATACGGAATATATGCTGAACGCGGTGACGTATGGCTGGTGGATTAGCGACAACTTATATCGCTTCAACGATCCGGACCATATCGTATTGTACAAGAGCGACAACCAGCGAGCCACCTCGGAGCATGAGGGTCGCAGCCGCTTGAATGCGGGCGTCATCGCCGGTACGTCGCTGCTGCTTGGCGATGACTATCGCATGGAGGAGGCCGCTCGCCGCGCGAAGGAATGGATGACGAATACGGCAGTCATGACGCTCGCCCGCCGCGGCGAGACATTCCGTCCTGCGGAAGGCCGCAGCGGCACGAAGGGCGAGGACCTGTTCACGCTGGCCGGCGACGGCGGCGTATACGTAGCCGTGTTCAACTTCGACGCTGAGAACGGTCAATCGAAGACGATCGATCTCGCTCGCGTCGGTATTGACGCCGCTAATGGCGCTGTCGTGCGCGACCTATGGTCGGGCGGCAAATACAGCCTGACGCTAGGCACGGCCGAGCACGTCGTTGCGCTGGAAGCAGCCGAATCCAAGCTGCTGTTCTACAAATAAACATAAGGAGGGCTGTGCCATTAACTGGCACAGCTCTTTATTTCATATGAGAGCTCAATTGCATGGAAATAGCGAAAACTTGTTACGCTATTTGAGAGAAGAGGTGGCGAATGGTGCAAATAGCGAACGGTTTTTTCGCTATTGTGGCGCGGGAGGGTGCTAGGATAGCGGTTGGAGCTCGGTTGGAGAGAAATAGCGAAAATTTGTTACGCTATTTTAGAGAAGAGGCGGCGAATTGTGCAAATAGCGAAAGGTTTTTTCGCTATTGTGGCGCGTGAGAGTGCTCGGATAGAGGTTGGAGCTCGGTTGGAGGGAAATAGCGAAAATTTGTTACGCTATTTTAGAGAAGAGGCGGCGAATGGTGCAAATAGCGAAAGGTTTTTTCGCTATTGTGGCGCGGGAGGGTGCTCGGATAGCGGTTGGAGCTCGGTTGGAGGGAAATAGCGAAAATTTGTTACGCTATTTGAGAGAAGAGGCAGCGAATGGTGCGAATAGCGAAAGGATTTTTTGCTATTGTGGCGTGGGCGGGTGCTTGGATAGCGGTTGGAGCTCGGTTGGAGGGAAATAGCGAAAATTTGTTACGCTATTTCAGAGAAGAGGCGGCGAATGGTGCAAATAGCGAACGGTTTTTTCGCTATGGTGGCGCTGTAGAGTGCTAGGATAGCGGTTGGAGCTCGATTGGAGGGCAATAGGTATAGAAAATATACCTATCGCCCATGAAAGTGACCGTACCAGCCAGCATCAATACTTCAGCTTCAGCATGTTGCGCTCGGTGATGAAGGTTGAGGTGTTGAACAGCAGCAGGACATCCTTGATTCCGTTTTGCTCCATGTAGTCGGCGATGCTGCCGTTGTAGTAACGAATGTCGATGACATGGATTTCGGAGACATGCTGCGTCAGGAATGGCAGCATGCTGTGCGCGTACGAATCTTTGATCACGAGCAGCTTCTCTTTGTCTGCATAGGCCGGATCAATATTCGTTGTCAGCGTCATAAGCGCGTGGACGCCGCCTTGGAAGTAGGAATACTTGTCTTTCTTCTCCAAGTAACTTGCATCGTACATGCTATCGAACGTCTCTTCTGAATCGGCGACATACATTTGCGTAGATGCCTCATTGAGCGGTTTATACACTTCAATCGAGTCCGGCTTCAGGCCGCTGAACTGGCTGCGCGTGTGGTAGCTTCCGAGAAAATCGGTAGTGGCGATCTCGATGCGGAATTCGGATTCCGGCAGCGGTGCCCAGCCCATCTGTTCCGCATATGAAGCATAAGCCAAGTAAGCGCCGTACGAAGTCCAGTGGTGATCAGTCCGGTAATAGATCGGCTTCTCGTCGGCAGCATGCGGCTTTAGAATATCAAAGCCGTTCATGAAATGTAAGCTGTCTGCCAGTTGCTTCTCGACGTAGCCGTTAACGATCGTCTGCGGGTACGCCTCGGCTAGCCAAGGCAACTTCTTTCCGTACATGCCGACAGAATTCGGAGCAAGCAGGAACGACATATTCGCATCGGGATGCGCCTCAGCGAATGCCTTTACAGCGGCCGTCAGCTCGTCGATTTGCTCGAAGTCAGGTTTGTCGAACTTCTCGAACAAGTAGCCGTCCTTGCCTTTGTATATGCCGTTGTTCTCCTGCTGCAGACGAAGCTGCTCCATTGCAGACTTGACGGATACCCAATTGTCCCTGTATGGAAAATGGTCGGTGATGTAGCTTTCCGTCTGCTCCGAAAACTTTTTGTTCCAAATATTGTCCCAAGTAAGCTCAGGCTTGCCTTGCAGACTCCGATTCTCCATGTCGGAGAAAGCTTGCATCGGCAGGGAGAAGAACAGGACCGACATGACGAGCAAGCTGCCGGTGAAGCCCCATACGTAAGCGGCATTTGTCTTCTTCATTGCTGTAACAACTCCTAGAAGCGGAAATATAAAAACGGATTAAACGTTGCATCGACCAAATAAGCGACGGACAAGAAGAACAAAATGCCGTGCCAGACGAGACGAACGCCACCGCCGCTGCTGCTTTCTCTTTTTCTTGCAGGCAGCGATGCTGCGACGAGCAGTATCAATAAAATCGCATTCGTGTACAACAAGTACAAGCTGTTGTTAGTAAGCAGCGGCTGCCCATTGGCGCCGGCCATGGCGGCGAAATAAGCACCCATCTCCCCCAAATCCTCGAAGGCGAAGAACACCCATCCGATTAGGATCAATAGAAGCGCGTACGTATGCCGAACCCAGGCAGGCACGCGTTGCAATAAGCGAAGGCCGATCCATTTTTCGAAAATAAGCACGACCCCGAAGTACAGACCCCACAGCAGGAAGTTCCAGCTTGCGCCATGCCAGATACCCGTCAGCAGCCATACGATCATAATGTTGCGAAGCTGTTTCCAGATGCCGTGGCGATTGCCGCCGAGCGGGATGTACACGTAATCGCGGAACCAGGTGCTGAGCGAGATATGCCAGCGCCGCCAAAAGTCGGTAATGCTTGTCGCCGTATACGGCTTGTTAAAGTTCTCGTTGAAGCGGAAGCCGAACATAAGGCCGAGGCCGATCGCCATATCGGAATAACCGCTAAAGTCGAAGTAGATCTGGAACGCGAAGGCGATAATGCCGATCCAAGCGGTTAATGCGGGCAGCGAGCCCGGACTGCTGCTGGAGATTCCGTCCCAGAGCAGGCCGATATTGTTCGCAAGCAATACTTTTTTGGCAAGACCGATAATGAACCGCTGAACGCCTTCGGCGAACATGTCCATCGTGACGGTACGATGCTGGAGCTGCTCGGCGACCGTCTTGTAATGAACGATTGGGCCGGCGACGAGCTGCGGGAACAAAGCGACGAACGTGCCGAAGTCGAGCCAGTTGCGCTGCGCTTTCGCCGTGCCGCGATAAATGTCGATAATATAGGACATCGACTGGAACGTATAGAACGAGATGCCGATCGGCAGCGGCAGGTCGGTCGGCGGAATGCTCGTGCCCAGCAAGGCGTTCACATTATGAATCAGGAAGTCGGCGTATTTGAAAAAGCCGAGCAGCGCCAGGTTGATAATGATCGAGAATACGACGATGCCTTTGCGCTTTCCTGCGCTCATGTTCGGTCTGCTCAGCAGCAGGCCGAAGCAGTAGTCGGTGACTGTCGACAGCAGCATGATCGCAATGTAGATCGGCTCGCCCCATGCGTAGAAGATAAGGCTTGTCGCGAACAGAACTAAATTTTTGATGCGCCATGGCGAGCTGAAGTAGAGCAGCAATACCGCAGGCAGGAAGATGAATAGGAATAATAGGCTGCTAAATACCATAACGGTTATTTTTGCGCGAAGAAGGTTTCGTATTCAGTTGTTAGCTTATCTGCATCCGCGCTATCGGCGATCACGAAGAAGATGTAATTGCCTTTCGTGATCAGCTTATAGTTTTTGGCATTCTCGTATTGGTCTGGGAGATAAGTCTCGAATTGCTTCTGTACGTCGCCGGCACGTTTCTTGATTGCTTCCTCTACCGTTGCAACGTCTTTGGCATCCTTCACTTTAATTATCGCAATCTCGTTCGTTTTCACATTCATCATCGGCGTCATTATCGTGAATTGGTCAAGCAATGCGGCGTCGAGGTAATACAACTGAGTTAGCATGTCGCCTTGCAGCTCCATCAGTGCCGGTTGCTCGACCTTCGCCAGCAATGCATCCATCATTTCTTTCGTCGTTTGCGTAGTCGTCACTGCAGCCTGTTCTTTATTCGCGGTATTGCCGGAGTTTGCTCCATTATTCGTGTCGGCGTTAGTGCCGCAAGCCGTAAGCATCAATCCCAGCGCGATAACAAGCAAAAAAGCAAAATATTGTTTTTTCATTCTGTTCCATCTCCTTGATGTCTTTTATTTTGTTTTTCAAAGTATTGAAACGAAAATGAATCCGGTAATGTTGCAGTGCGCGTTAGAGTGGAAAAAAGTAACTGCTATAATCCGTAATAGCCAATATACTGTTCAAGTTATAAAAGGAGATTGATTAAGCGCTCCTATTCCCCGTATATTATTTAGTAACATTAACATGAACCCCAATTAGCATACGTTGTTCAGGAGGATAAAGGGTGCTTGCATACGATAGACTGAAACGGCTCTTTCGAAATCGATTAATTCGCAACAAAATTACGCTTGTCTACGTTCCGCTCATTATTATCCCTTTATTCGTGCTGGGCTTCGCCTCCAACCATATTTATACGAATGCGATCGTAGAGAAAACGGTGAAAAACGTATCGGACAACTCCTCGTTGATCATTACGCAAATTAACGGCATCCTGGCGAATGCGACGAGCACGGCGAACATGCTGACGCTTAACTTGAACAAGGTATTGGTCGAGGATTATGCGGAAGCCGGGGGACAAATGTCGGAGCTTCAGCTGTATACGAAAATGACGAACCAGCTGAGCTACGCGCTGGTCGTATTCCGCGACGTGGAATCGGCGGCATTCGTAGATCCGGACAACCGCGTCTATGGATCCAATACGAGCATGGAAAACAACCAGGAGCTGGTCGCCGGAAGCGAGCTGCTGCACCGCTTGCAGCAATCGAACGGGGCCGTTATATGGTTCCCGATGCAGAAGCGGAGCTTCCTCGTTAACGACGCGGAGCAGCCGGTTCTTACGCTTGGCAAGCGCATCGTGAATATTAATACGGGCGTGCCTCTGGGCTATTTGTTCCTGAATGTTCGCGAAAGCGCCCTATCCGCCGTATACGAGGATATCGGCTCGATTAAGGAAGGGTCTTACTTCATCGCGGACGCGGAAGGCCAAGTCGTCTCTTCGCAGCATGCCGAAGAGGTGCTGCAGCCGATTACGGAGCAAGCTCTGCTGCAATGGGTGAAAGGGAGCGCTCCGGGCGGGCGGGTTCAGACCTCGCGGGACGGGGATAGGCTGCTCATCAGCAGCGATATGGACGGACTTGGCTGGAAGCTTATTTCACAGGTGCCCTATGATCTGCTGACGGAGGATACGAGAAAGATCACGCTGCTTATTCTGCTGATCGGTCTTGTATGCTTCGTGATGGCCTTGTTCGTCGCAAGGCTGCTCTCGAATGTCATATCGAAGCCGATCGTTCAATTGTCGCGCCATATGAAGAGAGTGAAGGAAGGCAATCTCGACCAGCAGATCGAGGTCGTATCCGGCGATGAAATCGGCTTGCTGGCGTCCGGCTTTAATACGATGATGGGCAGGGTCAAGGAGCTTCTGGCGAACATTAGCGCGGAGCAGCGAAAGAAACGGGAGTATGAGCTGGCATTAATGCAAGCGCAGATTAAGCCGCATTTCTTGTACAACACGCTGGACGTTATTTATACGCTGTCAGAGATGGGGCGGGCAAGGGACGTGCAGCGAACGACGAAGGCGCTGGCCGATTTCTATCGGGCGGCTCTCAGCCAGGGCAAGGACCAGATTCGACTGGAGGAGGAAATGCGGAGCGTCATGGATTATTTGTCGATTCAGCGAATCCGATACTCCGATGTCTTCGACTTCGAGATCGAGATCGAGCCGGAGGTGCTGCACTGCATGATTCCGAAGCTGACCGTACAGCCGCTGGTGGAGAATGCCATTTATCACGGGCTCAAAAATAAGGCGTCGTTCGGGCGGCTTGTGATTACTGCCAGACGCGAGGATCGGAAGGTTGTCCTAACCGTGAAGGATGACGGGGCGGGCATTTCGGAGGAACGGCTTCATGCGATCAAGGCAAGCATGAACGATCCGCAGCAGCAGGTGGGATATGGCCTGAGCAGCGTACATGAGCGGTTGAAGCTTTACTTCGGAGAAACGTACGGCATACAAATCGAGAGCAAGATCGGACTAGGCACGACGGTAACGGCCGAGCTTCCCTATCTAGCGGAACAGGAGCGATAGATACGATGCAGAAGGTTATGATAGTGGACGACGAGCTTATCTTCCGCGATTATTTGCGAACGGTGCTGGATTGGGAGACGCTCGGCTTCAGCATCTCGCAGGAAGCGAGACATGGGCTGGAGGCGCTGGAGCTGGCCGCCGCAGAGCAGCCGGATATCGCGCTCGTCGATATTACGATGCCGTTCATGGACGGATTGCAGCTGGCGGAGAAGCTGCGGGAGGATTACCCGGATGTAAGTATCGTATTGATTACGGGACATAATGAATTCGAATATGCCCGCAAGGCGCTTAAGCTTGGGGTCGAGGACTATATTCTGAAGCCCTTCTCCAAGGATGAGCTACTGCTTACGCTCGTGAAGCTGAGGCAGCGGCATCAGAAGGCGCAGGAGGAGAAGCTTACGTTGCGCGAGAATACGGAGCTGATGAAGGAGAGCTTCCTGAGCCAACTGATCAGCCGCGAATACGCGCTCTCCGAGCCGGATACGATGAAGCGGCTGCAGCAGCTCGGCATTCAAGCCGAGCCGGGTTATTATGTCGCGGCTTGCATCGAGATTGACCAAATGGATCGCAAGTGGAGCAAGGCCAGCGACCGCCTGCTCATGAAATACGCGGTAACGAACGTGCTGAACGAAGCGATGGAGGAGAGCCGCGATTATTTGATCTTCAACGGTCCGGAGGGGCGGATTATTGCTCTTGCCCGCCACCCTGAGGAGCAGGAGAACGAACTGCCGCAGCTGGAGAGCTATAAGAAGCTGTGCTTTCTGATCAAAAAATATTTGAATTTCACGATTACGGTTGGCGTTGGCCGAAGCAAACACGGCTTCAAGGGTATCGCGGCCTCCTATGGGGAAGCGCTTGAAGCGCTGCAAAACAAATTCGTGCTGGGCAACGACCGGGTCATCGCCTACGGCGAGCAGCTGCCCAGCGGCGGGAACCAGCCCTTCTATCCGACGGAGGCGAATGACGAGCTGCTCGTGCTGCTGCGGCTGAACGTCTGGGAGCCGATCGAAAGGAAGCTTGACGACATTTTTCAGACGATTCGCGAGCGGCGGCTTCCCATCGACTATATTTATGTCATTTGCATGGGGCTCGTATCGGTGAATCTCTCTTATTTCGAAGAGTCCGGCCATCCCGTGGAGGACTGCTTCGGGGATCATTTTTTCCCGTATAACGAAATTCGCAAGCTGGACACGGCGGAGCTGACCTTCGATTGGCTGAAGGAGCTGTTCCGCAAGTCGGTCATTTATAACGGCAAGCATCGCAATACGAGGTCCTCCAAAATCGCCAAATCGGCCAAAGCGTATATGGAGCAGCATTATGCGGATCCGGGACTGCAGCTGGAGCAGATTGCCGCGCATGTCTTTATTAACGCCAGCTATTTGCGCGCCGTATTCAAGAAGGAGATCGGCATTACGGTCAGCGATTATTTGACGCAATACCGGATGCAGAAGGCCAAGGAGCTGCTCGCCCGCAATAGCGCCAGGTTGACCGATATCGCGGAGAAGGTCGGGTACAACGATCCGGGTTATTTCAGCAAAAGCTTCAAGAAGTTCTACGGATATTCCCCCAGCGAATACGAGAAGAGCCGCAGCTAGCGGCTCTTTGTCGTTAAAAACTGCGGATTTTACCAAAAGCACGCAGTTTTTTCATTATCAAAGGCAGGCGCATTCCGTATACTCAGACTTGTAAAGAGCAGGCAGAACGAGATAGGCGAGAACAAATTTTAGGGGGTCAAACAATGAAGAAGCTGGCAATCGCAATGATGAGTTTTTGCATGATATTCATGGCGGCATGCGGTTCTGCGGACAATAACGGCGCTGCAAGCAACGAAGCGGCCAATGAAGGCAATAAGGAAGCGGCGACAAACGCGCCGAAGGAAGAGACGAAGACCGAGGAGGCGAAGCCGGTTAAGCTGCGGATCTACGCGCAATATGCCGACGACGACACGAAGCTTCCTTACGATTACGCGGTGGCGGAATTGAAGAAGGAAATGCCGAACGTCGAGCTGGAGTTGGAAGTGCAGGCGCAGGATGACGGACAGAAGCTTAAGACGTATGCGGCGACGGGCAACCTGCCCGATATTTTCCAAGCGGGCCTTGATATTATTACGACCTTCAAAAAATCCGGCAACATTCTGGAGCTGGACTCCTACGTCGACGAGCTTGGCTTCAAAGACAAAATGTATCCAAGCACGATGAACACGCTGGTAGCCGACGACGGCCACACTTACGCATTCCCTTATGCCGGCAACGAGTTCGTGCTGCTCTACTACAACAAAGAGCTGTTCGAACAAAACGGCGTTAAAGTTCCGACGACCTACGACGAGCTGATGGCGGCGGTTAAAGCGTTTAACGCGGCAGGCATTACGCCGTTGTCGCTGTTCGCGAAAGAGAAATGGCCGACGGTTGCGTTGTTCGACATGTTCGTTACCCGCAACGAGCCGCAAGGCATTCTAAAGCTGGATAAAGGCTTGGCGAGCGCAAGCGACCCTGCTTACAAGGATGCTGCCGAGAAAATTATTGAGCTTGTGAAGGCGGGAATGCTGCCTAAGGGAGCGACAAACCTGAACTATGACCAAGCGGCAGCGTTGTTCCACGAAGGCAAAGCGGCAATGTTCCTCAACGGCCAATGGGAAATCGCGGAGTCCACGAAGCAGCTTGGAGACAAAGCGGGCTGGATGTACTTCCCGGGCACGGACGCGGCGAATTACGAAGCGAGCAAGTTCGCGTTCAGCGGCGGCGGCGGTCCTGGCGGCTACGCCGTCAATCCGGACACGAAGGATAAGGCTTTGACAGCGAAGGTAGCGGCGTTCCTCTCATTGAAATACGCGGAATACAAATATACGGAGCGCGGCAACCCGCTCGTAGCGACGAAAGTGGATAAAGCGATCATTACCGAATATCCGCCGATGATGAAGCAGCTCTCCGAGGATATCGCGAAAATTACGAGCACGACCTCGTTCGCATGGGGACTTGCGGATGCCAAGTTCAAGGCAGCGCTTGAAGACGCATCGCAAAGCTTGATGACCGGCTCGTACAGCGCGGAGCAGTTTATCGAGGACGTTAACAAAGCCCTTCCGGCTGCGAAGTAGCACCGGCGAATCGGCATAGCAGCGAATGAAATAGAGCGTGCATGAGGCGGAACCCACTCCAATCGGAACAGCGGAGTGGGTTCCGGCTCTCTACAAAGGAAAATCGACAATGGATAGTTCGACAGACTTGCAGAGGAAGTGATGAAATGAACAAATTTCTGGGGAACAAGACAGCGATACTTTTGTTTATCATGCCAGCTCTCCTACTTTATACCGTCATGGTATTTTATCCGATCGTCCAGACGTTTTTTCGCAGCATGTACGAGTGGGACGGCCTTTCGGAGGGTACTTTCATTTGGTTCGACAACTATACGAGACTGTTTCAAGACAGCTTGTTTTTCACTTCGGTCAAAAACGGCCTGATCTTTGCCCTTATCATTACCGTAACCCAGATCGGGATCGGCTCGCTTCTTGCCTTTGCGGTTGCCGACGCGAAGTTCAAAGGCCGCAAAATATTGCGGATCAGCTTTTTTATACCGGTAGTGCTTTCGATTACGGTCGTATGCCAGCTGTGGCTGTCGATTTATAACGGGGAATACGGACTTATAAACAAGATTTTTGAATTAATTGGACTCGAATACAAGCAGGACTGGCTAACGAGCAGCAAATCGGCGATTATCGCGATTGCGTTCGTGAATGCCTGGCAGTACATGGGCTATCACTTCGCCCTGCTGCTCGCGGGAGTCAAGTCCGTGCCTGAACAATATATGGAGGCTGCCCGCATCGACGGCGCAACGAAGCTGCAGGCGATTCTGAAGATCAACATTCCGATGATGGCGGAAACGTACAAATTTTGTCTCGTGTTCGCGATTACGGGCGGGCTGAACGCCTTTGCCAACATGTTTATTATGACGAGCGGCGGCCCAGGCACCTCGACCTATACGCTTACTTACCTTATGTATCGTTCGGCGTTCCGAGTAGGAGAGTTTGGTTACGGCAGCGCGGCGGCGGCGATTCTCGTCATCGAATGCCTCATTGCAACGCTCATAATCAACCGACTGATTGCTAGAGAACGCATATCATACTAGAGGAGGCGTGCCAAGATGGCCTGGATGACGAAGCTTAGAAAAAACAACCCCGGCATGCAAATCTTTTTGTGGCTGTATGCGCTGCTGTCGGTATATCCGCTATTATGGATGATCTTTTATTCATTGAAAAACAATGATGAAATCTTCGTGACGAATCCGTTCGGTCCGCCCGTGCATCTGCGGTTCGAGAATTATGTATCGGCGTGGTCGAAATACAATGTTCCGTCTTATTTCTTTAACAGCTTGCTCGTTGCGGCGGCTACGGTGGCGGGGGCGATTCTGCTCGCGGTCATGTTCTCGTATGCGGCGGCGCGGATGCGGTGGCGCTTCAGCAAATTCGCCCATACGTACATTTTGATCGGGATGTTTATTCCGATTCAAGTCATCATGATTCCGCTGGCGATTCTGGTGAGGGATTTGAACCTTGCGAACACGTACGGGGCATTGATCGTGCCTTATATCGCTTTTAATATTTCATTTGCGTCGATGGTGTTCTACGGCTTCTTCCGCAGCATTCCGATCGAGATGGAGGAATCCGCCTGCATCGACGGCGCGAGCATCTACCGGACCTTCTTCAGCATCATGCTGCCGATCATTAAGCCGGCGCTTGCCACGATGGTCATCTTTATTTTTCTTAATTCATGGAACGAGTTCACGATGGCCGTCATTCTGATTACGAAAGAAAGTTTAAAGACGCTGCCGCTTGGCCTGCTGTTCTTCCAGGGGCAGTTCACGACGGACTGGGGCGCGATGGGGGCGGCGATGACGATCGCCAGCTTGCCGACGGTGCTCATCTATATTCTGTTCAGCGAACAGGTTGAGAACGCGCTTACCGTCGGCTCGGCCGTGAAGGGTTAAGCTTTATTTCTTCATATAACTGCGATCCTCGGCATTGCCGAATACAAGCTCGCATTGTCCCATGCCTGCAAGTTTGTCCATGTAGGCGGCAACGGCGATATAGATGGCCGGCTTGCCGGTGGACATCCGCGTATCCTGCACGAGCTTCTGCTCGATGAGAAAGTTGGAAATCGCAAGCGTGCTGATGCGGCCGTATTGAAGAGCGTTATCGACAACGCTTTGCGCAGCGGGCGGCAGGTAGAAGGGGCTTGAGCGCTTGGCGCTTGAGCTGCCGCTTTCCTGCTCGCGAAGCAGCGCTGCCCCGAGCTGCCAGCCTGCTTCCTCGAAGTCGAAGGCATCCTGACGGGGATCGGCAGGTCGCTCTGCCTTCTCTTCCTCGAAGACGAAGGCGCCTTGGCTGCCAAACGTCTCATCAAACACGAAAGCAGCTTGTCCGTTGTCGGCATCCTCGAAGCTGAAAGCGGCCTGCTCCGCATCATTTCCCATTGGCGGGACAAGGTCATCGTCGTTCGGGAAGCCGTCTGCTGCGGGTGGCGGTTGAACATCGACATAAGACATAGCGGCTGCGAGCCGCTTTTTTCTATTTACGGTTTCAAGCTCGCTCAGCCTTCTTCGAATGCGGGCTAACTGACGGCCAAGCAGCGGCAGGTCGGCATCGATCTGAGCCTGGATATCGGGAGGCATATCAAGCTCCTCCGGCAACGGAAGGAATAGATGCTGGCCGAGCTGCCAGCCGTCCCGGTATTTGCTTAACACCTCGTTCATCTCGCCGTCGAGCACGTCGAAGCCTTTCATAATATCGGCTACCGCCTTGGCATCAATGCCCGTATGGAGCTGCAAATGTTCGATGCCGAAATATCGGATCGTATTCGACGGCACATGAAGCACCTTGTGCTGATAGCGCAGCGATCTGCCGCATTCGCATTTGGTCTCGGGCGACACTTCGCCGCTGTCGGTGAAGCCTTGGTAGTCCCACTCTTCTATAAAAGCTTTAATTTCCTCGAATTCGGCATCCTCGGGAATGAATTGGCATTTCACGCGGGCTAATTGCCTGGCGAACAACGTTCTTCTTCCCCTCACGAGCTCGTGGTGGATGAATTGCCGCTGCTCCTCCGTGAGCCGGGCCATAATGGCATCGCGCTGCTCGATCGTTAATTCGTAGTTCATCGCTCTTGCTGCACCCCTTCCTCGTAAAATGATTATCGGATATGTGCTTAGTCTCTTCATCCATTATATAATAAGGGTTGGCACAGCAATCAAGAGGGTTGCCGCTGTGAGAGGAGATTGATAACAAATGTCAGGGTCAAAAGTGAAGGTAGAGGCGCCGAAATTGTCTGCAGCGCTGGAGTCTCGAACGATTGATGCTTATGAGCTATGCGATGAATATGCGATCAGCGATTGTGTCATTCGCGATTGCGATGTGGAGAATCAGACCGGCTATCGGGTATGCTTTGATCGTATTTTATTCCAAAATGTAGCGTTCCGAGGTAATAGTCTGCCGAAGTCGGAATGGACGGACGTCCGGTTCGATAATTGCGATTTGTCGAACATCGATTTGAACGGAGCTATTATGCATAGAGTGTCTTTTCATGAATGCAAGCTGCTCGGGATGGACTTGACCGAAGCAACGCTGCGAAACGTCTTGTTCGATGAGTGTTACGGGGATTACGCGGTGCTGCGCTTCTCGAATGCGAAGCAAGTGAAGTTTGAAACATGCTCGCTGGCCAAAGCGGATTTGTCCAATATGACGCATGCCCAAACCTCGCTCCACGAATGCAATATTGATGGCGTCCAATTCGCTCAAACGAAGCTTCGCGGCGTCGATCTCAGCAATTGCGATTTTGCCAGCTTGAGCGTGAATATCGAGGATTTGCAAGGCTGCATCATTTCGCCGCTTCAGGCGTCGTCGTTCGCCGCGATGTTCGGGTTAGTTGTGAAAGAGGACTAGAAAGCTTACAATACAAAGAAAAAGACGGGGATATTTACGAATAAGCTTGAGATGAAGGGCCTGTCTTACATATAATGATTAAAGCTAATATGTTAACGTTGCATTATGATGTAGGAGGATATAGACAGATGGAATATGTAAGCACGAGGGGTAAGATTGGCAAAATCGGCTTTTTGGACGCGTTCCTAATGGGACTGGCCGATGACGGAGGTTTGCTCGTACCTAGCGAGATTCCGGTCGTTCCGGCAAGCACGCTTGAACAATGGGAAAAGCTTAGCTACCAAGAGCTGGTACTTGCTATTTTCTCATATTACACGAATGGAGAAATTCCAGAGCAGGACTTGAAGGAAATGGTGTACGCCAGCTATGCAACGTTCCGCGATCCGGAAGTGACGCCGGTGCGCAAGCTGTCGGACGAGCTGTACTTGCTGGAGCTGTTCCACGGTCCGACATTCGCGTTTAAGGATATTGCTTTGCAATTCATGGGGCAGCTGTACACGTACGTGTCCCGCAAGCAGGGCAAGAAGATTCACATTCTCGGCGCGACATCCGGCGACACGGGAGCATCGGCGATCGAGGGCGTGAAAGGCAAGGAAGGTATCAAAATTTGTATCCTTCACCCGCATGGCAAAGTAAGCAAGGTGCAAGAGCTGCAAATGACGACGGTATTGGACAGCAACGTGCTCAACTTGTCTGTTGAAGGCAACTTCGATGATTGCCAAGGCATGATCAAGGAGCTGTTCGCCGATCTGGACTTCAAAGCGAACAACCATTTGGCGGCGATCAACTCGATCAACTTCATTCGGATCATGGCGCAGATTGTTTACTACTTCTACGCTTACTTCCAAGTGAAGAAGGAGACGGGTGCAGCTGTTGTGAACTTCAGCGTGCCGACAGGCAACTTCGGCGATATTTTCGCCGGTTACGTAGCGAAGCGGATGGGACTGCCGGTAGGCAAGCTGATCTTGGCGACGAACGAAAACAATATTTTGGAGCGTTTCGTGCTGGAGGGCGTATACAAGCCAGGCGATTTCCGCATGACGTACAGCCCGTCGATGGACATTCAAGTAGCAAGCAACTTCGAACGCTACTTGTATTATGTGCTGGGCGAAGACTCGGCGAAGATCGGCGAGCTCATGAACCAGTTCAAGTCGGAAGGGCAAATCGTCATTTCTGGCGACGCTCTTGCGAAGGTGCAATCGGAGTTCGGCGCTCATGGCGTGCAAGGGCAGGAATGCCTGGATACGATATCGACGTACAAAGCGGATACCGGTTATTTGCTTGATCCGCACTCGGCATGCGGCGTTGCTGCAGCCAACAAATACAACGGCGACGGCGTAGTGACGATCTCGCTGGCTACCGCGCATCCTGCGAAGTTCGACGAGGCGATCCGCCTCTGCGGCATCGAGCAGCAATATCCGGAGCAAATCTCGGCGTTGTTCGAGAAGGAGCAGCGTCAGACTAGGGTCGACGGCTCGCTGCCGGACGTTGTAAGTGAACTGGTTAAATTCTATAACGCATAAGCGCGAGACTGCGCCTATCATGGCCGCTACGTGGGGAGAAATTCCTATGTAGCGGTTTTTTGTGTTGTTGTTGTTGTTGTCGAATGCACAAGTTGATGCCGTAAGTGCACATATGCACTTACGGCACCGAAGCCATCAATGATACCTAGCTGTAAGAGCACATGTGCACTTACAGCGTTCATGAGACTGACCGCAAAGCGCCAAAGCATGCTGTAAGTGCACATATGTGCTTACAGCGCGGAGGTCACATTCGTTACCCGTCTGTAAGAGCACATATGTACTTACAGAGTCCATGAGACTGGCAGTAACATGCTAAATGATCATGGGGCTGAAAAGTGTGACTAACGATAATTATAATTCTAATATCGATTAAAATTTATTGTAAAACGATAAATAATGTGTTAAATTCAATATCGAGATATCGAAAGGAGGTGTGTTTGATGAAACGAGGTTCTACCTTTTTCCTGAAGGGGGTTGTCGTGTTTCTTGGCCTTGGGGCACTTGCGGTATGCATCTTCTTGTTGCCGTGGATTGCGAGCGGGGATGCGGAAGCCCACCCGGAGGACAGTTATTTGCAATATCCGTTTTTAGCGTGTTCGTATTTATTGTCTATCCCGTTTTTTGCCGCATTGGTTCAGACGTTGCAGCTTTTAAGCTGCATTGATCGGGGGTATGCCTTCTCGGAATCATCGATTAGAGCTTTGAGGACGATCAAGCGTTGCGGCATTACGATAAGTATCTTTATAACGCTCGGCGTGTTGTTCGTCATTCTGTTCATAGACGATGAGGTCACGCACATTATTACGCTGGGAGTCCTATTCATCTTTGCTTCAAGCGTCATCGCGTCTTTTGCTGCGCTTCTGCAGAAGGTTTTGCGAGATGTCATAAGGATCAAAATAGAAAATGACCTAACGGTCTGAAGTGAATAAAATTGACAATAAGCGAGGGACTTTTTATGGAACGGGGAACGACACTCTTTTTGAAGGCGGCTGTTATCGTTATAGGTCTGCCGATACTTGCTTTATGCATATTTGCAGTGCCGGAGATAGCGAACTACTTAGTAGAAATGTATCCGGAGCATTCTTATTTGAAATATCTTGTTTATATCGTTTTTTATGGAGCGGCGATCCCGTTTTACGTTGCCCTGTATCAAGCATTTAAGCTTTTGAACTATATCGACAAGAATAATGCTTTCTCGGAACTGTCCGTACGCGTACTAAAAAATATCAAATTCTGCGCTATTATCATCAGCTGCATCTTCGTGTTAGGTTTGCCGATCTTCTATCTTTTTGCGGAGAGGGACGACGCGCCGGGTGTCATCGTAATTGGAATGGTGCTGGTCTTTGCCTCCATGGTGATTGCCGTATTTGCCGCTGTTCTTCAAAGGCTTTTGAAAGAAGCTATCGATATCAAATCAGAAAACGACCTGACGGTCTGAGGTGAATGCTATGGCGATTATTATTAATATAGACGTGATGCTGGCTAAGCGGAAAATGAGCGTGACCGAGCTTGCCGAGCGGGTTGGAATTACGATGGCTAACCTTTCTATCCTGAAAAACGGAAAGGCAAAAGCGATTCGCATCTCCACTTTGGAGGCGATTTGCAAAGCTTTGGATTGCCAGCCGGGGGATATTTTAGAATACAGAAGCGACGAAGCTAGTACGATTTGAATTCAACTATAAATAAAAAGCGAAGCAGCCTGTTCTCAGCGAGAATGGGCTGCTTCTTCTTGTTCATGTTCCTGATTCCATAACAGGCGCATCTCCTGCGAGTGTGCGAGCAGCTCGGACAAAGTTCCTTCGGCCTCGATGCGGCCGTCCTTGAGGACGATTATGTGGTTGGCGCGCTGAAGTGCGGCCCTTCGGTGGGAGACGATAAGGCAGGCCGCATGCGGCGTACGGGCAACGCGCTCCCATAACAGCTGCTCGGTCGCCACGTCGAGCGCGCTCGACAGGTCGTCGAAGACGAGCAGCTCCGGCTCGCGAATGAACATGCGGGCCGCTGCCGTGCGCTGCGCTTGACCGCCGGACAGCTTCACGCCTCGTTGCCCGATTATGGTGTCCAGCCCGTGCTCCAAGCTTGGAATATCCTGATCGAGCACGGCCGTATGGATGGCGCGCTCCCGTTTATCCTCGTTCGCGGCAGGTAATCCAAGTAATATATTCGTTACTAGCGTTTCGCTGAACAGATTCGGAACCTGCGACGTATAGGCGCTTCGCGGCGGAACGAAGAAGGAAGCGGGATCCGTTACGATGCGGCCGTTCCAGCGAATGTCGCCGGCCTCTAGAGGCATAAGTCCGAGTATGGAGCGGAGCAGCGTTGTTTTGCCGGAGCCGATGCGTCCTGTAATGACGGTAATGCCGCCTCGTCGCAGTTCCAAGCTAATGTCTTCGATGCCTCTGCCGGAATCCGGGTAGCGGTAGCTAACATGGCTTACCGTTAATGACTGGAATGGAGCATCTCCGTCTATTCGGCCATTTGCAATGTCGATGGGCACGGCGGGCTCTTCCGACCATTCCCCCCTTAAGTGCAGGGGGCGATGCTCCGTCAGCGATTCGGACGGTGCGCCTTGCAGCAATGCGTACATTCGTTTGAACGATACGCCTGTCTGCTGCAGGTGCGACAGGAAGTTGCCGAAGAACGACGTAAAGTCCGTTACGAACGCCAAGTAATAGATGAACAAGGCGAAGTCGCCTACCGTCAACTCGGAGCTCTGCAACGAAGCTGCTCCAAGCAGCAGGATGAGCCCTGTTCCAACGTTGACGATGTTGGAGAAGACGGAAGCGAGCAGGGAGCTGAACAGTCGGTCCTTCAATGCGGCTTGCCTGCGCTTCAGGTTCAGGTCTCGGAATCGTTCGATGAATCGCTCTTCTGCTCCGGCAAGCTGAATCGCCTGTACAGAGCCGAACATTTCGCCGACATGTCCCGATACCCTGCTCGTCGCCTCACGGCTTTCGGCGCGGTAAGCTTGCACCCGTTTCGTTGCGATCTGAGTGACCGACACGATAAGAATGATCGGAAGGAAGACATAGCAGGTGATCATGGCATCGACACGGAGCAGAAGCACGATGGCTGCTGCTGCAAAGACGATTTTGCCGATGAGATCAAGCGTCCAGCTAATGGCATCCTCGGCTTGCCCGGCGTCGTCGCGGAACTGGGAGAGCGCCTCGCCCGGTGAACCGGGAATTGCCGCTGCTGCCGGCTGCTTCAGTATCTGGCGCAGCATATTCGTACGGAGCAGTGCCCCCATATGAAAGCGATGGAGTGAATCGGTCCAAGCGCCGCCGTATATATTGACGATCCGAGCGACGGATATGGCCATCAATAGCGCTGCCAAGCCGTAAGCGCTCAAGGTCCACGTAGATTGGCCGGTCAGCTTATCGAAAAACTGCTGTATAATTAACCCCGGAAATAGCGGGAATAAGTGAACGCCAATCCATAAAACGGCATTTGCCGAATAGAGAATGGGGCGATAGCGAATGAGCCGCCACATCGATTGCAGCGTTGAAGGTTGGATGTTATTGCCGTTCTTTTTCATACTTCTATTCATGCTCATGCAAGCACCTCCTCGGTCCCCGTTCTTAATAGTTGATAGAGACGCGAGCTGTTGTCTGCTGCCAGCTGAGTACGCGATCCGGCTTCAACTACCGTTCCAGCATCCAGGATGAGTATATCGTCAGCACGCTTGATCGTTGCTAGCCGGTGGGCAATAATAATTGCCGTTCGTCCGGCAAGCAGCTTATCGATGGCTCTCTCCATATGCGATTCCGTCGCTGGATCAAGCCTCGATGAAGCTTCATCCAGAATGACCAGACTTGGATCCGCTAGAAATGCGCGGGCGAACGCAAGCAGCTGCGCTTCTCCGGCCGAGAGGCCGCTGCCGCCCGAAGCGAGCGTAGTGTCGAGCCCGTTCTCAAGCGATGCCAGCCATGAAGCTAAGCCTAGATCGGTCAACACCTCGATAAGTCGGTCATCGGGGATGGAAGAGTCATATAAAGTAAGATTGTCGCGGACAGTCGCTTGGAATAACTGAATGTTTTGCGATACCATGGCGATCTTGCCGCGGAGCTGGGACAAGGCCACTTCTCTGACGTCCTTGCCGCCGATGCGCACAGTGCCTTCCGTTGCGTCGTAAAATCGTACAAGCAGGCGGGCAAGCGTGCTTTTGCCGCTTCCCGTTCTTCCTAACAAGCCGAGTACTCGGCCTGGAGCGAGCTCGAAGCTGACATTGCGCAGCACAGATGCAGAGCTAGTCTCGCTGCTCTCTTCGCCTCCGTAGTTGAAGCTGACGTCCTCGAACTTAACGGCCAGCGCGCCGTCTGCGAACTGCGAGGGGGAGTGCTTTTCCGCGAGTGCAGACTTCGTCGCGAACAACTGGCTGACCCTAACAATACTGGCGTCTGCACGCTGCAGGTCCTGAATTTGTGTCCGGATTTGCTCCAGCGGATGGTTTAAAAGCTCCGTATAGGTGAACACCAAATAGATCGTTCCGAGCGTCATGGCATCGGTAGCCCACAAATAACCGCAGTAAATAAGGGCAAGGGAACGGCTAAGCGCGAATACGAAAATAGTCGATACCCACATCGTGTAACCGCCGAAGCTTGCTTTCATATGGATGGGCAGCAGCTTGCGCAAAATGCCGTGAAAGCGCCGCATGACGAAAGAGCTCGCGCCGTTCGCGCGGGTGTCCTCGGTGCCTGCCATATGCTCGCCAAGGAAACCGTACATTTCGGCATAGGCCTCGCTTGATTTGACCCAAGCGGACGAGAACGAGGAACGGATGCGCTGCAGCACGATAACGGCAGCCATGACGAATACCGTCATTCCGAGCCCAAGGATCCAATCTTCAAGGAACATCATGACTAGCACGCCTGAGATGAGCAGTACATTGGCAGACAAAGAAAATACGAAGCTGGAGAAAAAGTTGGACAGCTCGTTCACGTCGCCGTCTATCCGCTGAATCATTTCGCCGCTCGTTCGTTCCTTATGGAACGACTGGTCGAGATGAAGGCAATGTTTGGCAAGATCGCCCCGCAGCGCATTCGTCGCCGTCCAACCGACCTGCTCGCCCACATATCCGGAGCAGACAGTAACGAGCTGATAGAAAAGAGCGAGCACGATGAACAGGACTGCCCCGCCGATAAGACTGCCGAGCGAGACGCCCGGCTTCGTCGCATCGTCGATAAATTGGCGCATGATTTGGGGATTCCAGAGCTGCAGGCCGATTCCGGCTATAAGCAATAGCGCGAGTGCTGCCAGCTTACCTCGTTCATGCCGCAAGTAGGAGCTGAGCAAGCGCCAATATTGTTTGATAGGTATGTTCAACGTGTTTTCCTCCAAAGAAGACAAATTCATCCAAGTTATGTTCTAATAGTAGGGGGAGACCTATGGAAGGCGCAAGGTAAAAGTTAGATATAAAGTTTAATCTACATACCCTAGCGGAACGATGCCGAAGAGGTGATAAAATGGACCATTTGTTGCAGCAGGCGGAGGCCGTGCTTACCCAGCATAAGCAGGAGCATGTGCTTCATGTTATGAAAAGCTTGGACACGCCGGAGCGTGAGCGATTGTGCGAGCAAGTGCTTCGCGCGGATGTGGATCGGTTAAAAAAAATAGTGGATCAGCATCGCTCTTCCGATAACGAAGACATCGGAACGCTTGCTCCAATCGGCTATGAGCAATGGGACAGCTTCAGCCAAGCGGAGCGCGATGACTATATACAGCTAGGCTGGGAGCAATTACAGCAGGGCAAAATAGCCGCGCTCGTCGTAGCGGGCGGACAAGGCAGCAGGTTAGGCCATGACGGTCCGAAAGGGACAATCGACATCGGACTGCCATCGGGCAAGTCGCTGTTCGAGCTGCAAGCGGATCGGTTGGCGGAACTCTCGCGCAGGGCAGGCGTCACTATTCCCTGGTATATCATGACAAGTCCCGATAATGATGCGGAGACGAGAGCTTTTTTCGAAGAAGCGGAATTCTTTGGTTATCCGAGTCAGGATTGCTGCTTCTTCCAGCAGCATACGATGCCTGCGGTTGATTACAGCGGCAAGCTGCTGTTCTCGTCGGAGTCCGAGCTGAACTTCGCGCCGAGCGGCAACGGGGAATGCTTCTCTTCCTTGCGAAGCTCCGGGGCGCTTGAAGATATGAAGCGGAGGGGCATTGAATGGGCGTTTTATTATAACGTCGATAACGCGCTCATCCAGATCGCGGATCCGGCCTTCATCGGCGTAGCGGCTGCCGGCCGTCATCCGATTGCCACGAAGGTTATTGAAAAAACGAATCCCGATGAGAAAATCGGTATTTTATGCACGAGGGATGGCAGACCGGCGGTCATCGAGTATACCGAAATTCCGCAAGGCATGCTCGAAGCGCGAGAGCTGGACGGCAGTCTTACGTATCATTTAGGCAACATTTCGATTCATCTGTTCCGGCTTGATTTCATCGAGAAGCATGCCGATACCGACCTTCCCTACCATGTCGCGAGGAAGAAAATCGACTATGTCGACGCGGAAGGGCGTTATGTGGAGCCAACCGAGCCTAACGCTTATAAGCTGGAGCGGTTTATATTCGATTTCTTCCCGATGTCGGACGGAATGACGGTGTTGAAGGCAGGGAGGGAAGGGGAGTTCGCCCCCGTCAAAAATAAAGAGGGCGAGGACAGCCCGGCGAGCGCGCGCGAGCTCGTGCTTCGGGCAATGGCGGCGGCGGAGGAGCTGGCGTTCGTGAACGGTCCTTATTTGCAATGGCCGACCGAGCGCGGAATGACGATGATGTGGGAGACGTCGCAGCCGGCGGCCGGGAAGCTCGAGATTTATGAGGCAGAGCGCATACATAGCGGGGAGCGGGGCAATTACGTGCTCCATAATGAACCTATGTTGACCGTGCATAGCGAAGATGGATCCAGTCAGCGAATTCAGAGGCTTACGGTGGATGGTTTGACGCCGGGAATGACTTATTTCTATAAGGCGTATGCGGATACTGCCGAGGGGAGGAGCGTGGAGGAAGGGCCGTACCCGTTCCGTACAGCTGCGCCGATCGGCGTTCCTTGCTCGTTCGTCGTGACGAGCGAAACGGGAGGGTATCATTATTTTGACAAGAGCGGTGGGAGCTTAAATAGGTCGCTGTTCAGTGCGATGAGCCGATATCGGCCCGACTTCGCGCTATTCGTCGGCGATATGGTGGACGATGGACGTAGGCAGGAGGATTGGCATACGTACTTGTTCGGGCCGGGAAAGGAATTGCTCGGGTCGACGCCGTTCTATAGCTGCTTAGGTAATCATGAGTTTAGCAGCTCGCTGTTTCACGAGTATTCCGCTTATCCTCAGCCGGGCAATTATTATTCCTTCAATTACGGAGACGTTCATATTACGGCGCTCGACAGCACCGATTTCATTACGGATGAGCATTATCCGGACGGCGACGGATCGATTGGCTCGGGACATCCGCAATACGATTTTTTGGAACGCGATTTGCAAGAGGCTGCAGAGAATAAGGCTTTGAAATGGCGGATCGTGTTCATCCATTACTCGCCTTACGTATCTGGAGGTTATGAGGTTGAGGCGTTGCGGAAGCTCGCGCCGGTCATGGAGAAGTACGGCGTCGATGTCGTATTAAGCTCGCATACGATCGTGTACGAGCGAAGCCATCCGCTGCGGGAAGGGAAGCTGGATTTCGACAACGGCATTGTCTATGTCGTGGCCGGAGGAGCAGGGGCCATGCCGAGCTGGCAGCTCCCGAAGCGGGAATGGCATACGTCGCAGTCGCTCGCCGTGCCGCATTTTGTACAGGTGACGGCGGCGGGCGACTGCCTGGAGCTTCGGGCAATCGATATCGAAGGCAGGTTGTTCGACACGCTTAAGATCAAGAAGGGGAGCGGCGGGGCGAAGCAGTTCATATAGTAGAGCTGCTGTGTCAGCGGCAGAATTAGTTGCGCGTAATAATAAGCGGCGAAATCCATCTTAAAACAGCCTATCTAGTAAAAGTAGAACGGATAAGATGGATTCCTCAGCTTATTCTTGAACTTATGAGGTGTCAGAAACTCCGAGAGAGATGCGTCATGCAGAATAAGCAGGAGAATCCATCCTATTAGATGCCGAATAGCTAGATTATAATAATAGGATGAATTACGCTGCCTATTATCCCACCATACGGCATCCAAAAAAATAAATCCGACCCGATCCAAGCAAACCTAGCGATAGGTGACTTGGAAAAGGACGGATTTTTTTGGTTACTAGGTTAATATTAGTACCCTATCGAGCGTAAGTATGCTGAGGGGCAAGCATCTCGCGCAAATAGCGGCCTGTTAAGGAGTCGGTGCTTGCCGCAACCTCTTCCGGCGTACCGGAGGCGACGACCGTACCGCCCTTATGTCCGCCGTCCGGACCCATATCGATAATATGGTCGGCGATCTTAATCATATCGAGATGATGCTCGATGATGACGACCGTGTGGCCGGCATCGACGAGCTGGTTCAA
Organism: Paenibacillus sp. YIM B09110; assembly: GCF_037167145.1. NCBI lineage: Bacteria > Bacillati > Bacillota > Bacilli > Caryophanales > Paenibacillaceae > Paenibacillus > Paenibacillus sp. YIM B09110. The sequence continues at coordinate 341,861 of NZ_JBANSP010000005.1, read as the reverse complement.
GCAGTCGATGAGCCGCTGAATGTCGCGCAGATGGAGGCCAGTTGTCGGCTCGTCGAGCACGTACAGGTTATGCGAGCCGCGCTTCACCTTGCTTAACTCTGTTGCGAGCTTGATACGCTGCGCCTCGCCACCGGACAAAGTAGCCGATGATTGGCCGATCTGCAAATAGCCAAGACCGAGATCGTTCAGCACCGCCAGCTTGCGTGCGATATAAGGCTGATCGTCGAAGAAGGCGACGGCATCCTCAATGCTCATATCGAGCACGCTTTCGTTGAAGCGGGCGCCTTTGCATACCGGACATACGGCTTCGACGTCGGGCATGAACTGCAGCTGCGTCGTGACCGTTCCTTCGCCTTGGCAATGCTCGCAGCGGCCCCCGTTCTTCTGATTGAAGCTGAAGTCATGCTTCGTAAGCGGACTGCCTTCCGCGCTTGCCGCCTCGGCATACATCTCGCGAACGCGGTCGAAGAAGCCGACGTAAGTGGCCGGATTGGAGCGGGAGCTGCGGCCGATCGGCGATTGATCGATCGTGATAATGCCGCTAAGCTGCTCATGTCCTTCCAGCGCGTCATGCTCGCCGGGTACGATACGAGCGTCATGGAACGTCGCATAGAGCTGCTTGCACATGACCTCGTTAATGAGCGTACTTTTGCCCGAGCCCGATACGCCGGTAATGCACACCATAACGCCGAGTGGAATATCGACACTGATGTTCCGCAGATTGTTCGCCCGCGCACCGCGGATGGTGAGCTTCATCCCTTGCGGCTGCCTGCGCTGAGCTGGCACCTCGATCTTGCGAGTTCCTGTCAGGAACGCGCCGGTAATGGAGTTCGGCTCGGCGCGAAGCTGCTCCACCTTGCCTTCGGCGATAATACGTCCGCCGCGCCGGCCCGGTCCAGGCCCGACCTCGATAATATGGTCGGCGCTGCAGATCGTATCGATGTCGTGCTCGACGACGATGATCGTATTGCCGATATCGCGCAGTTTCTTCAGCGTGTCGATGATGCGCATGCTGTCGCGGGCATGGAGGCCGATGCTCGGCTCATCGAGCACGTAAAGCATGCCCATAAGACCCGAGCTGATCTGTGTCGACAAGCGAATACGCTGCGCTTCGCCGCCGGAGATCGAGTCCGAGCGTCTGCCGAGGCTTAAGTAGTCGAGTCCAATATCAAGCAACAGCACGAGCCGCGACTGAATCTCCGCCGTGATCTGACGGCCGATGACTGCGGTCTCTTCCTTGAACCTCAGCCCAGCGAGGAACGAATGCAGCTCTTGAAGAGACATTTGGCATAGCTCATGTATGTCGGCGCCGCCGACTTTGACATGAAAGCGCTGCGGCTTCAGTTTGCGGCCTTCGCAGTCCGGGCATGTGTGCTCGATCATGACGCGCTTGTAGAATTCTTCCTCGGCGGGACTCGCCGCCTTGCGCTTCAAGTACAGATTATACCACCAGTTGATCATATGGACGAGTCCGCCGTAGCTCATCGGCTTGCCGATATGGCGGGCTTGCGTTTTGCTAATTTCATCGCCGGGCGTGAACGGGAATTTCTCACCTCTCGACCCGTAGAAAATAAGGCTATGCGCCCAATCCGGCAGCTCCTTGAGCGGCGTATCGAGGCTGAATCCGTAATGCTTCGCCAAGCTGTTCAGCATCGCCCAGTTCCATGTCGTATTGTTCGTTCCGAGCATCTTCGGATCGAGCGCGCCTTTGTTAATGCTTTTGTCGGCGTTCTTCACAAGAAACCTCGCTTCCGCGCGCATGAACGTTCCGATGCCGCCGCAGGTGCGGCAGGCGCTGTCCGGGTCGTTGAAGGAGAAGTAGTTCGGCTGCAGCTCGCCGAGCGTCAGATGATGCTCCGGACAGGCGAAGCCTCGGTAGAAGTCATCGGCGTTTACTTGCTTGCCTTCAGGAACACCGGTAATCTCGAAGCGGATGAAGCCTTCACCCACGAGCTTCAAGCTGTTCTCGATCGTTTTGGTGAGCGCCTTGAACACGTTTGGCTGCACGACCACTTTATCGATGACGACCTCGATCTGATGCTCGATTTCCTCGTCTAGAGCAATCGGATCGCCTAGGCTGAACCGCGAACCATCAATGATAACATTACGGAAGCCTTTGGAGCGAATCTCGTCGAACGTCGTTTCAAAGTTCTCGCCGTAAATTTTGTAGATCGGCGCGAGCACCTCCAGCTCCGTGCCCATCGGCAACTGTTGAATACGATCGATCATTTGGCCGGGGGTCCGAGCCGGAACTTTGTGATCGCAGAACGGGCAGCCCGCATCGCTTGCGGAGGCGAACAGCAGCCGCAGGAAGTCGTAGATGTCGGTCATCGTGCCGACCGTCGAACGCGGATTGACGATCCCTTTTCTCTGCTCGATCGCAATGACGGGAGATAGACCGAAGACGAAGTCGACATCCGGTTTCTTAAGCTGATTCATTCGGCTCTTCGCGAAGGTGGACAGCGATTCGAGGAATCGCCGTTGTCCTTCGCCGTAAATGACTTCGAACGCGAGCGACGACTTGCCGGAGCCGCTGACACCTGTAATGACCGTCAGCTTGTCGCGCGGAATGTTAACATCGATATTTTGCAAATTGTTCTGCCTTGCTCCGCGTACTTCAATAAATTGCTTCATACGTAGATCACATCCCCCATTGCGGTTCGTCCATATTATCAAATAAATAGGCAGGCTCGCTTAAGCTCACCCGGCTAGCAGGCGTCGCCTTCGTGTCTGACTCCAGCTTAGCGATCAAGCCCAGTTCAGCCAGCCAGTCACAGCCCGTCGTAATCGCTCCCGTATCGAGATCGATGACCGGTTTGAACTTATGCATGATGTCGATGGCGGTACGAGCGTCGGCTTCCTCCTTCAAATAGGCAATCACCGGAGCGAATAGCCGCTCGGCTCGCTCGCTCAAATACGCGTTAATGCTCTTTAGAGCATCGTTCACTTTCTCCTCGTGGGCATTGGTCGCAACGAGCTCTGAATACACCGTCCGGAAAAAATCCGGGTTGTACGTCAGCGCCTGCTGCACGCATTCGCGCATCGGAATATCGCCATTCAGCAGCACCTCGATCTGGGACAGCGTATCAACCATCTTAATGATCCAAAAAGCGCTGTACGTGAAGTCGCGCTTCACGTATTGCCACTTCTCGGCCTTTGCCAGCAGCGCGAGGGAGAAGCAGCTAAGCTGCAGCAGCCGAAGCTGTCTGTCGCGTTCGCCAACATAACGAATCTGCTCGAAATACGACTCGATGGACGAGTCCTTCGTGAACAGCAGTGTGCTGCGCACGAGCATCGAATGACCGAACGAGCCTTGGACGGTGCGTTCCATATCGCGCTTGAAGTCATTCCTTGTCGTAATGCTTGCGTTGATCGGCACATCGTTCTCGACGAAGGTCCGATAGCCGTACTTTAGCTTCTGATCGTGCACGATCAGCTTCAGGTCGATGTCCGACTTCTCCCATACCTGATCGTAGGATAGGCTGCCGAACAAGATGACGGCGATCACTTGATCATCCTGCTTGACCTTATCGACGAAGCTTTGCAATGATGCCCGGAAGACGGCAGTCATGGCTTCCGCTTGCGTGTATTGGTCCATATAATTACCTCCACCCTATAGATGCCGCTGCACCTGGAATGCTATCATTTATATAAGACTTTTTTTCCAAAATAGCGATTTGCTCGTTTCTTGAATTCGTTGCAAGAAATGGAAATCCTGTTTTTCAATACAACACATTTCTGGGAGGTATAAATGATCTATGGCTGGCAAATGGCTCATAGCACTCATTATCTTAATCGGACTTATTCACTTGGCAACGCTGTCGGTAGACAGCACGCCGCTGCACTGGGTATTGAAGCTGACTCCGATGCTGCTTATTATCGCGCTCGCGGTCACTTCCCCGCCTGAGGGAAAGTCGGCCCGCACTTACAAAACCCTCATTGTAATTGGGCTTGTGTTCGGTATCGCAGGCGATGCTTTCCTCCTTGTACCGGGCGATACTTGGTTCATGTTGGGGCTTGCCTCGTTTTTGATTGGCCATTTGTTCTACGTCATCGCGCTGTTGCCGCGCATGCGCTATTCGCTGCTTGGCCTGCTCGCAGGGCTGACGATTGCAGCGTATCTCATCTTCATGATCATCCGATTGCATGAAAGCATCATGGCGGACAGCTCCCAAAGCGGTTTGTGGATTCCGGTTCTCGTCTACGTTCTCGTCATCGGCACGATGTTCTGGGTCGCGATATTGTCGCGTAACGGACACGCGGCAATCGGCTCGCTCCTTTTTGTCGTATCGGACTCGATTCTGGCTTGGAATAAGTTCATTGGTGAAGTCACAATGTCCGACATTCTGATCATGGCGACTTACTTCGCAGCCCAGTTGCTGCTGGCTGGCAGTATTGCGAATGTGTTCAAAAGCAAATAATAATCTCCTTTTCCAATTATTTTCGCCGATTACGCCGTTCTCAAAGGATGTCAGACAACTTACAATGAAGGTACGAGCCTAATCGGCGACGGAGGGGGATACGAATGGATTCGGACAAAATGGAAGTATTGATTGTCGATGACGAGCCCAGACAACGCCGCGGACTTGCCGCGATGGTTCGTTCCTTGCGTCCGGCCTATAAGGTCGGCGAGGCGAAGAACGGTAAGGAAGCGCTCGAATATGCGCGAGGCAGGAAGCTTGACATCGTCTTCACCGATATTCAGATGCCGATCATGAACGGTCTTGAATTCGCAGAGGCGCTTCATGGGTCGTGCCCGAAAGAACCTAAAATTGTTTTTGTAAGCGTATACCACGAATTCGATTATGCCAGAAAAGCAATCCGCCTCGGAGCTAAGGACTACTTGGTGAAGCCGGTGAGCGCGGAAAGCTTGGACGGCGTATTAATAGAACTGGAGAGTCAGCTCTTACGGGAAAATTCAGCACGGGAAGAGACGCAGCTTCTGACCGAGGAGCTTGCCCATACGAAGCCGATCTATCTTGAATACTTATTGCTGAAGTGGATGACCGGTGAGCTGAAGCCTGCGGAAACGAAGGAAATGGAGCAGCATTTCGACATTCGCGGACACGGAACGGTGTTGATCCTGGAGACGCAGTGCGCGCTGTCCTCTGATTCTGTCTTGGAATGGAGAAGCATTCTGAAGCGTGCGGCGGCACAGGCGCTTAGCAAGTGGGCAATCGCCTATATGGTCTCGCCGGAGCATGAACGCGATAAGCTGTATGCGATCATCCAATGGAAGCCGGGCGTCCAAGCGGCCGATGGACTGAAGCAGCTGCAGCAAGCGCTTGCCGGATTGATGACGATACACGAGAAGTCAATCGGCGCGGGCATCGGTCATGAGACCTTTTGCCTGGAGAAAGATGTGAAGTCCTGTTATGAGAGCGCGGCGACGGCTCTTGAATACTTGTATTATTTTCGAGAAGGCAGATGGATGTCCGCTGAGCGGCTCAGGGCCGAGATCGACAGCGGCACTTCCGTTAATGTGAGTTTGAAGGACAACGGACGGTTGGAGCAGGCGGTAGCCGGCGGCCAAGTCGAGCTGTCCATTCATGAATGCATGGCGATTTTGGACAAAATGGCTGCGGCGAGGCCGTCTCCGTTCCGCATGAAATGTAATGCGATCCAGCTGCTGCTCGCCTGCTTGAAGCAAGCCGAGCCCGTCATGGACGATCGTCATTACGCCACACTGGCACAGCAGATCGACGATCAACTGCTGCGGACCGACTCGCTTCCGGCGACGAAGACGGCAGCGGCAAGCCTGCTTGGCGACATTGTCAATCAGATGAAAAAGGATAAGGGATCGCGCAGCGAGCTGATTATGCAGAAGTGCCGCGAATATATCGAGGACAACCTTCATGACGATCTCGGGCTGGAGGTCGTCGCTCAGCATTTCTTCTATAACGCTTCTTACTTCAGCATTCTGTTCAAAAACCACTTCGGCATATCATTCACCGACTTCCTCGTGAAGCAGCGCATGCAGCGGGCCCGCAGCCTGCTGCTGGAATCGGATAAGCGGGTGGCCGATATTGCCAAGCAAGTCGGGTACAAGGATATAAAGTACTTCAACAAAGTGTTCAAAAAAACATTCCTCTACTCGCCGGAGGAATTCCGTCGAATGTTCGCCACTACCTAAGCGCAAATGAGGCCGGCCTATGCTCTTGATTAGAAAGCTCGCAGCCCTGATCGCCAATGCCAAGTTCCGCATTAAGCTGATCGTATCGTATTGTCTGCTCGTAAGCGTCATTATTCTCATTCTCGGATTCACTTATTATCAGATCAGCGCCAGCAATATGCTCAAGAATGTGAGGAGCAGCTTAGGCAATGTCGTCCTGAACAATAACCAATTGCTCGACGAGAAGCTGGAAGCGATTCGCAGCAAAAGCGACGTGCTGCCCGTCGACAGCGATCTCTATGAAGTCATGATCGGCACGAAGATGAACGACAATGAATCGTTATTAAAGGCGGATCGCCGGCTGACGGAAATTTTGTTCCAATATTTCGGCGGGAATGACGACATCTATGCTTCCTTCATTGTCACGAGGGACTACAGCTTCGGCAATGGCGCGAGAATGTATGTGCCGTCCGCGGGCTTCTTCAATTCCGAGCTTCACCTGCTCGCAGAGCGTGCCCAGGGTGATCTCGCTTGGATTCCGACGTATGATTACGCGAGTACGTTCAAGGAGCGGGGCATGGAGGGGCTGAACTTCGAATACAGCCGTCTCGTATCCGCCGTTAAGGAGCTGAATCTCACCTATATCGACGAGGAAGGTCTCTTCCATACGCTTCCACCGGGAATAGAGCATCCGGTGCTGATGATTAATTTTACGACGGATGATTTCGGCAAGCTGTTCGAGGACTATGCGCTTAACAACGAATACCGTAATCTCACCTATGGTATCATTAGCGCGAAAGGCGACGTCATTGTTCATTCCGAGGGAAGCCTGGAGGCAAGCCGCGAAGCGCCGCCATGGCTCGTTGAGGCATACAGGCAAGGAGAAGGAAGCTTCGAGAAAGTGATCGACGGCAAGGAGATGCTCATCAGCTTCGACAAGATGGAGAGCACGGGCTGGATGTCTTATATCGAAATTCCGGTCGAGGATGCGCTTCACGGCTTGAAGGCGCTGCAATCGGTATCGGTACTGTTCCTTGCGGTTATGCTGCTGGTATCGGCGCTGCTTGCCTATCTCATGTCGATCTTCATTACGAAGCCGATCATTCGGATTAAGAAAGCGATGAAGATGGTCGAGCGCGGCAACTTCGATATCCGCATTCCGGAGAAGGGGCGCGACGAGCTCGGACAGTTGACCCGAATGTTCAATCATATGAATGGACGAATCCAAACGCTGATTGAAGAGAACTACGCTTCCCGGCTAAGAGAGAAGGAAGCCGAGCTGATGGCGCTTAATCTGCAGCTTAACCCCCATTTCCTGTACAATACACTGACGACGATGTATTGGATCGCCGTAGAGAACGATCAGCACGAAATTAGTACGATTATGCGCAATTTGGCCGAAATGCTGCAGACGTCGACGCGCAACAAGAACGAGACATGGCCGCTCAAGACGGATCTTGATTGGTTGGAGAAATACATTTACATTATGGCAAGCCGATTCCAAAATCAGTTCGAGGTCATCTTCGAGGTGGACGATCGGCTGCAGGAACTGATGGTGCCGAAGCTGTTCCTTCAGCCCTTCGTCGAGAATGCCATTATTCACGGCTTCGCCGAGATAGATGAGGGCGGTTTAATCGTCATTAAGGGCATCTATGAAGATGGAGAAGTGACATTCTCGGTAGAGGATAACGGCATGGGATTCGGCAAGGACGTCATCGACCGAATTCATTCCGGAGAAATGAGATCGACGGGGATGTCCAACGTCGAGAAACGAATTAAGCTGCTCTACGGAACGAAGCAAGGCATCGATATGTATTCGAGCAACGGAAACGGCGCGAGAATCGTTATTCGCATGGGGCATATTCCGATACCGAATGACAGCAGCCCGGCAGGGTAGGTGCAGCACCGAGAAGATTCGCGATCAAGGAGGGCAACGGAAATGAGAGCAATCAGCGGGAGATTGGCACTAATGCTGCTGCTCTGCGCCGTGCTGGCGACGGCAGGCTGCAGCTTCTATGGCGGGGACAATAGCGGCAGCCGGAGCGATGACGAGGCGACGGATAACCAGCCTTTTACGATCGATGGTCATGAGCGGGTGACGCTTACTTATGCGACTTGGGGATCGCCGAACGAGAAGCAAGTGCAGGAGCGCATCGTGAAAGGATTTATGGAAAAATATCCTTGGATTACGGTGCAATACTTGTTCGTGCCCGGTGATTATGTGAAGCGAATGACGACGTTGTATGCGGCCAATAAAGCGCCTGACGTCTATATGTTGTACAAGCATACCGCGCTTCAATGGGCTGAGCAGGGGAAGATATATAATCTGAACGAATTTCTGAGCCAGGACACAGAAATAAATGAGGCTGATTTCATTCCTAACTCGGTTATGTACTGGGCGCCTGGCAAGGTCGCGGGGATCAAGGTGACAGAAGAGTCGTTCGCGCTCTATTACAATAAGGAAATGTTCGATGAAGCGGGCGTTGATCTTCCGCCTTCGAGGGCGGAGGATGCTTGGACGTGGGAGGAGTTCGTCTACTATGCGAAGCGGTTGACGCTGGACGAGGAAGGCAACAACGCTCTGTCTGCGAGCTTCAATCCGAATGAGATCAAGCAATACGGCGTTAGGTTCAACTCATGGGCATGGCATCTGTTCGTGCCGTCCAACGAGACAAGCGTCGTCAAGCCGGATCAAAGCGGTCTGAATCTAGAGGACCCGGCTGTTATCGAAGCTGTCCAGCGACTGTCTGATCTGATCTATGTTCATCATGTTGCGCCTTCGCCGATTCAGGAGAAGAGCCTGCCTACGCCCGATATTGCGATGCAGAGCAAGAAGATCGCGATGGATATGAACGGTCAGTGGGTACAGCTCGATCTGGCGGCGACAGGCATCGAATATGGAGTCGGCGTGCTGCCGAAGTTGAAGAAGAGCGTTACGGTTCAATTCGGTGAGCCTGTCGTGATGTCCCAGACGACTAAACATCCGAAGGAGGCGTGGCTGTTCTACAAATGGTTGCTTGATGCGGAGAGCGCGCTTGATATGCATGCGAGCGGACTATGGATGCCGACGATGAAAGATTATTATACGAAGCCGGAACTCATCGACAAATGGGCTACCGTAGCGCCCGGACATGCCGAGGGCTACGAGGATGCGGTCATGCGGCAGACGCTGGAGAACGGCGTCAATTCCTTCGACTACTATGTGAAGAACATTGAGAAGATCAACGGAATCTTAATCCCGGCGTTAGACCAAATCTGGCTCGGCCAAAAAAACGTCAAGGAAGCGTTCGAAGCGATCATGCCGAAAATCAACGCGGAGTTCAAGGGAACGTATCCGTAGACAGAAGGCGTAATGGAGTGGAGTTGCTGCGTGCGATATGAGGGACCTCACGAAGGAGTGAGGAGAACCTCAATATATATGGCGATATTCACCCTTCTTGCGAAAATAATGAGGCAAACCTCACTGCTCATGAACCTAGGTTCACGACTAGTGAGGTTTGCCTCATTTATTTGTACAGGAGCTTCGATTGCTCACAATTGTATGAGGGCAGCCTCATAATTAATGAGATGTGCCTCACTTCGTACCCTGCCCCAAACCCAATAAAAACCCCCTAATCCAATGATTTTCCGAATTGTTGTAAATGAAAGCGTTTGCTAATCTAAGGTTGTCATTCGCTGCAGCGTGACGTTTCGTTTCTGAAGGCGGTCCTATAACCGAAAAACTGGAGGAACTTTAATGAAAAAAGCAGTTGCGGGTTTACTTAGCTTTTGTCTCGTAGCGACGACAATAATAGCGGGGTGCAGTTCGAACAATACAGATAATAATTCAGGCACGAATGCAGGCACGGATGGAGCTTCCGGCAGCAAAGTGAAGCTGACGGCGATCATTACGAAGCATCCGCTGACGCAGGAGCTGTCGAAGATGAAGTGGCTCCAAGATGCAGAGGATAGAGCGGGCGTTGACATCGAATGGCAGGAGGTTACGGCTGACTGGGATCAGAAGAAAGGCGCGCTGCTTGCAAGCGGCGATGTTCCGGATCTGATTGTCGGTCCGAACGCGATTACCGATGCGGACTTCGCTCAGTTCCCTGGCTTGTTCCAAGATCTGACGGAGCTCGTGGAGAAGAACGCGCCGAACGTGCAGACGATGTTCTCCGAGAAGCCGGAAACGAAGGTTATCGCAACGCAGCTTGACGACAAAATCTACGGACTTCCGAAGTACCAGCGATTCTGGCCGGGAACGGCAACGAGACAGTTCATTAACCAAAAGTGGCTCGATAATCTCGGCCTGCAAATGCCGACGACATGGGATGAGCTGTACGACGTGCTAATCGCCTTCAAAGAGAAGGACGCGAACGGCAACGGCGATCCGAACGACGAGATTCCGATGGACTTCGCGCCAACGGGAACGGTAGCCTTCGGATTCTTCATGCCGACGGTGCTGCTCGGAAGTCTCGGTATTACATTGACGGACGCGAGCGGCTTCGGGTATTTCGTCGAGGACGGCAAAGTGAAGAACTTCCTCGTAGACGATCGCTATAAGCAGGTTGTGACATTCCTGAACAAGCTGTATAGCGCGGGTCTTATTAGCAAGGAAGCATTCACGCAAGACTATACGAAGTACCAATCCGTTGCTCGCGGCAATGGCGATACGGCGGCCGTCGGCTTCACATGGGGCTGGGAAATAACGGACCGCGTAGGCAATACGCTTGCTCCGCAGTATTCGTTCATGTCGCCGCTTAAGGCAACAGCGAATCAAACGGAACAAGTATCATGGGACTATGATTTCAACGCGCTCAACTATGGCACGAACATGGTTACGATGTCGGCTAGCACGAAGAACAAAGAGGCAGCGATGAAATTCATCAATGAGCTGTATGATCCGAAGGTGAGTATGCAAGTATTGTTCGGCTCGCTCGGCACGAATATTGAAGACAAGGGCGACGGCAGCTACGCTATTCTGCCTCCTGCCGATGCGGCAATGGATCCGGGCACATGGAAGTGGACGTCTTCATGGGCCGACAATGGTCCGATGTACATCTCCGACTCTCTTGACCTGACGCTTGGCACCGATATGCAATCCGTTGGCAAACAGACCGAGCCGTTGCAAGCCGCGCTTGACGCCGTCGACAAGGAGAACGACGTATTGCCGAGCATGTTCATCAAGTACAGCACGGCAGACAACAGCACGCTTGGCATTAACAATACGAATCTGATGAACTTGGCTCTCGCTAAGTGGGCGCAATGGATTACGGCTGGCGGTATCGAGTCCGAGTGGGATGCTTACCTGAGCAACGTGAAGAAAACGGGGCTAGAAGATAATCTTGTAATTATGCAGAAGTATTACGACGAATACATGAGCAAGTAATCAAACGACGGCGTCGCCGAATGCTTCGTTCCGATTTTTATAGCGATGGTCGGGGCATTCGGTTCAGGCGTTAAAGGGAGTAGGGAATGATGGCCGCTCAAACGAAAGTACTCACTCGCAAAAACGTAAGCAACGGCCTCGGAAGGAAGCCGTCGATCGTCCTGGAGCTCGTTCGAGACTACCAGCTATGGCTCATGATACTGCCGGCTATCGTCGTCATTATCCTCTTCAACTACATTCCGATGTACGGCATTCAGCTTGCCTTCCGCGATTATGATTTTACGAAGGGGCTTACGGGCGGCGAATGGCGGGGACTGTTCTACTTCAAGCAATTCATAGACAGCTATATGTTTACCGACTTGATGAAAAATACGATTATCATCAGCTTAGCTACAATCGTGCTCGGATTCCCCGCGCCAATATTGCTTGCCCTGCTTATTAATCAGGTCAAATGGAAACGGGCGAAAAAGACACTGCAGACGACCGTTTATTTGCCCCATTTTATATCGATAGTCGTTATGGTCGGTCTGATGAACGTGCTGCTCTCGCCTAGTTCGGGTATCATCGGCCACCTGCTGTCCTCGCTCGGGATGGGGGAGACGAATGTTCTTGCTTCAACGAATACGTTCGTGCCCGTCTATGTCTTGTCCGATATATGGCAGCATTGCGGCTGGAACAGCATTATTTATTTGGCTGCGCTATCGACGGTAGATCCGCAATTATACGATTCCTCGAAGATTGACGGCGCGAACAGATGGCAAACGATTCGGCACATTGATCTGCCGGCGATATTGCCGACGATTATTATATTGCTCGTGCTAAGCATGGGCAGCGTTCTTGGTACAGGATTCGAGAAAGTATTTCTGATGCAAAATGCGCTCAACCTGCCGGTATCGGAAGTTATCGCAACGTACGTATACAAGATAGGTATTATTTCGAACCAGATCAGTTACTCCTCAGCCATCGGTTTGTTTAATACACTAATTAACTTTGTTTTCTTATTCGCTGCCAATGCGATCTCGCGGCGAGTTGCGAATATAAGCTTATGGTAATGGGGGCAACGCTATGGGATTCACGCGCAAGATTAACATAGGCGATAAAATGTTCGATACAGCCGTCATCGTGTTAGGCCTTTTCGTTTTCCTGATCGTCGCTTACCCGCTATACTTTGTCATTATCGCCTCCGTCAGCGACTCGACGCTTGTGGCTACAGGCAAGGTTACGTTATTCCCGAAGGGGTTCAGCACGTTCGGCTATAACGAGATTATGGGCGATTCGCGAGTATGGACAGGGTACAAAAATACGATTTTGTATACGACGCTCGGCACGTTCGTGAACTTATTGTTCACCCTGCCTGCGGCCTACGTGTTGTCGCGGAAGGAGTTCCGCGCACGGCGAGTGCTGATGCTCGTATTCGTTATTACGATGTTTTTTAGCGGGGGACTTATTCCGACTTACTTGCTAATGAAAGGCCTGCACATGACGAATACGATGTGGGTATTCATCTTTCCATTCTGCGTCAATGTGTACAATCTGATTATTACGCGCACATTCTTCGAGAGCTCCATTCCGAAGGAGCTGTACGAAGCGGCCGCGATGGACGGCTGCTCGCACTTCGGCTTCTTCATGAAGGTGGCACTGCCGCTCTCCAAGGCGGTTATCTCCGTCATCGGACTCTACTATATGGTCGCGCACTGGAATGATTTCTTTACAGCACTCATTTACGTCAGAAGCAACACGCTGCAGCCGCTTCAGATCGTATTGCGGGACATCTTGCTGTCCAACCAGGTATTCTCTGGCGGGGCAGGCGCTGGGGGAGCTTCAGGAGGTTATGCGCAGAAGTATGCGGACCAGATCAAATACGGCGTTATTATCGTATCGACGCTGCCGATCCTGTTCGTCTATCCGTTCATCCAGAAGTACTTTGAGAAGGGCGTTATGATCGGTTCGGTGAAGGGGTAAGAATAAAAACAACGTTTTATTACTTATTAAATAAGTAATCCGAAAGCATCGGAGGTTGCAGAGCCAGTCATGGCTCTGGAAACCTCTTTTTTATTTTCCAACAATTTCAAATATGATATGCTGATGGAGGAGTACTATGGAACTATTTATATCGAAACGAAGCAATCAGGAGCTTGAATTGAAGCTTCGAATTTTCATGGAAGCAGATAATGCAAATATAGAAGGGATAAAACAAAATGCCATATGATATTGATAGTAAGTTTGTAATAGCAGTAGCCTCAAGCGCACTCTTTGACCTTAAAGAGTCCGATCTCGTATTTAGAGAAAATGGAGAGGACGTTTATCGCAACTATCAGAGAGAACATGAAAATGTAATATTGGCTCCAGGTGTTGCTTACCCACTTATTAAAAGATTGTTGAGCATTAACACTTCTAATGATCAAATAGTAGAGGTTGTCTTACTCTCAAGGAATGATCCAGATACTGGATTGAGAGTGTTTAAGTCTATTGAAAATTACGGATTAACAATAAGTAGGGCAGCTTTTGTTACTGGAAATAATCCATTTAAGTATATGGCTGCATTCAATGCTTGTCTTTTCTTGTCTGGAAACCCAGATGATGTTAAGGACGCTGTTGAGCATGGCTATCCTGCAGGATGTATATATCCGTCTGATTATGTTGATAACGACGATGATAATGAAATACGATTAGCCTTTGATTTTGATGGGATTATTGCTGATGATTCAGCTGAATCTATTTTTCAAGGTGGCGCTTTAGATAAATTTCATTCTCATGAGAAAGAATTAGCGAGTCAACCATTACCAGGGGGACCACTACTAAGATTTTTTACGGAAATATCTAAACTTCAACAAAGAGAGGCTCAAAGGAATCAAATCGATCCTGTTTATAAACCAAGAATTAGATTAGCAATTGCTACAGCTAGAAATGCCCCTGCCCACGAAAGAGTGATTACTACACTTAGAAAACTTGATATTAGAGTTGATGAGGCATTTTTTCTTGGAGGAATCGAGAAGATAAGAGTATTAAGTGTTTTTATGCCACATATTTTCTTTGATGACCAAGTAGACCATATTGAGGGTGTTGCAAGAAAATTCCCTTCGGTTCATGTACCTTTTGGAGTCGTTAATAATAGGAGAAATAAAGAAAAGATTTAAAGTTGAGATACGAAAGTGGGGACAATCCATAACACCCACGCCTCGGACATTAGCCCGCGGTCGACAAGAAGTTAGAACTGGAATCGGCGGTGCATTTCAGCAACAGTGAAGTGGATTCAGCCGGACACATCCGCAGCAACTAAGCACATCGCGCCGGTCCACTTCGTCGCCTTATGTCAGTGGGACGTCGTGAATACAAGAACGGTATCTTAAATACTGGTAAACAGAAATAAGACAGGAGACAGTTATGACTGAGAATCATGATTTCAATAGGACATTAGAAGATCTTGAAGGAGAAGTATGGGGCGAAGCTGATTTTAAGTCTTCATTAGTCTTAAAGTCTCATGCTTTAAGAAAGAAGCCAATCAATTCATTAACAAATGAAGACTTACGACTACTTATTTCTCAAGATCTTGGATTAACATACGTGATCTCAATTGCTATTGAAAGATTGTCTATGAACCCCTTCAATTCTGGAGATCTTTTCGTAGGTGATCTTCTAGCAACTATATTGAAATTGAATAAAAAGTTCTTAAGTGATAACCCAGAAATTGCGACCGAAATAGATTTAATAGTGAAAAACGCAAAAGAGATAATTAAAGAAATGGAAACTCGATTGGAGAATCATAATACAACTCAAGAATATTAAGTTCCTAGTAAGTAATTCAAGAGGGCCGGTATTTCAGACAATACCATATTCACGCATCGGGCATTCGCCCTCGGTCCGGCAGGGAAGAATTTGCAGCCGGACACATCCGACTTTGTCAGACGTCATGAATACAAGAACGTTATGCCAAATACCATGAGAAAGGAAGTTTCAGTATATGATCCCTAATATTTTTATAAGTTCAACTATATTAGATCTACATCACTTAAGAGATGCTGTAAGAGATTCTATACAAGAACTTGAATATAATCCAGTTATGAGTGAGTATGGTGATATTGGGTACCTCCCCAATATTTCTGCAGAAGATGCCTGTTATCAAACTCTAAAAGATTGTCAATTAGCAATTATTATAATTGCGAAAAGGTATGGAAGCTTATCGCAAAATGGTTACAGTGTGACTCATAATGAATTTAGGACTGCTAAGCAAAGCAATAAACCTGTTGTTTGTTTAGTTGAAAAGGAAGTTTTGTCGTATAAACAAGTTTTTGACCTAAACTATTCGTCATCTATCCTGAATTTTCCTGGAATGGATAACCCCGAAAAGTCTTTTGAATTTTTAGATGAATTTATTAAGTCGCCAGTTAACAATGGATTTTTAGAGTTTTCGAATGTTGCGGATGTCAGACGTAATCTCAAAAGACAAATGGCTCATATTTTTGGTGATTTTTTAAGAAATCATTACGACAGTATAAAAGTTGAAATTCACGATATCCTCTCCGAAGTCAAAACTTTAAGGTATGAACTGTTGAAAGGTCAGAAAAGTAATTACGAGCCAATGTTAAAAACATATAGATTTTTGCTCAAAGAACGAAACAGTGAGTTGAAAGAACTCTTAGTAAAATTAGCGAGTGATATTGATAACGCCGTTCCGTACATCGTGGCGTCAACTTCTTTTAAAGATTTCTTGGATAAACTTGGGGTTGAACTAGTGGTAGAAGTAGATGACTTCTTTGCGGAACATTTAAAAAGGAATAAACAGTATGATTACATGACATCTTTCACCCCCGATAATTATGAAGATTTGTACCTTGATGATGAGAAGAAGAAGCTAAACTATTATCAATATATTATTGGGCAACAAAATCTTTTAATAAATCAAAATACCTATATGTATTTTGATAAGAGATTTTTTCAATTACTAGAAGTTATTAAATCAAAATAGACCCTCTAGTAATTTCGGAGAAGCCATGGCACTTCGCATAACACCGCATTCACACTGAGGGGCTGTCGCCCCTTGGTCCAACCGAGGTTATTCGAGGAAGAGGTATCAGGCGGACAACCCTGCACTGCCTAACCGCATCGCGGCCGCTCCTGTTGGTCGCTTAAGGCAGTGAGGGTTTGTGAATGCCTAAACGTTATGCGAAAGACTGCAAATATTCTATAAAGAGAGGTTAAGTGTATGGATCACATTTTTTTAATTTTTGTAATATTAATTATGTCAGGTTCCTTTGGTGGGTACATTAGTTTCTTATCAACGAAAGCTAATAAGGAGCCTCTTTTTTTAAGTATGGAAGTATTTAAATCAATATTTGTTGGTGTCGCTGCTTCATTACTTGTACCTTTATTTTTGAATACAATTTCAAGTAATTTAATAGCAGAAAGCGAAAATGACAAGTACAAACTCTTGATTATTATTGGATTTTGTTTACTGGCTTCAATTTCGTCAAAGTCTTTTATTCAGATCATGACTAACAAGGTAATGAAAGACTTAAATGAAGTAAAATCTAACCTTAATGAGGTAAAAGAAGAAATGAATGTAATAGTATCCAACGAGACAGAATCTGAGGACGAATTGAGTGACCAAACAATAGTAAGCATTGAGAATCAAAATGATGAAAGGTTCATTATTTTAAAGGCATTATCAGAAAGTGCATATATATATAGATCTGTTGCAGGAATACATAAGCAGGTTGGCCTAAGTAAAGAGACTATTCATAAAGTAATAAATATATTAATACTTGAAGGATATGTTGAACAAACAACAAGAGCTAAAGGTATAAGATTTTATATAACCTCTAAAGGAAGACAAGTATTATTCAAACTATGATTTCCTAGTAAATTCGTGGGAGACACTCCTTCGCATAACACCATATTCACGCTGCGAGCCTGACGGATCTTGGTCTGCAGAGGGTTTTCGAGGAAGTGGAAGCAGCAGACAACCCTGAACTGGCTAAGTCAATCTGTCCCTGGACTGGCGCCCCTTAAGCCAGTGAGGGTTCGTGAATACAAAGAGGTTAGATGAAAGCCCCGTTAATACTTATTGGGAATGGAGTGCTTTGGAGTGGATATTCAATTGTTCGAGGAAGCGTTAGAAGGAATAGAAAACTCAAAAACTATTGAAACAGTATCATTAAACACACACAGATTCTTTGTGGATCATAATATGCCTAATTACGTTATAGAGTTTTATGGAAAATTTTCATTCACAGAGCCTCTAAGGTTCGGTCGTAACTTATTTTACAAGACTAACGATCTATTAGAAGAGAATCAAGACATACCAAACAGTAAATGTATTGATTCAGGGTTACTTATTGTTGGGCATGGATTGAATGGGGATTATATCGTTTTAAATATGAAGACCAATTCAATTGGGTATATTTTTCATGATGAATTATATGAGAATGAAGATATAAGAATTGAAGACATCTATATTGATATGTGTATGAATTTAGGCGAGTTTTTCAACAGATCTGTCTTTGAAGAGGGCTTCCCAGTGGATGGATATCAAGCCGAGGAATATAGAAATTCAAGATAAGCATACTCGAAGAAGTAGGGGCCATCATCTAACATCATATTCACGCATCGGGCATTCGCCCTCGGTCCGGCAGGAGTTAGAAGTTGAATCAGTGAGGCGTTTTCAATAGCGGGGAAGTGGATCCAGCCAGACACATCCACACCGACTAAGCGCATCGCGCCCGGCCACTTTGTGGTCTTAAGTCGGTAGGACGTCGTGAACAAAACAACGTTAGACGAAAATACGAAGAAATATATTCTATGAGGTGATCTCCATGAAGAAGAAGTCAAAAATCATAAATGAATCTTTGAAATGGTATAAAGAGAATCGTGATCTATACCTTAGATTAGCCAAGCGCGTAGAAAATATTATAAAAGATATATTAGAAGCAGAAAAAATTCCTTTTCATACTGTTAATAGTAGGGCAAAGGAAATAGATAGTTTTGAGAAAAAAGCTTCTAATGATAAATATGCTGACCCAACCAATGAGATAAAGGATTTTGCCGGTATCAGGGTTATTACCTATGTAGAGTCTGATGTCCGAAAAATTTGTGATATTGTCGAGAAAAACTTCAATATAGATAAAGAACATTATAATGATAAATCAACAAATAAATTTGGTTATCGTTCAATTCATTATGTTGCATCATTGCCTGATAGCAGAGTTGATTTTCCTGAATTAAGAATCTACAAAGGATTATTTTTTGAAGTTCAAGTTCGTACAATCTTACAACATGCATGGGCAGAAATTGAACATGATAGAAATTATAAGTTACATGGAGTTCTTCCAGAGCAGAACGATATCAAGAATAGATTTGCTGTATTGTCGGGGATCTTGAAGATGGTAGACACAGAATTTGACTCTATAGTCACAGATATAGATCAATATATCTCTCATGTAGAAACGGATACTAAGGAAGGGAAATTGGATATTTTAATCGATTCAATATCACTCAAAGAATTTATGACTAATAAATTCACAAATCAAATAGAATATGCAGGATTAGTACCAACCTTTGGGCATAATAGCGGAAATGGTGGGGAAGTTATCATTTCAGAACTGAAAAACTTTGGGATTGAAACGTTAGAACAGCTAGATTCAATTATTCCTGAAGATTTCTCAATTAAAGCAACAAAAGAGTTTCAAGATTCCAATTTCATGGGAGTCTTGAGATCAATAATGATATTAAATGATATAAATAAGTACTTTGAGAGATCATGGAATCATGGTTGGGCAAGTACTGATATAGATAGCATTGCTACTCTAAATAACTATAAAGTCGATTATCAGAGTGTTTTTCAGAAATATGACATCGATATCTTTTCCAGAAATGATGAATTCTATGAGTTTGAAGAAGAGATTGAAGAAGAGACTTGAGTGTGTATCAAAGTAACTTCGCCTAACACCGTGTTCACGCATCGGGCATTCGCCCTCGGTCTGGCAGAAGGATTTCAGGGAGGCTGTGGCAGCCAGACACATCCGCACCGACTAAGCGCATCGCGCCCGGCCATGTTGTGGCCTTAAGTCGGTGGGACGTCGTGAATACAAGAACGTTATGTGAAATCATCTATAATGCTTAATAAAGAAAGAGAGGAGAGACAATAAGATGCCTCCATATTTTTCAGTCCATTATTCTTTTCCTCATTCATCATTTTCTGAAGAATTTGTAGAGGAAGTATATAAATCATTTTTTCATTACTTTCCTTATAAATCAGGATATTGGGAAGCAGAAGATAACTCACTTGAAGAGATTATTAGATGGAATACCAATCTTTTAGGTAAGAAGTTCCGATTAGGATTCAATGAGCATGTAAAGAACAACTACAAACAAATACTATTAGATTCTGGATTACATAATCACCTGAGATTAATTTGGAGCTGTGACTCCAAAGAAATAACATTACATATGATCACTCCTGAACGAGATGTAGTTCTAGATGATAATACTTGGAGATTCAACGGGAATCAGATCAAATCTTTTATAAATCTATCTGTAGATGTATGGGAAAACCACATAACCAATAATATTCAAACCTATCATGAATTAGATGCTCCAATACCCATAAATAGAATATTGAAAGGCGAACACCCAGCAATAGACCCGTTTTGTATTATTGGTTCAAAAACTTTTGCGAAAATAAAAGATAAAATTGAAAATCGGTATTTTCTTAAAACCATTAAAGATGGAGTTCTTATTTTAGACAAAATATATGCGAGTTTACTCGAAGAAGATAAATGACTTCACATAACAACGTATTCACGCTTCGGGGCATTCGCTCCTCGGTCCGGCCGAGGCAATTCAGGGAAGTGCAATTAGCCGGACACATCCGACTTCGTCGGACGTCGTGAATACAACAACGTTATGTGAAATGATTGTAGTGCGAATAAAAGCAACGAGGGATATACCAGGAAGAATTTATAAGAGATCAGAGCTAATTAAAAAGGGAGATTCATTATGGGATTTAAAGGACGAGATTGGACAGAGCTCGCTATTAGATGGTCAATTCCAATTGATCAGAACGAGGAAATTACATTAAATAAAGTTGATCAAATAATATCAAGTGTAATGGTTGATTTTGAAGTAATAAATAAAGAAGTTCTGATGGATATGAGAGAATTTTTGAGAGAGTTTATTAAATATGAATCATATAAACAGCCAATCTTTGAGGGATTAATGAAGGTTGAGGAACCAAATACATTCATTAAGTATTACAGATACTTATTAAGTCAAATGTGGAATGTTTGAGTTAATTCAAGGAGTCAATCACTTCACATAACACCATGTTCACGCATCGGGCATTCGCCCTCGGTCTGGCAGAGGGATTTCGGGGTAGAGGAAGCAGCCAGACACATCCGCACCGACTAAGCGCATCGCGCCCGGCCACGTTGTGGCCTTAAGTCGGTGGGACGTCGTGAACACAACAACGTTATGTGAAACTCCCGTAAAACTCAATAACAAACCATTAACCGAGGAGTGATCTATTATATTTCAAAGGATAATAAACTTCTTTCTAATTCGAAAACTGAAAAATGAATTAAAAATTGTTAAACCAATATACTCCATTCTTAATGACAACAAAAATATCTTTGAAGAACATTGGCAAGCGCGGTCGGAATCGTATGAATATCTAGTAGAAGAAGATATTCGAAGTGTACTGATTTATACAAAGCAGAAGGTGTCTGAATTGATGGTCTATTTAGATTCCGTAATATCAGATAGAAGATCAAAGGACATCTTATACTTTTACACAGAATACGTGGAACTTTTATCTAAGTACAATAAGAATCAATTCGATATGAAATATCACATGCAGTATATGTATTTATATAGTGAATTACTATTAGGATCAGAAAGATATTTAACAATAAAGAATAGATTAATAGAACTCGGAAGCAGGTTCGAAGAAGACGGGAGCATCACATAACACCATATTCACGCATCGGGCTTTCGCCCTCGGTCCGGCCGAAGTTAGGAGTGAATCGGGGAAGCAGTTTCAGCAGCAAGGAAGCAGAATCAGCTGGACACATCCACACCGACTAAGCGCATCGTGCCCGGCGACATTCGTCGCTTTAAGTCGGTGGGACGTCGTGAATACACGAACGTTAGGCGAAATCTTTGATAAGACAATCTGGAGGTATTAAACGTGAGCATAAAAAAAGAAATTAAAGATCAACTTAAAGCACTCATCGACGAAAGAAAGGATATGTTCAACTTAATAGATGAAGATAAAGTTATAGAATTTGGAACTAAATTTCAAATGTGGTATTCAAAGTCGTTAAGAATATTACAAACACTAGGAAAAGATAGATTAGTAGAATTTATCTCATTGTATCAGGCGGATGCAAAGAGAAAAGCTCTTACAACTATGACTTATAGTATTCAGGATTATATCAGAGGAGTTAGTCCTGTTAGTAGAAATTTTGAACCAAGTGATGTAGCCCAAATTCGATTAATCAATCAATTTCAAATACTGAGTTCATTGTCTTCAAGAATAGATTCAGTCTTAGAAGATGTGGAAGGACATCTGTTTACAGATCTACAAGACTCAGAATTAAAAGCAGCTTCTGAGTTAGTAAAAATAAACCTTCGAGCAGCTGGCGCTCTTGCAGGTGTTGTATTAGAAAGACATCTTCAGAGAGTTGCAATTAATCATGAAATAAAAATTACCAAGAAGAATCCCACCATATCTGATCTAAATGATCCATTAAAGTCAGAGGGGATATATGATGTTCCAACATGGAGGAAGATTCAATTATTAGCCGATATTAGAAATGTATGTAGCCACCAAAAAGAAAAGGATCCTAGTAAAGACCAAGTGACCGAATTAATTGACGGAGTAAATACAATAATTAAATCCGTATTTTAATAATAATGTTATTGTGATTCGGTGAAGTCAAAGACTTCGCCTAACACCATATTCACGCATCGGGTCGACTCCGTCGCCCCTCGGTCCGGCCGAAGTCTGAAGTTAACTCAAAGAGGTATTTCAGTAGCAGTGAAGCGGAATCAGCCGGACACATCCACCACCTAAGCTCATCGCGGTCGCCCTTCGGGCTTAGGGTGGTAGGACGTCGTGAATACAATAACGTTAGGTGATATCGGAGCAAAGTATATTTTAGAAGGTGATCTTCAATGAAGCGCGAGGTAGACCAAATAGTTAGATTGGTTTATGAAATTGCTAACCAATGGATAGATGAAAGTAAATATAAGAGTACATACAATACATTAAGAAGATTAACAAAGAAAGTTTGGTCTCAATACCATAAGGATCTTCTTGACGAACTCAGAAGATTGGATAATCCAAGGGCTGATTATCAATTATTTTGGTTAGAGTGTTTAGGGTATCCACGAAAGAGTCCCAATCTAATTGGTTTGGATAGAATGCCATTATCGTTGCCATATCATGCTTTGCCTTCAGATTTTAATAGTAGTTTAGGTTTGCATGATTCTCGAATAAGTGAAGTGATTTTTTCTGAGAACGATATGATTTTCAATTTAAAATTAGATTCTTGGGAGTACGAATCAGGAGAGTTAACATTCCATAATGTATCTGATTATTGCGTATTAATTGACGACAAAATAGTTGTCGAGGATATGAGTGAAATTATTGACTTCACTGTTATGTCTGACGGTGAGGCACCTAATATTGAATATTGTATAAGTCATTTAAAAATCCCTGATAAATATTCTAAAAATAATAACAGATTATTTTACATCTTCGGAGCTAATAGATCGGATAGAAACGATTCAATCTATATATTTGCAGAAAGTTGGAGTTGGAAGACTTTTTAGCAATTTCGATGAAGTCTCCAACATCACCTAACACCGTGTTCACGCATCGGGGGACAAGCCCCCTCGGTCTGGCAGAGGGATTTCGGGGAAGTAATAGCAGCCAGACACATCCGCACCGACTAACTGCGCAATCGCAGCCGGCGACTTTGTCGCCTTAAGCCGGTGGGACGTCGTGAACACACCAACGTTAAGCGAAAGCACCGGAATAATTATCAATACTTATAGTTCAAAAACTAGATGTACAGATCATAAACTGCATTTACATGTCGGAGGATTAACCGATCATTGTTCTAAAAGAGTCAGTATAAAAAAATGAGGAGAATAAAAAATGAAATGTGAGAATTGTGGTT
The DNA here is from genome assembly GCF_037167145.1 of Paenibacillus sp. YIM B09110. NCBI lineage: Bacteria > Bacillati > Bacillota > Bacilli > Caryophanales > Paenibacillaceae > Paenibacillus > Paenibacillus sp. YIM B09110. The sequence goes on along the minus strand of NZ_JBANSP010000005.1, from coordinate 318,199 downwards.
CAGGTAATGTTATCGAAGGTAAGCTTTCGACTGGCTTTTCTGGCGTAGTATTTACAACTAAAACCTCACAAAAAAAATTGCCATTCACTAAGAATTATTCCGTCATACAGGCTAATGCATGTAAAGACTGTGGACATATTTTTTCTTTGAAATTGGTTACACCTAATAATTTGAATTCCAAAAAATAAGAATTATGCTGGCCGCTGTCTGATCAGGACTAACAATTATACAGAGACTTATATGTACAGAACATAAACAACAAGGTCAAAGCCCATATGGTAAGATTATCGACTTTTAATTACAATGATTTGTTTAGTGAATCGAAGAAGTCGGTGCCATCGCTTAACACCATATTTACACATCGGGTCGACTTCGTCGCCCCTCGGTCCGGCAGATGCTCGAAGTGATTCGGAGAGGCATTTCAGTATACGAGGAAGTATAATCAGCCGGCCACATCCGCACCGACTAACCGCATCGCGGCCGGCTCCTGGCGGAGCCTTAAGTCGGTGGGACGTCGTGAATACAATAACGTTATACAACATGTCTGTAGAATCTATTGAGGAGGCACATGCGAAGAAGTAATCACAAATTGGATGAATATCTTAAACCTATGACCAAATCAAAGTTCAATGAAAGTACTGTACTAATCAATATCGTTTGGCCAACATTTATTGAAGTAGAAGATTGCATATTAATTCAAGACGATCAAGAATCACCAAGAACAGTAAACATTGAGTTTGTTTTAGAGCAGTTTGGAGACCGTTCAGGATTTGAGGCTGCAGAGAGTCATGTACATATGATGGATGTGTCCAGATATTTTATGAAGCACCCTAAAGAAGGATTTAGCTTTGCTCAGAAGATTATGAATATGTGGGCTGTGAAGCTAAAGTTTGATTTTCCTAATTACAATTTTTTGATTATTCTAAGTTTTGATGGAGAGGATAGTATTGTTAGATTTCATAGAATAAGAGAAGAAGAGAATCTTTGGATTGATATAGATAGAATTGAAGATTTCAAGAATGAAGGAATATGTATTGTGAAAGTGTAATCATAGATGTCAGACACGTCGTATAACATCATATTCACGCATCGGGCATACGCCCTCGGTCCGGCACGAAGTTAGAAGTGGGTACGGTGAGGCATTTCAGCTGCAGGGAAGAGGAATCAGCCGGACACATCCGCACCACCTAACCGCATCGCGGCCGCCCTTCGGGCTTAAGGTGGTGGGACGTCGTGAATACAACAACGTTATGTGAAATCATCGAAAGAGATATAAAAAACAAATCTATTGATTGGAGCAATTCATGGAGAAGACTGAAAGGGAAAGACTAAAGAAACGTTATTCTAGTTATTTTAACAATGTGAGAACCATAATTAACGAATATGACCCAGTTGGTTTAATAGCTTCAGGGGCTCCTATCGATGAACATGATACTTTGACTGAGCGTGTGTTGATCTTATTAGTTAATAATGAGATGGATAAAGTTAGACAGCTACTAATTGATTGTTATGAATGGTATGGAATGGGAGGAGAAATAAAAGAAGAATATAAAGAGAAATTCAATAGAAAAGTCGATAATACCTACCAAAAGTTATATGAAATATATAAAGAATATCGAAATTCAAATGAATGATTTGACAGTAATTCATGAAGTCGAAGACTTCACATAACATCGCATTCACGCATCGGGCTTCCGCCCTCGGTCGCCAGGAGTAATTACGAGGAAGAGGAATCAGGCGACAACCCGCACCGGCTAAGATAAGAGCTATCTAAGCCGGTGGGGTTCGTGAATGTACAAACGTTATAAGAAATTGCAACAATAACAAAACTAAAACGTCTGGGACGTGATATTTTGATTCATTTTAAATTGAAAGAGATCAAAGATATTTCCCCATGGGGTAGTGAAGGTAAGTTAATGCTACATTGGTTTGCACTTACTGATTCATACTATTGGTTTAAATTTGGGGATACTGAATTCCCTAAATATACTAAAGAAATCAATATTGAATTTAATCAAGCTAATAAACCTCTTTATATAGATTACCAATTCGCAAGATTTTTTTGGGATATTAGTGAGATCCTTAGACATGTTGAAAGCCCAGTACCGGATGAGATATTTGAATTTATCAATTCGGTAGATAAATTAGAGCTATTTCAACAGTCACTAAAGGATTGGTTAGAAATTTCTTGGGACGAAAGCGAAGAACTAAATGAAGAGATATACGATGAAGCACGAGAATGGCTGTATGTTAGAAAGCTGGATTTCGGATATTTAGTAGGTGGTCCTGAACTGTATTTTATAAGAAACAATGATCGAATTCATATATATTGGATAGCAAATTATAAGACTGAAAATGGCGTGTCCTTCTGGCAAGAAGCAAGAGGGGAATATAGTTGTAATTACTATGAATTTATAGAGGGGTTAATAACAAGCTTTAAATCTTTTGGTATTGGGATGCATAAGCAGATATCACGAATATTCGAGAAAGAAACTGAAAATGTAGAGATTAATAGAGAACAGATATTAATTAATCAGAATCAATTTGACGATCTTGTCAGTTCAATTGAAAGCAAAAAGATGCTATATGCAGAAGAACCGGATTGGAAAAATATCCTGAATAGGATGAAGAGAGTATTAGGGTCCAATTACAACCTGTAGGTTATTCAGGGCTGGCTGCAACTTCTTATAACACCACATTCACGCTGCGTCGCTGACGCTCCTTGGTCCGGCAGAAGTAATGAAGCCAGGAAGCCGAATCAGCCGGACAATCCTCACTGCCTAACCGCATCGCGGCCGCTCCCTTTGGTCGCTTAAGGCAGTGAGGATTCGTGAATCCCAAACGTTAGACGAAACCTGTGAAAATGTAATAAAAACAAATGATAGTAAAATACAAAGAATAAAAAGAAAACTATCAAGAAAACTATCATTTAGAAATGAAGGTTTAATATGAAGAAAGCAATGAATATCTTCTTATTTGTTTTAGGTGGAATTCCTTTGATAGCTTACCCTTTTGTAATGATAGCTAATCTAATGCAAATTGCAGGGGACTATAGTGATCAGAGTCTATGGTCTATAGTATGGATTATTATTTTTATCGCCATTACAACCTCATACCCAATAACCTACATATTATGTTTAATATTTTACTTCTCAAAAAAAAGAAAAAAAATTTATTTTCCTGTATTACCATTACTTCAAATTATTGTAGCAGTATTCTTATTTAATATAGGGCAGTTGTTCGAGAAACACTAAGAAACGAGAAGAAAGAGATATTTTGAATGAGATGTCGAGAAGTCACAGGCATCGTCTAACACCATATTCACACATCGGGCATTCGCCATCGGTCCGGCACGAAGTTAGATGTGGAATCGGAGAGGCATTTCAGCAGTAGGGAAGTAGTAGCAGCCGGACACACTCGACTTCGTCGAGCGTCGTGAATACAAAAACGTTATAGGAAATCGGGGAATGGAGACAATATGAAACTTAGCAAAGCTTTTATAATATTAATTCTTATCATCATATGTAGTACAGGATGTGGAACAAAAGAAATAATAGAAGTCAATTATAACGTGCAGAAAGTACCTAATGAAAATTTTAAAGACACTGTTAATAACTATTTTCAAAACTTTGATGATATTAGGGGATGGAAAGATTATTCGACAGAAACGTTTGTAAATAGAGCCTATTCATGGTGTACGGGAGACTATACGGGAGAAGCAACAATGGATGAGATGGTTGAAATCTATTATGAATTAAATAAAGATTCTCTAAGGTTAAAATCGGTAGATATAAATAACATTGAAGTAAGTGGTAATGATGAGATATTAATTGAAGTAACAAGAACATGGGAAAATGATCAAAAAGATGAATCTACTTATTCATTAGTATTAGAAAATGAGGAATGGAAATTTGACAATAGGATGTGAAAGTAAATTCAATGAAGTCCCCGACATCCTATAACACCATGTTCACGCATCGAGCATTCGCCCTCGGTCCAGAAGAGAAATTTCGGGGAAGTGTAAGCTGCTGGACACATCCGCACCGACTAAGCGCATCGCGCCCAGCGACATTCGTCGCCTTAAGTCGGTAGTACGTCGTGAACACAACAACGTTAGATGAAATCACTCTTAAAGCGAGGTAAAGATGAAAAAAATTGAACCAGACATCGGGATCGACCAGTTTATCCTAGATGCTACTAAAGAAGAACTACTTCAATTAATTGATAATGGCAATTGGTCGGAAGAATATAGAAGTAATGTATCTGTAATAACATATCAGAATTATAAATTTTGGATACATAATGAGACGAAGAAAGTTAATCAGATATTGGTTTTTGGTGATTATTCAGGGAAGTTTTTAGATCAAATTGGAATTGGGGACACTTTAAGCGATATTAAAAATCAGATTGGCACTTATTATTACGAGGAATATGTATATAAATTAGAAAAATATCCAGGTATTTGTTTTGAATTGTTTGATTGTGATATGGAAGAAGAATGGGGTGAGAATAATGCGCCAATTGAATATATCACTGTATATAAAGTAGAAAGTAATATGTGAGGGTAATCGAAGAAGAGAGTGACTTCATCTAACACTATATTCACGCATCGGGCATTCGCTCTCTGTCCGGCAGGAGTTAGAAGAGATTCAGAGACGCCGCACAGTGATCTCGGAAGCGGAATCAGCCGGACACATCCGCACCACCTAACCGCATCGCGGCCAGTCGCTGCGCTCCTTTAAGGTGGTGGGACGTCATGAATACAAGAACGTTAGCTGAAATTTATGCAGGTAGGTGATTGAGGTTGAATCTAGAAGAATATGACGAAAGTGAGCATAGTAAAGAAAGCTACGCGCATTTCGGTTTAGCGGTATATTATTCTCAAGTTTTAGAACATCAGTTAGTTAATATGATTGTTTTACTAAAGCGTTCTCAGGGACTTCTCCCTACAGAAAGTGACTTTGAAACTCTTTATGAAAGAAAGTTTTCGAATACAATGGGGCAATTAATAAATGAAATAAAACAGTTGTTCCAGCTTCATGAAGATGAAATCAATGAATTAAAAGAAGTATTAATACAAAGAAATTTTTTAGTTCATGACTTCTTTAAAGAGAAGATTACTCTCACTTTTACACGAACCGGTAGAGATGAAATGATCAATGACCTCCAAAGATTTGTTAAACGAGTAAGAGAGTTGGACTCTCAGCTTGTATTCTACTCTAATGAGACTATGGGGAATTTAGGAATAACAGAAGAAACATTAGAAGATGAATTAATAAAAATTCGGGAAGAAGATCAGTTGAAGGAATTTGAACGCAAATTCAAGAAGGCCTAGACTTCATCTAACACCGCATTCACGCATCGGGCTGTCGCCCTCGGTCCGGACCGAAGTGGTGAAGCCTGGAAGTGGAATCAGCAGGACACATCCGACTCCGTCGGGCGTCGAGAATGCAACAACGTTATCGGAAATCGGAGTGAAAGCAGGAGGAATAGTTCATGGGAATGAATTTTCATGCATATCTAAGTCATTCTTTGAATCAACAAGACTTATTAAATTATTGTAATGAACTGAATTGTAAAAATCATAAATTTATTGAGACTTTTATTGAAGAACTACTACCATATAATCCTGAGGATATAAATAAAGAGTGGAAATTACGGTTTGATGATTTTAATGGAACCTATGAACTAGATGGTCCATGTGGTCTTGGTTTTACTTTTTCTGAGAAGGTTTGTATGGTTTCGCACTATACAAGATGGCTTACATTTTTACTAAATGATTTAGACTTTGATTTCCAAAAACAATTAAGAAACGTATCGTATGAATTAATGAATAAGATGGAATCTGATTATGTAATATACGTTCCAGATAGCGGGGCAATTGAATCCGCAATCATGGATTTTATGTGGGAAGATGAGAATAAAGATATAGAGTATATGAAAGATTGGCTATTAAGAAAGTGTGGAGAACCTAAAGAGCATATAATAGATATTTATAATGACTTAGGCGATTCTTGGGATTCTAAGGGGTATTATATTGATTTATTTACTGATTATAGGAATGTGTGAGTTTTATCAATGAAGTCTCCGACATCCGATAACACCATATACACGCGTCGGGCCATTCGGCCCTCGGTCCGGCAGAAGTTAGAAGTGCATTCGGAGAGGCATTTCAGTTACGGGGAAGTGGATTCAGCCAGACACATCCTTCCCCCTAAGATAAAAGCTATCTAAGGGGGGAGGACGTCGTGAATACAACAACGTTATGCGAAACCTCGGAAAACATGAAGGCACGGTGCACAATACATAATTATAGAAGAGCTATAAAAGACATAAATCCACATGATTAGTTTGGAGTTGAGAGTTATGTCACAAATTAATGTTGCATATTCAGATGAATATCAGGAACATTTGAAAAAGCTTGATTATATTTTTAATAATAAGTTTATGTCTGAAGATACCGATGAAATTCAATTACCAGACGGGAAGCATATACTTAAAACATGTTATTACTCTGATGATAGCCATCAAGTATTGGAATACAACGTAAGAGCTTCAAAAACTGATGTGTTGGACCTAAAGGGAAATAAAGTAACAGAGTTGAGGAATATTGACTACCATGTCGATTTCTTTTCAATGATTGAGCATTTCGATGGTAAGCATTATCTGTTCTTTTCTACTGGTCTATATGGCTATAGTGTTTTAGATTTGTCTGATTTAAGTACATTTCATTTCATCCCAGCCGAAAGTTTCAAGGAACATAAAGAAACTTTTATTTGGACGAGTGTTTTATACTGTGCACAGAATAATATTTTGGCAGTTGATGGATGTTTTTGGGCGTGCCCTTCAAGTACATACTTTTTTGACTTCTCTCATCCTACAAAATTACCACTTAAAGAATTGTATAATTCCTACGATATGGACGGGGAAGTGAATATTGATACTGATGTAATTCCTTTACGTTGGAATGAGGATGGAAATATAGTTTTAAAATGTTGTATTGATGAGCAAGGCGAGATAGAAGTTGAGAAAACAGTAGATATAGTATCACGTATTAAATAAGTAGTTCTTGTTTATTTGAATAACTTTTAGTCGATTCAGAGAAGTCCGAGGCATCGCATAACACCGTGTTCACGCATCGGGGGACAAGCCCCCTCGGTCTGGTAGTTGGATTTCGGGGAAGTAATGGCAGCCAGAAACATCCCGCACCGACTAAGCGCATCGCGCCCGGTCACTTCGTGACCTTAAGTCGGTGGGACGTCGTGAACACACCAACGTTAGATGAAAGTCCTGTAATCCTTGAAAGAGGGGTGAAAGAATGTTTAAGTGGTTCAAGTGGAAAAAATCAATTTCAGGAGATGAACAATACAGTAAGCTTAAAGAGATAGGATTATGCTTATAAAACAAGGATATATTGATCTGAGTAAATCGGAGTACAAGAAAAATCCCTACATACAATTATTAATTTCAATGGGTTCAGAAGTTGAAAATAGTAATAATTTTATGTATCCAAGCAATAACGTTTGGTATTTCGATAGAGAGTGTATTGAGGATCATGGTGATTACGTAAGCATAGTTGAAAGAATAGCTGAAATAATAAAAGAAGAAGTTGTTATTTCTAATATTCGAGATTATGTAGATATAGAAAATAAAAAAGCTAGAATCTCATTTCTATTGAATGATGTTAATTATGAATACGAACTCAATGTTATCAACGACTGGGTAGATCTAAGTATTCTCGAATATTTCTCTAAGTTGCTAGCAGAGAATGGGAGTGAATACAGATTCTTTTTCTCAGATATAGATCAAAGTGTATTGGTCGTATTCATAAAGAAAGGATACTATTATCAACTAAACAAACTGCTCAACATCTTTATTCCATCGTATCTCAGAGAAGGCAGGCCCATCATCTAACAACGCATTCATACATCGGGGCATTCGCCCCTCGGTCCGCAGAAGTATTTTCTAAAGTAGCAAAATCAGCGGACAACCCTGCACCGGCTAAGTCTGACGACCCGCGCTTAGGCGCTTAAGCCGGTGAGGGTTCGTGAATGCAGAAACGTTAGATGAAATCATTGCAAATAACATAAGACCTCTCAAAACCAAACCCTTTTAAGGAGCATATTTGTGAATTGGTTATTTAAAGATCCACCCAATGTTGCAGTAATTACAACAACAAAGATCGTTAACATGGGATTTCCAATTCTGCATGTTTCACACGATGAAGACGATGGAATGTGGCAGTTCCACGATGGTAGTGAACTTAATGTAGAAGATGGAAGAGTAGTATCTCTCCAAGAAATTGTAGCTATAGATCCTGGATTAATGGAGTTACATGATCTACCAGAAGGGTGGATTGCATGGAGAAATAATACAGGAGAAGAATGGAATAAAATCAAATTAGAATAAATCCAAAAACATGAGTGGGGATGTATTTTTGATAATTGAAATTGATGGTTATTTCCATCAAGCATTAATATATACTTCTCAAGATTATTCCATGATGCGAATAAGTGAGATGTACATAGAGATAAAGAGAAAAATTGAATTGTTAAATGAACTACCAAGAGCATTTTGCACTACATACAATATGACTGAAATAGAAAGTACGAATGAAACAAAAGCAGACATAGTAATAGACATTGATACAGATAGAATTTATAAACCTCAATACTGAATTATGCGGGAAAGTCAAAGAAGGCAATGACATCATCTAACACCGTGTTCACGCATCGGGGGACGAGCCTCCTCGGTCCGGCTAAGTATCTTCGAGGGGAGCATTAGCCGGACACATCCGCACCGACTAAGCGTATCGCGCCCGGCGACATTATTCGCCTTAAGTCGGTGGGACGTCGTGAACACAAGAACGTTAGTTGAAATCACCGAGTGCAGAAAAAAAGACTCATTCATGAAAGGTGTTCTCAAAGATGATTCAGAAAGAACAAGTAATGGATATGATTTTAAACTCTTGTCCATCTTATAAAAATAGATATTCAAATTATCTTAAGGAGAATTATAAGCTTGGAGAAGAAAGGCTTCTTTATGTAGAAATATTTGATTTTATACATCATTTAGTCGAAAGATATCAGAAGAAAAATCTCGAAGAATTTGATAAGTTGTTTGACTGTATAGAAGAATTACATCTATATGGAGACGATTATGTTAAGGAATGGGCAACCGTTGGATTTTTAGAAGATCTTCAGAATAAATTACTACAAGAGAATATTGAGCTTAATGAATTTGAAATTTATTTAAGATCTGAATCACGAATTTGGTGGAACAATTTAATCGATCTCTGGAATGGAAAGACCAAATACTTAGGAGGGCCTGATAGGGATAACTAAGAACATCTTTAGATTATTCAGTGAGTCGGTTACTTCATCTAACACCATATTCACGCATAGGGCATTCGCCCTCGATTCGGACAGGAGTTAGAAGTGGATTCGGAGAGGTGACTTCAGTAGCAATAGAGTAAACTCAGCCGGACACATCCGCACCACCTAAACGCATCGCGGCCGCCACTTCGTGGCTTAATGTGGCGGGACGTCGAGAATTCAACAACGTTAGCCGAAAGAAGTTCTTACATGTTTAGGAGGAGTCTATATGATATTAGAAAAAGTTATAAATAGAATTGTAATACAAAGTGAATATAAGGATTTTGTTGAAAAGTATAAAGATAATATACTTACCGAATTTAAAGGTAAGATTCATAGCATTTATATGTGTGGCTCGATTCCAAAAGGAACTGCTAAACCTTTTAAGTCAGATGCAGACTTTACTATTGTATGTGTAAATCCCAAAGATATTGATTACGAAAGATTGTCAAATATTAAAGACAGAATTTTGGAAGAATATCCAGTAGTAACTAAGATTGATACGATAATTTGCTCGATTGACGATGTATTAAGTAAACCAAATGAGTGGGGTTTTTGGGTTAAGATAATTTGTGTTTGCATATATGGTCATGACGTTGGTGAAAAAGTACCACCTATAATTATTTCTCCAGATTTCATTATAGACTTAAATACAGAGACCAAGGAGGAAGTAGATCGTATACATAGTTTACTTTCTAATGTTAGTGATAGCACAATGAAAACTAGATATATTAAAGGTTACTCTAAGAGATTAATTCGTGCATTATACTCTTTGGTTTTAGAAGATACAGGTGTATGGCAAGATGACATTATTAAGATGAAGAATGCCATATTAAACTATTGTAAGATTGACACCGCTTTAGTTGATTATCTGTATGCTTGTTACTTGGATAGTAATGTACTTGTTGAAGAGTTTCTGGAAATTGCAGATGAAGTATATAGCTATTTTGAGAACGCCTTAAATGCAATGGCTGCTTCCAGAACTTCCTTCGGCTAACAACGAGTTCAATGCTGCGCGGCATCCGCCGCTTGGTCCGGACCGGAGCTGAGAAACCAGGAAGTGGAATCAGCCGGACACATCCGACTTCGTCGGACGTCATGAACCCTGAACGTTTTACGAAATCCTTCTAGATTACTTTAATTACTAATGAATGAGGCGGTCAAAGATGACTGACGATCAATTTGATGAATTTGTTGATTCATGTTATGAAGAGCTTGAAAAGAAACAAGTAAATTTGATGGATCAGTACGATTTGGGAAGATATGAACGTTATTGGCTTAACGGTGATGAAAGAACGCTAGATTTTATTGAAAATGATATTACTGAAGTTATATTCAAGATTAATTATATTGGAACATGGTCTCATAAGAATGATAACTGGATGTGGGCATGGGCCAACGAAAGTATGTCAGATCAAATTCGAAATGAATCTAATATATTGAAAGAACTTAAAGACCTTATATTCACGCATCGGGCATACGCCCTCGGTCCGGCAGTAGTTAGAAGAGAATTCAGAGAGGCATTTCAGTTTCGAGGAAGCTGGATCAGCCGGACACATCCGCACATACTAAGCGCATCGCGCCCGGCGACATTCGTCGCCTTAAGTCTGTGGGACGTCGTGAATACAACAACGGTATAAGAAATTGGCGCAATAATATAAAACCTCATATAATCTCTAATCTGCAATATTGATGCCTTAGTATCAAATATATCGAAGAAGCGAAAATTAATCATATAAGTAAATAGAACGGAGTGACGATCTTGACTAGAAAAAAACAAAGCTTAATTTCAATTAGTATTGCGATAGTAACATTAATAATAGTATACGGAATTATGTCAATTTTCTATGATCAAGCTCAATGGATAAGTTCACTAGTATCATCGATAACAGTGTCATTTATTTCGGGGACATTAAGCTATAGAACACTAAAAAAGGGTGTTTGATTTTGACATTATAAATCAGGAACAAAACTGACATTAAAGTTAATCTATTAGATTCTTATAGTTTAACAATGAATAACTATAGAACAAACAGGACTTAAAAAGGATTAATTTAGCAAGTAAACTCAAAGAATGCGCCGACATCTTATAACACCATATTCACGCATCGGGCTTCGCCCTGGGTCGTGACAGATGATACTGGCCAGGAGGCTGGTTCAACCGGACACACCCGGCATTCGCCGGGCGTCGTGAATACAAAAACGTTATGTGAAATCATAGCAACGACATTAATAAGACGGAGTGATAGAAGTGCTAGATGCTTTTACAAGAAAGAGAATAGAAAAAATACTTGAAAACTATATAGACCAAAAAATACCTGAAGATCTCAAAAATGAAGTTAAAATTCATTATAAATTTAGAGGAAATACAGTTACATTAAGTCAAGAAAGACCAGGGTATATGGGAAGACGTTTTGAGTATCCAATAGCTCAATTAAGATTAGATGATACATTCTGGAAGGTATATTGGCGAGATAGTAAGAATAAATGGCATTTTGTCGATGACATAAAACCAGATAAACAATTTGAAAAACAACTAATGGAAGTAGATAATAACGATATTTTTTGGGTCTAATCAGTGATGGCAATGACTTCAAATAACACCATATTCACGCTTCGGGCCATTCGGCCCTCGGTCCGGCAGGAGTTAGAAGAGGATTCAGGGAGGCATTTCAGTAGCGGGGAAGCGGGATCAGCCGGACACATCCGCACCACCTAACCGCATTGAGGCCGTCCTTCGGGCTTAAGGTGGTGGGACGTCGTGAATACAAGAACGATATCTAAAATCCTCGAAGAGCGAGGTAATAATTAATGAGTATAGTTCAATTTGATACGAATGTACTGTTCTATAGAATTTATAAAAGCGTTATAAGTCCAGAAGATTACTTGAATTGGTCATATTCAATGCTTAGAAGTGGAATAGAATCTAAATCTTTATTAATGCTTTCATCGATGAATTCCTCAGATAACATTTTTTCATTTGAAGATTACTTCAATAAATCATTTTCAGAAGTAGAGCTTCACAAACCCACATTTATGGAATCAGCTAGGTCATATATTACTCTCCTATGTACTGAAATTGTAAATAGCAAAAGGGATGTATTTGAAGTAACCAAAGAGATTTTTAAAATATCAGTTGATCTAGAATATCCAGAAGATCTCTCAGTTTGGCTAGAACTAGATGATAATGTGGATTGGATCGTATATGACAACAAAGCATTAAAACAGGACGAATCAGTTGTAAGGCAAATGATAATTAAAGAGGCAAAGCGATATTTGGCAACTCAAGAAGTCGAGGACTACAGATAACAACATATTCACGCATCGGGCATTCGCCCTCGGTCCGGCAGAAGTTAGAAGTGGAATCGAAGTGGTAATTCAGTAGCGGGGAAGCGGAATCAGCAGGACACATTCGCACCACCTAACCGCATCGCTGCTGCCCTTCGGGCTTAAGGTGGTGGGACGTCGTGAATGCAAGAACGTTATACGAAACCCAAGAAGAGAGGCAAAACAATGATTTTAAAATTACTCAAGAAAAGTAATCAATATGAGTCTTTTTGGAAGTGGTTTGTAAAACAAGAGTCAAATATAAATATGAATTTTGAGTCAAACAAAGAAGGCTTTATGGATGAGTTAAGTTCAAGGCTTAAAGGGATAGATAATAATTTGACATTTGAAATTAGCCATACTCAGGAAGAAAAGAAGAGAGAGCTAGTAATTTCAGCTGATGGAATAGCTGATTCATTCCAACATGTTATTAATTTGTGTGATGCTGCACCTGAATTTCTTAATTGGATAATAATTGCATTTAGACCTCGGATGAATTCTGATGAAATTGAAATTAAGATGGGTGATATTTCATTGTCCTATCAAGATGTACATTTTCGATTTATTGATAATGGTCACTATATTGATTTGGATATATATATCGAAGATCTTGAATCAAACAGAGACCAATTTATTAATATGTATTTTATTCTATTAGATTCATTGATAGGAGAATATGATGCAGTATCGAAGATAGGGAACACAAATTTGTTTGATCGAAATTCCTATAATGAAACGGAGTTAAGACGATTTATTGAACTTATTGAAATAATAGATGCTCTTGAGTAACTCAGAGGTGCCTTGGGCTTCGTATAACACCATATTCACGCTGCCGGCTAACGCCCTTAGGACGGATTGAAATAAAGATATAAACCATAAGTTACTTAACGAGGTGTCGTCGTTTGGTTATTGTTACTACAGAAGTCCTCATTGATGCGCCAATACAGTATTGTTTTGACTTGGCGAGAAACATCGATATACATACACAAACTGTATGGAAACATACAAATGAAAGAGCGGTCGAGGGAACGACATCAGGCTTGATAGGTATAGGAGATTATGTAACATTTCAAGCTAGACATTTTCTAATTAAACAGAAGCTAACGTCCAAGATCACAGAATACAAAGAACCCTATTATTTTGTAGACGAAATGGTAAAGGGAGCATTCAAGAGTCTAAGACATGAACATAAATTTGAAGAACAAAACGGTAAAACATTAATGAGGGACAAACTAACATTTGAAGCCCCTTTGGGGATCTTTGGATGGACTGCAGAAAGAATCGTACTGAAACAATATATGAAGCGCTTCTTAGACCATAGAAATCATCAATTAAAAGCACTGGCAGAAGTGTAAGAAGAGAGCTGATTGAAAGCTAATTCAAGAGGGCAATGACTTCGACTAACACCATATTCACGAATCCGGCATTGGCTCTCGTTCCGGCACTAAGTTAGAAGTGGATGTCGTGAATACAACAACGTTAGACGAAATGTCCTTAAAGCGAGGTAAACCTAAATGATTTTTCCAAAACTTGATACCGAAAGACTTACACTTCGACAGTTACGCCTCACGGATGCAACTGATTTATTCGAATATTTTTCTAGGGAAGAGGTTACTGAGTACTATGATTTAGACAGATTTACAGAAGTGAAACAAGCAGAAGAATTAATAGAAAATTGGAATGAGAAGTTTAATGATTTATTCTCCATTAGATGGGGAATAGCACTTAAATCAGAAGATAGAATCATTGGGACTTGTGGTTATCATAAATGGGCAAAGAAACATTATAAAGCTGAAATAGGATATGAGTTATCTCCAAGATATTGGGGTCAAGGTTATATGACAGAAGTAATTGAATCAGTAATGAAATATGGATTTGAAGTGCTTGAATTAAATCGGATAGAGGCATTAATACACCGGGAGAATGCTAGTTCAAGAAGAATATTAGAGAAATCAGGATTTAGGGAAGAGGGAGTATTAGAGGAATTCTTTTATAAGAAAAAGAGATTTGTTGATGCTGTAATCTTTTCTAAACTTCAGAAGAATAAGAGTGAATTTTGAAAGTGAATCAATGATGAAAATCACTTCGTCTAACACTGTGTTCACGCATCGTGGGGACTCCCTACGGTCTGGCAGATGGATTTCGAGGAAGCGTAAGCAGTCAGACACATCCGCACTGACTAAGCGTATCGTTCCCGGCCACTGTGTGGCCTTAAGTCGGTGGGACGTCGTGAACACACCAACGTTAGACGAAAGATCACTTGAATAAGACAAAATGAGGAGATCAGATGCTAAAGCAAATACAAGATTACTTAAATGATAAGTTTCCTGAATATTGGAACGATATCAACATTCGATTTGAGTTAGGTGAACCTTATCGAAACGGATCAAAGCGTAGAATTATTCAAGTAAACAAAAGATTAAATACAATATTCGAAGAGCTTTTCAAACCCACAGACTTAATATATCTAATAATCAAAGACTGGGGATCTTATGAGGACCCCATGTTTGGCAATACAACACCCGAATATCTCTATGAATTACTCCAAGGAAAGATAGGGGAAGAAGGAGTATTATTTGATATTGATGAAGATGAGGATGAAGAGGGAAATAGCATAGAAGTTAAAATTGAATATAGCTTCAAAGTCTTTGAGGGTTTGGTTTCTTCAATTCCATATAAAAAAATTTTTGAAGGAATTTCTCATTATGAGCAGGGAAGAGAACCATCCATTGGACAGAGAGTTTACATTTTAAGCAAAGAGAAGAGCATTTTATTTCATATGTACGATGATAGAGGCTGCATTGCTCACGCTACTTCAACGGAACAATTAAAGCCGCTATATGTGAAGTATAACGATTGGATTGTGGATTACTGGAGAGAATACTTTGAGGGCATTTTCAAGGAGGATATATGAAGACCATCATCTATATGGTTAGGCATGCTGAATCACCATACACTGAAGGAACCGAAAGAACAAGAGGACTCACCACTAAGGGCAAGGGCGATGTTGAAAAAGTTACAGAAATTCTTAAAGAAGAAGGAATAGATGTTATTATATCTAGCCCGTATAACCGAGCAATCCTGAGTGTTGAGGGATTGGCACAATACTTAGGAATAGAAATCAAAACATTTGAAGATCTCAGAGAAAGGTATTTTGCTGGAGAAATTATTGAAAATGCTGAGTTAATGTCAGTTATTAGAGAGAAATTTAACGATTTTGATTATTCTTTACCGGGTGGGGAGTCTAATTCTGATTGCCAGAATAGAGCGATATCAGTGATAAAAGACATATTAATAGAACACTCTGGGAAAAAAGTAGCTATTGGAACACATGGACTTGTAATGACTTTGATGATGAATTATTTTGATTCAAGTTATGGTTTGGATTTTTTAAATCAATTAAAGAAACCAGATATTTATAAATTACGTTTTGAAAATTTAGAATTAAAAGAAGTAATAAGTCTGTGGAATGAATAGAGATAATGTGAGATTGGCTAAACCCTAAACAAAGGAGTGTTCACTTTGATTGTTTCAAAAGCGGAAATATCTGATTTACCTAATATTCTTAAGCTTCAATATGAAGCCTATCAGAGTGAGGCGGAGATTTATCAAGAGATTATTCCGCCATTAAAGCAAAGTTTAAGTGAATTAGTGGAAGAGTATAACGAAGGAACAATATTGAAGGTCACTAATAATGATGAAATTGTAGGGTCTGTAAGGGCGATTACACATGATGGAGTTTGCATAATAGGCAAACTAATAGTGAAACCTGAGTTTCAAAACCAAGGGATCGGGAAGAAACTAATGAAGGAAATTGAAGAGTCTTATAGTCAAGTGAAGAGAATGGAACTGTTTACAGGGCATAAAAGTATAAAAAACTTAGAACTATATAAAAGACTAGGGTACCAGAAATATAAAGAAAAAGAAGTTAATGAGAACCTCACAATGATTTATTTGTATAAAGAAGTGTGAGAGTAACTTGAGAAGAGGCTCCTTCAGATAACACCATATAGCAGTGAAGCAGAATCGACCGGACACATCCGACTATATCGGACGTCATGAACACAACTACGTTATCTGAAAGAACTGATCAACATTTAAACAACGGGAAGTGAGGAGTCAGGATGACAATAGAAGTACAGTATAAGGTCTTAACCCTATGTATGATTCAAGATGGTAATCAAATATTACTTATGAATCGACCTAAAGACTTAGGGTTTCCAGGTTACATCGCTCCTGGAGGAAAGGTAGAATTTCCAGAGAGTATTGTTGATGGTGCTATCAGAGAAGTAAGAGAAGAAACAGGATTGATAGTCAAAGAAATAATATATAAAGGTTTGAATGAATTTTGTGAGATAAATTCCGGCCTTAGATACATGGTCTTTAACTATCTTGTTACCTCCTTCGAAGGTGAATTATTGGAGAATCCCCCAGAAGGAGAATTACTGTGGGTCGATAGAAATCAAATTGATGATCTTCCAATGCAAGATTGGTTTCGAAAGAGAATACCATTGTTCTTTAAACCTGGAGTGTTTGAACAATCTACGATCTGGGATGAAAACAAAAATATAGAATTGAATAAAACGGAGAAATACTATAGTGAGGGTCGAATTGCAGAAGCTAGTTCCTTCAGATAACACCATATTCACGCATCGTGCGTCTCCCTCGCATCGTGCCCGGCGACTTCGTCGCCCAGGAATTTGAGGCAGCATAAAAAGATGAATTAAACCTGATCCGTCGTGCCTGCAGGACAGATTGATGGATGGATGGAACCATGGTAGAATTGCTCCAAGAGTCGACACCATCCGAGTTTACTGGGGAGTCTATTAATGAGATCGGAATCTACTACATTTTTAATAAAAATAATGACCATTATTTTAGCTATATCGCTTTGCACCGCATTCGTTTTCGTCATTTACTTTCAGGATGCGAACAAATCCAAAGATGATATCAGTATGGAGATTCTAAAAGACCGTTCAGGAAACATGACCTTATCCGATGTTAAAGTAAGCGATCAATTCGTAGCTTTGCCTGATAACTATTCCAAGGTTGGCTATTCTCCGGTCCGATTATGGTTCAAAATAAAATTAAACCGGTATAACGCGGATGAAATCAATTACCTTTCAATAAACAACCCGCTTTTTGAAGATGTAACGATTTACCTCCCGACAAGTAACGATTACATAACAGAGCATTTCGGGTACGCGTATAAGAGCAATTCCGATGAGATCGGCTATGTCTACCCCGCATTCCAAATCCCGCCTCACTTTGATCATAATCAATACATATACATGACAAGCCAATCGTTATACGGACAGAACTTTATTGTCGGGCTCGTAAATTACGATCTCTTTAGGAAAACAAGCATGATAAACGTCTGGGTAGGGGGCATCTTATTCGGCGTTCTAGCTGCATTGTTTTTTTATCACTTGATCACGGGCTTAGCCATAAAAAACAAAACGTTTATAAAATACTGCTTTTTTGTTTTCACCACCTTGTTATGGAACGCGGCAACGACGGGACTATTAAACATTACGGGCTTCAAGTACGCCTATTGGATTGCAGAATATTCTGCGGGCATCGGCATTCTCATGTCGCTGGCCATCGTTATTTTTATGAGAGCGATTTTTCAGACCCAAACGAGGTTCCCCAAGATCGATTTTTGTTTGAAGTTGCTCATCGTTTATTTCCCCATCAATTTATTGCTGTTTCTATTTATCAATAAAGAGCTGGGAGCATTTGGTGCGGGCGCATCTTCTGTGGTGTATGTATTGTATTTTATCATTATGTTTAAAGGATTAAGGAACAAAACCATTCGTTCGCCGCAGCTCATAACGGCATGGCTATTATTTATTTTGTCGATCATCTTGTTTGATTTGATGGTGTTCGGAGTGCTGCCTCAAAGCTACATTATTATTTATTACTTATTTTTTCTTTCAGGTGTCTCGGCTACCGCCTTTGCCCTATCTCTCGCAGAAATCATAAATAATTTAAATGAAGAGAAGCAACGCAATCAAATTAGATTTGAAAATTCCGAAATTCAATCCAGGCAGTTCGAACTTGCTTTTATACGGGCGCAAATGGATCCGCATTTTGTGCACAACACATTGAACGTGATCGAAGGGGTTATTGCTGATAACCAAGAAAAAGCGGGAAACTTGGTAAACGATTTATCGCATTATCTCAGAAATATATTCGATTACAGCAATTCGGAAAGATATATTTCTATCCATGATGAGCTGGATGCAGTCAAGTTTTATGTTCGCATTGAGCAAGCCAGATTCCCGGACAAAATAGTTGCCAATTATGATATTGATCCAGGCATACAATTGAAGGTGCCGCGCTTCGTTATTCAACCCTTGGTAGAAAATGCGATTAAACACGGTATACGCAAAAGGAAAATCGCAGGAACAGTCACAATCACGGTTAAAGAGCTTGAAAAGGGCTACTTCATTGCGGTAGAAGATGACGGCATCGGCATTGAAGACGCGAATAAATATAAACTGCTAGAATATTCGCCGGGCAAGGGCATTGGGCTTGCCAGTATAAACGCGCGGCTCAAGGCCGAGTATGGAACGCAGCTTCAAATCGTCAGCGAGAAGGGTAAAGGAACTTCGGTTCGTTTTGATATACCCATTAAGGAGCAGCTATGAAAGTTATTATTGTAGACGACGAATATTATGCGCTGCGGAACTTGAAAAGCAAGTTGGAGAAAATCGCGGATGTCGAGGTCGTTGCGATGTATGAAGATCCTGCAACAGCCTTGGAAGAAATAAACAGCATACAGCCCGACGTTGCTTTTCTGGATATCGAAATGCCCGAGATTGATGGCATAACCTTGCTCGGGATGATGTTCAAAAAAAGACCGGAAATGGACTTTGTTTTCACAAGTGCTCACCATGCCTATGTGTCGGACACGCTTGAAACGAAGGCGTTGGATTTTCTCGTTAAGCCGGTGAAGTACGAACAGCTTTATGTCACATTGGAAAAAGTAAAGAAGATTAGAAGCAAAAGCAGCATGGGACGCAAAATCGAGATGAAGTGTTTTGGCGATTTTTCCGTATTGATCGACGGGAAATTGATGGACGACAATTGGCGAACCAAAAAAACGGAAGAGCTTCTAGCCTATTTGCTATGCATGAACGGCAAATACGTATCCAGAGAACGAATCATTAATGACTTGTGGCCCGATTTGGAGATGGATAAAGGTTATGCAAATTTATATACGACGCAATATAACTTAAAGAAGCGATTCGATGCTTACGGAATCCAACATTTGATCAAGAGCAGACTCGGGAACATTTGGCTCAATATGGAAGACATGAAAGCGGATTTGTTGGAGTTCGATCGCATCAGTAGAAGTTATAATGAAGATAAGAGTAAAATGGAAATTCTCGAGCAATTGGTGGAGCTGTACAAAGGCATGTTATTTGAAAATAAGCTTTATTCATGGACGTTAAGCATACAGCAATCTTACGAGGTGAGGTTCGACAATGCTTTAAATATTCTGATCCAGTTTCATAGGGAACGCGGCGACGAGAAAAAAGCCAAGTACTATGAAATGAAAAAAATGCTATGAACCTGAAGTAGCTTCCGCAAAAAAAGATCGCCCGCAGCTGTAACAAGCTGCGGGCGATCTGATTATTACGAGCTATCATTTTCTCAAGGAATTGCTCTCACGACAAAGGTATACGTCTTCTGAGTGCCATCCTGTGCGGTTACGATTAACTTGTCTCCGCTCTGTATAAGATATCCATGTGAAATTTCCGTGTTGTTCTGCTTGTAGACTTTATAGCTCCCATTCGGTGGAGCAGTTACAGATAATGTCATGCCATAAGTATATGAAGGTACGGAAATCGTCCCTGCGACCGGATCAATTTGAAAACTCGGATTTGCCGTGGTCAAGGTTACGTCGTTAAACAGAATCACATAATCCGCAGTCGTCGAATTTTGAGCGGTAACGCGTACGATCATGCTTGAAGAAATAATGGCCGTCTGATCGGCTACAGGTGCCAAGTCTTGATCCAACACATTGGCGGTAGCGTGCCGGGATACCTTCAACCCACTCAACAACTGACCTACGGTCAGGGTGCTCGGAGCCGAAAGGCTGCTCCCGCTCACCTTCCCGTTCACATTGGACAGAACCGACTTGGCGCCGCTAAGCGCCGGTGTCGTCGGTGGACAATTCCATTGTGCGGAATAGGTTGTGTCTTGGGTCGGCATTGTGCTTGCCAGCGCGGGCGACCAACCTGTTAACGTACACCCTGACTTCGTTACGGTTGGCGCTTGTATGGCAGCGCCGTATTGAACTAGAGCTGTAGAACCGCCGTTGCCTCCGTTTGCATCAAACGTCAAGTTGTAGCTGTTACGCGAGTAGTAACGTACGATCGTGAGGCTTCCATCGGCTGCAATCGTGCTCGATGCCAATGTTTTACCGCTGCTGTCATAGGCCGTGCTATGGTCATAGGTGAAGCCGGCATACAGCTGGATTGCTGGCGCAGCAAGCGCGCCGGTTGTCCCTTGGAAGCTTCCCATGTCGGCTTCAACGTAAAGCGAAGGGCTTCCGACACCTTGGAGCCTGTTCGAAACCCGGTAAGGCGTATCGGTTCGTAATTTCCAGGTCGCGGTGTAAGCGGTGTCCGTTGTCGGCATTGTGTCTGGAATGGCTTGTGACCAGCCCGTAAAGGCATAGCCGGGTTTGGTAAAAATCGGCACTGCGCCGTCGGGTATCTTCGATAAGCTGCTGGCCGAATAAACGGTCGGAGTACCGCCCGGATCAGAATAGAAAGTCATTTTGCGTTTGGTTGGCAGGTATTCGTATATCATTTTCGAACGGCTTGCAGAAATTGTATAGGATTGCGTTGGCGGTGTATCATAACCTTCGATCTTGATAGGTACCGGCGAAACGGAATCGCCTGCTGTACCATAATAGTCATCATGTTTCTTGGAAGTACGTTTCCCTGTATCAGGATCAACCATCACGTAATCGACCGTGTATTGTACGTTTTTGTGCGGTGTCCATTGTGCATAGAGCGTTAAATTCTGTGCCGGCATGAGATCGGGAATGAGGTAAGGTTTCGTTCCTTCGGGATCCAATGTCCAACCCTTGAATGTATATCCGGCTCTTGTACGCGTATTAGTTAGATATTTTTTTTTCGTTTTGAGTGATGCGTTGACCTGCTCAACAACCGGGCCGTACTGGTTCAACTGAACTTCATCGTTTGGATCTTTACCGTTTACTAATCGGACATTAGGATTCAAGGTTATCGTGCGATATCCGCTCTTGTACCAGGTCAAATGAATGGTGCGCGAGTGAGGAATGGAATTCAATCCCGTCGTTGACCCCTTCCACGTGACGGTCATTTTGCTGGTGAGAGTTTCATCCGTCGTATTCGGCGATACGGTGACGCTCATTTTATTCGGATCGTACTTAAACTTATTGTTATCAAAGGTGAATGTGTAACTCTGTGGACGATCTTTACCTGTAATGATTTCGCCCGTTACCAAATTCAAATCGTTCAGTATCAAGGCGTCCCCGATCGATGGGAACAATGTCTGCTCTAAGGCGACGAATGAAGGCGCATTTTCTTCTTCATAGGCGAAACCGATGAAATGACCGGTGGGCGTGCCGGCTCTATAAAGCGGCCAATACTCGCTATAGAAGGGTTCGGAATACGAGAACGACCCGCCGAACACCTGCGCCCCCCATTCTGCCTCCACATACATGCCGATCTCCAGGAACAGCGCTCCTAACGTTTTGGTCGGCGCCGAAGATGAGATTTCGTAATAGAAATACCCGTAGAGCTGGAGGTAGGCGCCGCCTTCTGCCGTGATCCCGATACTATCCAATTCGACATGGAACAAACCAGCCGCCAGTTCGAGACGAATTCCCGCCTTTAGGCCCAGTGTTCCCATGACATAGAAATAGAAATTATAGGTGCCATCGCCTGGCAAATCTACGGTGCCAAAGGAAGGCGAGCCTTCACTAAGCTTAAAGCTGGCCGTATATCTCTTCGCGGATTCATAGCTGAAGCCGATTCCCAGGGCAATATTCGGATTCATGCTGATGACGAAATTTCCTGTAAAGTTAATATGGAGAAGACCCATTAACAGGTGTCGGTCGTATTCGAAGATTTCTTCCTCCACCAGATCAACCCAATCGGTCTCGTTCTCCAGCATGGATTGATAGCTTTCCACCAACGTATCGGCGTTTACCTTGGCCGGAGTGGAAGGTGTTTGCTCCAGAACCGCTTTCAGCTGCGCCTTGATGTCTACTTTATTTTTGGCGGTATTCCAAATATTCGTCCAGCGATCAAGCGGAGTATTCGCCGGCACGGTGCCGATCTGCGCGGACGCGTCAATGCTCGTGAACGTGAAGGCGTCCAGGTTGGCGCTTGCTTGATAGTCTTTGGGATACGGGAGATCGAAGAGCCCCAGATCGATATATCCCCAAACCGTATTGCCGTCTACACCCACGCTCAAAGAGATTTCTTCCGTAAATGCAGCATTCATATGAATAAGGATATCGTTGTCCGCGCCTGTCGAAACTTGAATATCGCTTGAAACTGCGAGATTCAGCCGCAAACCGGACTTCCCTTGGAAGTGGGATAACGCCGTGCCTATGTCTGCCGAAACCTGCAAGTTGTGCAGGGTGACTTCAGCATTCTCTGCTGCAGGTTCCGCGGAGAGGATACGTACTGCCGGTTTTATGCCATTCCCCAAAGCTGTTGGTGCGCTGGCCGCGATAAACGTTTTGAAGCTATCGGTTTGCAAAGCGGCAGTTGACAAATAGTTTGCAGCTTCATCGACAAATCCGCTTGCCAGCGCTTGCCGTTTGATTTGATTCTCCAAAACAGCAATATCGGCTTGCGACAACAGGTCGTCTCCGTCAATCGTTTCCTGCTTATAGAAATCGAAGGCGTGGGTAATGTCATCTTGTGTCGCATCGGAATAAGCAATGACATAATGATTCCCTGAGCTAGAGACGGACGTCACTTTCCCGTAGCCTGAAGAGGCTCCCGTAACCATATTGACGAGCGCCAGGAAGTCTCCGACTCTGGCAACGGTAGCCGCGTTAAGCCCCATAGGCGCATATTTGGCGTCGGAATAATCCATTGACGCCGGAGCGACCGTGATGGAGCGGTTCGTCCTGTCCCCGTCGGTATCCGACGCAGGGTCGACCGGCAGCACATGCGGTTTAAGCAGAACGTCCATCGGATTTGCGCCGGTGTAGGAATAGATATTCCCGTTGATCCCAGTGATCGCTACATAGGCGACATCGCCATCATCGGAAGTATCCAAAGTACGCAGATCGGGGCGGGTCCCTTCATAAACCGAGACGGTATCGCCCATTTTTAAGCGCGTATTTCCGTCATATCGAAAGGTGCCGCTCGCAACAGGGGACGGGTTCGAATCCGATCCACCACCAACGATCGCGCTCATTACAGCGATTGAGGGGGAAGAAACGGATACGCCATTCTGGGTCATCTGAGAGATATCGGAAAAACTCAAATAAATCATGTAAGGATTTAGAGGCAACTGCATGACCTCTTGTTTCGCAATACTAAAAATATAATTTCTAGTTGTTGCGTCTTTGCCTGTGAAGGCAAGGCTTGTATCATTCAAAGTGATTTGGTAGGTGCTACCCTCTTCGAATACACCGTTTTTTGCAGCTACAGTAAAGTTGCCGTTCGAGCCGGATACCGTAATTCCTGCAAAATCAGGATTGGACGGAGATTTGAATGTCATGCCGGCTTGAACGGCCGCCGCCGTCATTTTACCAGTAGAATCTTTCACGGTGATCCTAAAGTTCGGCGACTGGTCCATTGCGTATGCATTCGGAGTAATGTTCACAGCATCATCAGGCGATGCAATATAATTGGCATACAAGGTCATGTCGCTCTTGACGGTATCGTGATTCATTACCGGTTGTGTAAATGCACGATCTTTATACCAGCCATTGAAAATGGAGCCTTGCTTGTATGCGAGTGGAAGCTGATTCAGCGATTCGCCTCGATTCATACTCAAGCTGTCGATCGGCGAGCCGCCATTCGGGTTAAACGTAACCGTGTAGGTTATGCTGTCGCTGGCCCTCGCGACTTTGTCCGCACGCATAAAAAGAACGGCCGCTTCAGCGCGAGTCGCCTTTGAATGCGGTTGGAAATTGCCGTTTGCATCTCCGGCAAACAAGCCGGCTTGCCAAAGCTTTACGGCCGCATCAACCGCCCATGGAGAAATGGCGGATATGTCGTTAGGCGTAGAGGTGCTGTCGTTTGTTTGATAAGGTATACCATCGCTTTCAAAATACTTCAATGTCAGCGTTGCCATCTGCTCTCTTGATATAGCGGCGTTCGGCGAAAATCTGTTGCCGCCGGTTCCGCTAGTAATGCCGCGTTCGATTGCCCATTGCACATAAGGCGCATACCAATCGCCCGGCTGCACATCTGTAAATGCGGAAGTTTTGTATTGACTTACATCCACTTTGGCTATTCGCCCAAGCACAGTAACAAACATGGCACGACTCATGGTTGCGTTAGGCGAAAAGCGATCTTTACTTGTGCCGCTGAATATGCCATTGTGCTTGACATACATGACCGCATCGTAGAACCAGGCCGTTGGTGCCACGTCTTCAAACCAGCTTTGAGGAACGGGCTGAGCAGTCGTTTGGTTTGCTGCCGCATGTTCGACAGAAGCCGGTGAAGCGGCATGAATCCCAGGAGGCATTAAGGTTACGAGTATACAAGATAATAGCAAAAGACTTAATAGGCGTTTATACAAGTTCAATTTCCCTCCTCATAATCTATCAACTTGCAGTCAATTACTGATCTTACCAGACGGATCTAAATGGAATCTGAACACAGTGGATGTAGTGAAGGCAGTCTTGAAAAGCGCTCTGGCGTCTGTGTGTTCAAACCCGATTTTCCGGATCGTAGATTTTTTCTGAGAGGTAAATGGAGGGTTGGAACACATATCTTGCACATTTAAGAATAAGAAGGTAAAATTTGGATAAAGAACATTTTATATGATCGTGCAGCCTATACAGAGGGAAAGTAAGACTTTATTTGAAGAGGTATTTCAGTCATTGGGGAGCAGAATCAGAATCTTTCTATTTCTATTATTGATATTTATTCTATCTGGATGTGGCAAGAAATACGCAATTAATAATAATGAAGAGGTGAGCTCAGTAATGGAAGCAAAAGCAGACATTTTATCTATGTTTCATAAAGCAGGACTAGAAGATTATTCAGAACAATTTCAAAGCATGATCAAGCCATCTATCCGTTTAATAACGGAAAGAGAGTCAGAGAAAAAATTAGCAATAGGTCAAACAAAATTAGGGGGTCAACCAGATTTGCCTGCAAATGTTGAATGGCCGTATTGGAAAGAGTACCCCATGTCATTTATTGCACAGATCAATTTGCAAGAAATGCCTATCATTCAGACTGATAACGATAAATATCCAGCTAAAGGAATCATTTATTTCTTTTATACAACATATCCCGAAGCGATGTATGAAGAAATCGATTTTGAGAATAACCCTATGACTTCAAAAGTTCTATTTTACGACGGAGAAATAAATGATTTGGTAAGAACTCAACCACCTAAACAACTATCGAAGGAATTGCAGTTTTTTAGTGCGAGTGTTTTCCCTCAAATTGAATGGAGTGTTCCTGAGGTAGAATCTTATGAAGTAAATGAAGTGCTCGGGTTATCATGGGGTGAAGAAAATAATGATAAGTACTGGGAAATATTCAAAGAAAATTTTTCGAAGAAATATATAAAGGGCTATACTTTGGAAACCCATGTAGGAATGAATAGACTTTATGGGTATCATGATGCTGTTCAGGGTGAATTTAAAGGTGAGGGTTGGAGGCTCCTTCTTCAAATAGACTCAGAAGACAGTACTAACATGGAATGGGGTGACACTGGGAGACTATACTTTTGGATTAAAGATTATGATTTGAGGAATTTACAGTTTGATAGTGTAACCACTATACAAGAAGGAAGCTAGGGATCGCGGAAGGGTATATCTGTATATTCATACCTTAATGAGCGATAAACACTACAACGATGAAAGTGGTGAAACCATGATATGAATCCAAGTGAATTAATTCCTCAAAACAAACACGATCACGAAAGAGTGAATATTCTTAGAACTCTGGAGTTAATTGAAATTAAACCGATTCTTCCCGATCTGCTTGTTTGGCTGCAAGATGCCAATTGGCCAATTGCTCAGGGTGTTGAGGATATTGTAATTAATTTTCAAGATGAATTAATTCCTTATGTGAAAGACATTTTTCAAACCAATGATGGAACATGGAAATACTTCTTACTACATGGACTAATTAAAAGGCTCCCTGATAGAGTATTAATTCTTTTGAAGCCGGATCTGGAAAGAATGAAAAACACGCCAACACCTGATGAAGAATATGAAGAACTAGAAGATGTTTTAACTGAACTGTTATTAAGGATTTGAAGTTATATTAGTGACACATGAACATTAGGGAGAGACTGTTATGAACCCACCTAAGCATATTGTTTCTGCTGCTGCTATTGTAATAAATGAAAAAAACGAGTTGTTGCTTATTAAAGGACCAAGAAGAGGCTGGGAGATGCCTGGCGGTCAAGTTGAAGAAAGAGAATCCTTAAGTCATGCAGCCATAAGAGAAACGAAAGAGGAGTCCGGAATCGATATAGAGATTATTAAATTCTGCGGAATCTTTCAGAACGTAGGGAATTCAGTTTGCAACGCACTGTTTTTAGCGAAGCCTGTAGGCGGACAATTAATACGTTCGGAAGAGAGCTTGGATTCAGGGTTTTTTCCAATAGAAGAAGCACTAGAAAAAGTGGATTGGAAAGATTTTAGACAAAGAATAGAGTACTGTTTGAGACCTGAAATGCAACCGTTTTGTATTGAATTTCATGACGATAACAATATTTGAGCGTAAGGGGTAATCAAATGGATATTACTTTATTCAAGTCAGGTCTTAATGAAGCATCGGCTATTCACGAAATGCAAATCAAGGCGTTCAAACCTTTACTAAATAAATATCAAGATTATGATACCAGTCCTGCTAATGAATCTTTGGAACGAATAATTGATCGATTAAAGCAGTCATTCGCGGACTATTACATTATAAAAAGCTCAAATCTATCAGTAGGTGCAATTAGGATCGTAAGGAAAGAGAATCAAACCTACCGCGTCAGCCCAATCTTTATTTTGCCTGATTATCAAGGGAAAGGAATTGCTCAAAAGGTATTTTCGATTATCGAAGAAACATATAACGATGCGAGGCTATGGGAGCTGGATACATTCGTACAAGAGCAGGGGAATTGTTATCTCTATGAAAAATTAGGTTATCAAAAGACAGGGGAACTAAAACAAATTAACGACAAAATGACTATTGTGTTTTATGAGAAACGCATGATGTAGCTGCTCTTAGTCGATATTCATGTCATTCAGATTTGGTAGGAGGTCCAATGGCGATTATTGCTAACTGGCTGCTAATCATCGTATTCGTGTTTGCAGTACTTTCATATTTTTATAAATTCCCCAAGAAAGATAAGATAAATATAAGCGAGATACCTAGTTCATATTGTATTCAAACTGTGAATAGGATGGATATCCAGCAAAACAATGAATGTGCTGCATATTCATCTGCTTTTATTCTGAGACATCTTGGGAATGAAGCCGATGGTAACAAACTTTATAGTAAGTATCCTCGAAAGTTGCTTGATGGAACAGTCAGTCCTAGGGGGATAACCGTATTTTTCAAGAAACTTGATTTTGATGTGTCTTATTATTTTGGTAATGCAAATACGTTAAAGAAACAAATAAGTCAGGGGATGCCAGTTATTGCGTTCATAAAGGTTTTTCCCGATAAAAGATATTTACACTTTGTTCCGGTTGTAGGTTATGACGATGAATATTTTTATTTGGCAGACTCATTAAAACACACAATAAACTGCGACGAAAAGCACTACAACCGCAAAATACTGATTAGCGATTTAGAAGCTGTATGGAAAACCTGGATGCCTTTTTGCAAAAACTCGTACATCGTCATACACCAAAAGCAATCAAATATGACGACGAGTCAAGATCAGAATAAGAGGGTGAATTCAAGCAGATGATTTCTTTTCTATTATCGATTTTGTTATATTCATCTCCTAAAATTGTATTTTCCAATGATGAAATTGTTCAATTCGAACAATTAGCCTTAACTATTAAAGAGGGGCGTTTGATTAATGATCAGTTACCATTTCAAAAGTCTCGATTCTTAATGTATTTATCTTTGAAAGGTAACTATGTTTTTCATGGCTCTAATAATCATAACATTGAATGCTTTGAACCCCGCGAACAAACTCTATATAACGGTAAAATGACGAAAGCCGTTTTTGCATCCTCAGACCCGATTTGGTCCATTTTTTACGCAATATTCAATCGAAGCCGGTTAATCGGAAGCTTTAGGAACGGCTGTCTCGTAGGCCGAAGCAAGAAATATCATTTTTATTCAATAAACGAATCCACCATGAAGAACAAGCCATGGACAGAAGGGATGGTATACATCCTTCCTAAAGATAAATTCGTAATGTCAGGTCACGGGATAATTCAATTTGATGAATGGATCTCTCATGAGCCAGTTGTACCAACCGGTAAGCTGAAAGGTTCATTGGAAGATTTCCATTATCGGAATAGAATAGCAACACATAAGGATAAAGAATCATTGTTAAAGACATGGATATTTTATAAGGCAAGAGCCTCTAGGCGTCGTAAAGACACAACAACGTTATAAGAAGGTCGAAGCAACTAACGTGAAAGGGCTGATTCGTATGAAAATCTTGTTCTTATGCACGGATAATTTTACTCGTAGCGTGATTGCTGAGTTTTGCGCGAAGAGTTATTTAAAGCAGAACAATATTACCGATGTTTATATTGCTTCTTCAGGAATAAGAGCTAGCAGTGATATCAGCAACTACTCTAATCTTCATTTTCAAATCATGAATGAAATGGGTATAGATACATCGGAATTTAAGAGAACGCAGTTCAGCGAAGATTCATTTATTAACTATGAGTACATCATTGGGATGAGCGATTTACATAAGGACTATGTAAGTGAAGAGTACAACAAGGAAATTTTTTTGTTCAATGAAATCTATAATGGGCGGAATACTCCTGTAAACATTGGAGCTCCGGATAGCGATGATTTTGAAGATAAGATGAAAGAACTAATTCTCTATTTTTATTATGCGATACCAGTAATAATGAACAATTTAAATAAGTTAAGAGCATGATGAGATCTTCATACAAGCAATAAAGGTAGCCGACTAAAGTTTAAGGGTGATGCTCATGGAAGATGTCCAATACAGTAAACTTAGCGATCAGTTTATTATTCAGATCATGAATATGGATTGTTCCCCGTTTCCCAAGGAAAGGGATTCAATATACTTATCTTTCTATCGCTTTTTTAGAGATACATGTTGGGTGGCTACTGTTAATAATGAGGTCATTGGATTTGCTCTTGGATTTATTGATCAAACGAAAACCACACATGGTTATCTGAACTATTTATTTGTAAAATCCGAATATCGAAGGTTAGGTATAGGGGAGAGACTGCTATGTTATTTTGAGAATAGTCTTAAAGCTAAGGGCTGTGAGCTCGCCACCTTACTTACTGGTAAGCAGGAAAACATAAAATATTATAATAAGCTTGGCTATAGTGTTAATCATGACTTAGAGGGTTGGACAGAAAAAGATGCCGTTTATGATTATTATTACAATACGAAGAAAGTATCGTTGTTGATAAAGGAACTGGCATAAATGACGATTCAATTAGTGCCGCTTAGAATTCCATTGGGCTGGACAGTTGAGTGGAACGTGTTAACCCAAGTATCTCCCGAACATTTTATAAATGAAGATCATGAACACCGATGGGAATACAATGAAGACTTATTCCAATGCCTATAATCAAGTATGAAACACGAAGCATCATTGAAGTCATAAATAAAATAGAAGAATTAATGATTCAAGTAAGTGAAGGGGCAACTCTTTGAAAGGATTGAAATAATGATAAGTCTAATCCTATACAACTGGGAAGTTCGAGATGAATATATGAAGGTTTTTGAAACAGTATCATATGAAGAACTTGTTAAGGAGCGTAACGCAGGACTAGGGACAATATGGAAGACATTGTTACATATCACGGATGTTGAATACAGTTGGATTAGAGCAATATTTAATAAACCCGATGTACCTTTAAATTTCGATAGCTATCCAGATCTTCAATCCTTATCACTCCTATCTAGTCAATTGAGAGAAGAGATAAAAGAGTATTTGAAACTTTGGACGGATGAAGAAGCCGCTGACAAGATAAATCCTTCATGGATGCAAGAGTCGTATAGCAAAGAGGAAATATTAAAACATGTTGTCGTTCATGAGGTTCATCATATTGGTCAATTATCAATTTGGGCAAGAGAACTTGGCATTGTGCCAGCAAGTTCGAATTTTATTGGAAGAAATCTCATTAGTAGAGCAAGGAATATTTAAGAAGACCCATAAGAACTATATAGAAGGTTTCAGATCTAGACATCCGTAAACATATCCCCTAAGTAGGTGAACACTAAAATGAAGGATCCAGTAATTATTCAGCAATATAATGATGAATGGCCTGTTATTTACGCGGAGCTGCGCAGAAAAATTATTGAACAAGTAGGAACTATGGTTAAAAGGATCGATCATATTGGCTCTACAGCCGTAGTCGGATTAGCTGCGAAGCCAATTATAGATGTTCAAATATCGGTATTTGATCTAAATAAAATCGATGGGATAAAAGCAGGACTTGAAGTGCTGGGCTATCATCATCGCAAAGATAATGATGATTTGACAAAAAGATATTTTAGAGAGTCGCCCGAAATGAGAAGGACTCATATTCATGTGCGGCAGCTAGGCAGCTGGTCAGAACAATTCAATTTATTATTCCCGGATTATTTAAGAGAACATGAATTTGAAAGAAATGAATATGCTCGAGTCAAGTTTGATCTTGCAGATCAGTATAGAGACCAAAGGGAACGATATGTGGATGGAAAAACAGAAATAGTATGGAACATCATGTTAAAGGCAAATAAATGGAGCCAAGAGATCGGATGGCAACCAAGTAAATCGGACTTGTAAAATAAGATATCCTTATGGGCAGATGGAAATAACGACACAGAGAGGTTGATTATTATGTTTTATGTGAATACAAGAGCAATCATTGAAAGACGTATTGATGGCCATATAGAAATAGTGGTTCAAAATAGAGTGAAACCGAATGAGCCAGTAACAATTGAACTTCCAGGCGGGCGCATTGAACCGTTCGAATCATTAATACAAGCTTTGAGAAGAGAAGTGAAAGAAGAAACCGGCTTAGATCTTTCTGAAATTGAAGGAGAAGAATTAAGAATCGTTACTGAAGGAAATTACTTCGAGGTAGAATGTGTTAAACCATTTGTAGCATTTCAGACCAAATAACTCTTAATGAATAGTTAAGGAGGCAGCAGCATGTTGAAACTATTCGAGTATAACTGGCAAGTTCGCAAAGATTGGTTCAAATGGTGCGATACGGTGAGCGAAGAAGAATTGCTGAAGAAACGTACAGGCGGCGTAGGGGCCATCCTTCCTACGCTGTATCACATTGTTGCGGTCGAGTACGGCTGGATATGCGGTGGAATACAAGAAAAAGCGATTGAAATTCCACCGTTCGAGGAAGTGGCCAGTGTGCAGCATATAATAGATTTCTCTGACCGTTGCCACGCGAAAGTCGCCCCATTTGTCTATGCTTGGAATGACAGCATGGAAGACCGCATTATGATTGATATCACGGATGCAGGGGAACGTGAGGCCCATAAATACGGCGAAGTCATGCGACATGTGATTGCCCACGAAATCCATCACATCGGCCAATTATCTATATGGGCACGAGAAATCGGAAAGAAACCAATTACTGCAAACTTTATTGGCAGAGGGTTATTTGATAATTAAGATTTTTTGGAAGAACATATTCATTACTATACAAGAGTACATGGTGAGGAGTTCTTGAAAGATAAACATGAATTATTTATAAATTTTTATCCCTACAACTAATTCGTATGTGTATCATGGAAAGAGAGTGGCCTTAAAAAAGGTTACGACTTGAAGAATTTATGGAACAAAACTATCGGCAAACCAAAAGGAGGCATTTATAACGATGTTATTACAACCAAAATCAAAGCTCGTTATGATTGGAGATTCGATTACGGATTGCGACCGGGCTAGACCGCGTGGGGAAGGACTATTTGGAGCTATCGGGAAAGGTTATGTATCACTTGTTGATGCGCTGCTGACGGCGGCTTATCCGGAGTTTGGAATTCGTGTTGTGAATATGGGGACGGGCGGCAATACGGTGCGTGATTTGAATGAGCGCTGGCAGACGGACGTGCTGGATTTAAAGCCGGACTGGCTGTCGATCATGATCGGTATCAATGATGTGTGGCGTCAATACGATCTGCCTGCACAGACGGAGCAGCATGTCTATATCAATGAATATGAAGACACGCTTGAACAATTGGTCTCTAGCACGAGAACACAACTGCAAGGGCTTGTATTGATGACTCCTTTCTATATCGAGCCGAACGAGGCAGACGCGATGCGCAGCACGATGGATCAGTACGGTAAGGTTGTCAAAAAGATCGCAGATAAGTATGATGCTCATTTCGTTGATACGCAGGCGGCATTTAACCAAGTGCTAAACCATATTTATCCGGGAACACTTGCTTGGGATCGCGTGCACCCGAACATGGCGGGACATGCGGTGATCGCACGAGCTTTCTTAAGGGCGATCGGTTACGACTATAACCGTACTCTTTAAGAAGGTTAGGTTAAGTTTTTTATATGATGGGAAGGCAGCGGTAGTTAGGAGATTTTTATTCTCGTCCATAACTACCGCTGTTGTGATAAAGGGGAACGTCTAAATGAGTTCTAGAAGAGACCAAAAACTTTTTTACAAGTATTCTTGCGGTTTAGATTAACGACATCGTCCGTAGCTGCTTTTATTAGCTTCCCAAACAAAGCCTCCATACCATGTTTCAGCTTGTAGTCCATTTCCTCTTGGTAGATTGGGATCAAGGTGAAGAAGTGCACGACTTTTCCATTGGATATATCCAAATTGAAAAAACCTTGTTTATCTTCAACGTCTGGTAGTGAAAGCAGCATACCTTGAAACTTCGAGTCTTCGCTATATGGTTTTATCGGATTACCGTTCGCGAGTGTATGCCCCAAGTATAGCCAGGTGTTATGTTCATGCGGGAATTTCGCAAGTGTTTTGAGCGCGCGAATAGGCCAGTAATTGCGTTCATCTTTAAAGGCTTCGTCCGATATTTTCCAAGTAGGCGGCAAGCAGATCATAAGCTCGGAATAACGGAATTCCTCCGCCCCGTCAGGAACAGTCATAGGCAATTCGCTCATCCCATAAGTCACCAGAGTATAATAATTCCGTTTTGAAGTAGGGGCCGCTACTATAATATCAATCGATACCAAATCCGATACGATTTCCCGAAAAACACCTTCGATAGGGCCAATATATTTTTCAACATGGTTACACAATATTTCATAGTTTTCTGTAGAACGAACCATAAGAATACCTCCACATTCAATATCATACTTATATGCTAAGTTTCGACAATATAATTGATTATCCTTCCTTATTATAGAAAACAGTACGAAGGGGTGATTAGGATGAAAGATGCTTTTCTAACAAAGTTAGAACACATGCAAATTCCAGTCAAAAACTTAAGCGAATCTATCGATTGGTATGTATCGAATCTCGGCTTCCAATTAGAAGGAAGGTCTGATGAACATCATCATGCTTTTTTGACATTGGATGAAGGCCCGATGTTAATGCTGTGGGAAACCAAGGAAGAAACAAATGCTAACTTTATATTCAAAGGACAATTAATGCCTGTGTTGCTCTACAGCACCAATCACATACATAAATTACATGATCATTTGAAAGAAATTGGGGTAGAAATAACGTTTTATCAAGATGAAGGATTTGGATGGGTTCTTAAATTCATTGATCTAAATGGGAACATGTGGGGAGTCATTCAAATTACTAATTCCATGAAAGAGGCAAACACATGAATGAAGTAACTACTATATATCTCACTAGACATGGTCAAACGGAGTGGAATATTCAACATAGATTTCAAGGACATAATGATTCCCCCCTCACCGAACTTGGAATTCAACAAGCCAAATGGTTAGGGGAGTCCCTTATTAATGACAGAATAGACGTAATCTTCTCGAGTTCAAGTCCAAGAGCAGTTAGAACGGCAGAGATAATCGCTGATGAAAGAGAAATCCAAATTCATACTAACGATGAACTTAAGGAAATAAGTTTAGGGATATGGGAAG
This sequence comes from Paenibacillus sp. YIM B09110, assembly GCF_037167145.1. Lineage (NCBI taxonomy): Bacteria > Bacillati > Bacillota > Bacilli > Caryophanales > Paenibacillaceae > Paenibacillus > Paenibacillus sp. YIM B09110. The sequence goes on along the minus strand of NZ_JBANSP010000005.1, from coordinate 283,072 downwards.
GCATAACCCAAGAAGAAGCAAAGAGCGGAGACCCCTTGCAATACAATAACTTTTGGGACGATCCTGAAGCCTTTAATGTGCAGGATAGTGAAAGGTTCTCTGATGTTTCTAGCCGTTCGATAAATCTATTACATGACATTATAAAAGAATATTCGGGCAAGTCCATACTAGTTGTAACTCACACTGTCGTAGTTAAACTCATCATGGCGTATTTTGAAAATCGGGCATTAAACAATCTGTGGAAGCCGCCATATATTCATCCAACCTGTTTAAGTAAAATTGAAATCCATAAAGATAAACATTCAATTATTCTTCATGGTGATGTTACGCATCTTAAGGATGAGTTGATTGAGAGTTGATATAAAATTTGAACGGAGAATGACTATGATACTTGAAGTAGCTACGCTGCAAGTTAAAGCTGGATTGACAGGAGATTTTGAAAACAATTTTAAGATAGCATCACTTATTATTTCTAAGATGAAGGGCTATATCAATCATGAATTACAGAAGTGTATTGAAGGTGAAAATAAATACATCTTATTGGTCAGATGGGAGAGCCTTGAAGACCATACCATTGGATTTCGAGGATCTGAAGAATATCAGGAGTGGAAGAAATTATTACACCACTTTTATGATCCCTTTCCTACAGTCGAACATTATGAAGAGATCCCAATTACCTAAAGCTGGCCATCTCAAGGAATTGTGGGATGTCGTGAATAGAAGATTAACTCGCAGTAGAGGAGAAAGAGGCTAGGATGGATTATAGAAAATCGATAGGTGACTTTGATTTTATTTTGTTTTCTATTGGAAAGAGCTCAAGTTTGCATTTCGCATTTGCAGACATAGAATCAGAATAATAAATTGTTGAATGAAACCTTATTGAGCGGATCATTTGAATATGATTCAGAATATTTATACGAATTGGAACATGATATACGAAACATAATGAAATTATTTAAATGACCATACGAATCCTTTTACAAAGGGCGGTGTTAATCGTTGAATGAACATGTATTCCTACTTACAGGGAAGCCTAGAATAGGCAAATCAACGATGATTAAAAAACTAATTCACGACATTGGACCTGATAGTTGCGGCGGGTTTTATACAGAAGAAATAAAGAATTCAAGTGATCGGATAGGTTTTCGTTGTGTGTCCATTAACGGTGAAAGTGTTGAGATTGCAAATGTAGACAGTCCGAGCCAAATTCGAGTTGGCAGATACGGAGTTAATATAGAAGCATTCGAAAAATTCGCTATAACATTATTAGAGGATGCTATGCATACGAAGAAAATAATTATTATCGATGAGATTGGCTTTATGCAGATCCTTTCTGCAACTTTTCAAAAAACAGTACAGCAAATTGTCGCTGATAATAGGATGGTTGTTGGGACAATTCCTGTGGACGGTCATCCTGAAATAGATAAAATTAAATCCGTAAAGCAAGTTAAACTAATAGAAATAAATGAATTCAATCGGAATGAGATATCCGAATCTATCTTAAAGGACATAAAGAAAGGATTATTATGAAATTAGTGATTATATTCGGGCCGCAAGCGGTCGGCAAAATGACCGTAGGACAAGAATTAGCCAAACGAACCGATTTGAAATTATTTCATAATCATATGACGATAGAGCTCGTTTCGCCGTTCTTCAGTTATGGGAGTCAGACTGGCAAACGGTTGGTTGGTCTTTTTCGAGAAGAAATTTTCAAGGAAGTAGCGGTTAGTGAATTGGAAGGCTTGATTTTCACATACGTATGGGGGTTAGATATTCCCGCAGACTGGGAGTATATTGAGGGCGTTTGCCGTATATTTGAATCTAAAGGCGGCTCTGTGTATATGGTCGAGCTTGAAGCAGACGTTGAAGTAAGGCTGGAACGGAACAAGAGTGAGAATCGCTTATTGCACAAGCCTACTAAACAAAACGTTGAGCGATCAGAACAGGATCTGTTAAGAACGATGGAATTGCATAGACTGAACTCGCATCCGGGTGAATTTGATGACCGCAATTATATGAAAATCAATAACACCGATCTTACCCCGGAAACGGTTGCTCAAATGATAGTTGAACGATTTGGATTATAAAGAATGGAGTAATGGGGTGGAGAAAATGAAAGCCGTATTTAGCAATCAAATAACGTCGATTGATGAACTGGAATCATTGCGTTCTGAAATTGGTTATCCCGGCACACTTGCTTCGAATAAGGTCATTCATGCTTTGGATTCTAATAGTGTAGAGTTCATTAACAAATCCTCTTTCATCGTATTGGCAACATCTAATCATGAAGGCTTATGCGATGCTTCGCCAAGAGGAGATGCACCTGGTTTTGTGCATGTGGTTGATGAGAAACATTTATTCATTCCAGAACGACCAGGAAATAAGAGGATGGATTCTATACAAAATATTTTGCAAAATCCCCACATCGGAATCATATTTATGATTCCAGGTATGGAAGAGACTTTTCGAATAAACGGCAAAGCTTGCGTTACTCGAGATCCGGCATTACTAAGTGAAACGGCTGTGAAAGGAAAACTACCGATAATGGGGATCGGAATTGAAATCGAAGAGTGTTATATGCACTGCGCCAAAGCATTTAAGCGCTCTGGATTATGGACGCCAGACAGCTGGCTATCAAAGAGTGAGTTGCCATCTGCTTCAAAAATAATTGCTGCTCATGTCAGGGGTAAAATGGAAGTTACAGAGGAGCAAGTTAAGGACTCGTTAGAGGAGACTTATACGAAACGTTTGTATTAGCAATATAACCGTAAACAAATCCCCTCGGTCGACTGTCGACTACAAGGGGATTTGTTCGTTTATTGTGTTTACTGAATAAGCTGCTTGCTTCGCGCCTCGTTGATCCATGAAGGGAATTCACCGAGCAGCTTGTCGTACAGCTCATCGTCGTTCATGCGGTCCAAGCTTTTGACGCTGAAGAAGTTGGCATTGTCGATGAAGCGGCCTGACAAGTTGTCGAGCTTGTCCAGGAACGCGAACCTCTCGTTGCCGACGCCGATGAATTGGAAGAAGAGTCCGAGCTCGGAGGCAAGTCGAATCATTTCTTCGGTGTCGGCGTCATCGAAGCAGTTGCCGTCCGTTACGAAGATGACATACACCGGAACCTGATTGCGATAGGCCGATGCGTCGATCGTGTAGTTCTGCTTGCCGCCGAGGCCGAAGAAGGAGCCGGTCTTGCCGCTCTTGCGGAGCGCCTTCGGGAAGTAGAAGTCAATGATGCGGCGAATGACGCCCGCATAGTTCGTGCCTGGTTCTAGCGGGTACTTGCGTATGATCTCACGGTCTACGAACTCGTAGAAATTACTTTTGGCAATCTCGCCTGCAGCATGGTCACGAACGCCGAATAGGAATACATCGGCTGCTTGATTGTCGTCGAAGTTCATCGCTAGTCCAAGCGTCCGCTCGCAGGTGCGCTGCACGACGCCTTTGCGGAACAGATCGCTCATCGAGCCTGAGATGTCGAGCGCTAGCGCCACGCGGGCGCGAACGTCGTTTAATCCTTTTTTGGTAAGAGAGATGGTAGCTTTCTTGGATAGGTCGATCAGACTTTCTTCTGCGCGTTTCCTTAGATCGATACTCATATGTGTCCTCCCTTGAAACGATTATGGTTCATCGTTACTGTACTACGGACAAACGATGATAGGGATGCAACAAATATGGAAAATGCAGAACACAATGGAGAAGAAATTGGAGTAGGGGGAGCAGATAGTGAGGGGGTTCACTGATTGGTGAGGCTAATCTCACTAAATGGGGCTGATATAAGCAGATCACGGAAAATAGTGAGCCAAACCTCACTCGCCGTGAAGCTAGGTTCATGGGGAATGAGGTTTAACTCACTATTAGGCTCGCTACACGCGAAAGCAGGGAGAAATAGTGAGGATGGGCTCATAGCAAGTGAGATTAGACTTACTATTTCACACTAGTCCTGCTAGTTGCGGCGAAGCGAAGATGGGGACACGTTCTTGTTGCGCTTGAACGTGCGGCTGAAGTAGTAGATATCGCTGAAGCCGGTCGCTGCCGCAATCTCGGACACGGTAAGCGACGTATGGCGCAGCAGATGGTCGGCTTGGTTCAATCGAGTAGCGGTCACATATTCGGTGACCGTTTTACCGCTAAGCTCTTTGAATAAGCGGCTGAAGTGATAGCGGCTGAGCCCTGCCATGGCGGAGAGCTGCTTTACGGTCAGCGTTTCCTGGTAATTGTCGTCGATGTAGCTGAAGATCGGAGCGAACCGCTCTATGTTCTTCAAGCGCTCGTCGGATTCGTTCTCGGTCAGCACCGTGGCGACATGGCTGCGAAGCAGCAGCGTCAGCAGCCGGTACAGCTCGGACTTGATCGCCAGCTCGTAGCCGAATTCATGATGCTCAAGCTCATCGATAATCGCAAGCATGCAGGCCGAAGCCTTCTTGTCGCCGCGGATATGATTGTGCAGCAGAAGCCTGTTCTGGATGATCGGGGTGATGAACTTCGTTTCGGCGTCGTCGACGGACTGGCTGTGCAGCAGCGAAGCATCGGCGATGAGAGCATAGTAGAACAAATGGTCAGACTTGCTGATCCCGGAGTGCAGTTCGTTGCTATTGACGACAATGAGGTCGCCTTCGGCAGCGTGAATGGCCGTCCCGCCGCATTCAATGATTGCTTCGCCCGATACAAAATAAAGAAACTCCAAATGCTCATGCCAATGGCTCGAAAACAGCGTTTCGCCATTTTCGTTGAACGTCGTTCGATGCACCTTGATTGGAAAATGGGGGTTCGGCATGTCCATAGGCTCTCGCAGCGATTCGAAAAGATCCGTCAAGGTTTCATTCCACTCCCTCATGATTATGTAGATAATGCCTGCAGTTATATCGGCAGCACGATTGTACAAAAAAACCGCACACGCTTGCATTGGTGAACTGCTATTTTTTCATTATAATACGAAATTATAAGCTAGTCATACTACACAACAATTAGAGGAGAGATTGGCAATGAAAGCGGTCAAAATTGGAGTTATCGGAACAGGCTCTATCTCATCATGTCATCTTCAATCTTATCAAAATAATCCAAACGCCGAGCTTTACGCGGTATGTGATCTGAACGAGGAGCGTGCACAGAAGGCTGCCGACAAATACGGCGCATCCAAAGTGTACACGGACTATCGCGAGCTGCTTGCCGATCCTGCGATTGAAGCGGTCAGCATCTGTACGTGGAACAACACGCATGCTGAGATCAGCATCGCAGCGCTTAATGCCGGCAAGCATGTGCTCGTTGAGAAGCCGCTCTGCCGCACGGTAGAAGACGCGCTTCTTGTCCAGGAGGCAGTTGCTTCGTCCGGCAAGCTGCTGCAGGTCGGCTTCGTCCGCCGCTACGACTCCAATGCGCAATTGCTGCGCTCGATGGTCGATAAAGGCGAGTTCGGCGAGCTGTATTATGCGAAAGCGACAACAATCAGACGTCTCGGTAACCCAGGGGGCTGGTTCGCGGACAAGGAACGCTCCGGCGGCGGCCCGCTGATCGACATCGGCGTCCATGTCATCGACCTTTGCTGGTACATGATGGGCAGACCGAAAGCTGTATCTGTCAGCGCCAATACGTATCGTAAGCTGGGCAACCGCTCCAACGTGAAGAACCTGAGCTTCTACAAAGCGGCTGACTATGATCCGACGCAAAACACGGTGGAAGATCTCGCGAATGCGCTTATCCGCTTCGAGAATGGCGCTTCGCTGCTTGTTGATGTCAGCTTCACGCTTCATGCGAAGGACAATGAAGGCGCAGTTAAGCTGTATGGCGACAAAGGCGGATTCGAGATCGATCCGGAGATGGTGATCGTTACCGAGAAGGACGATACGATTCTGAACATTTACCCGCAAACCGATCACAAAGGATTCAACTTCGATAGCGCGTTCCAAAACGAAATCAATCATTTCATCGATTGCGTGCAGCAAGGTAAAACCCCGATCAGCCCGGTTGAAGACGGCGTTGAAATTATGAAAATTTTGTGCGGCATCTACGAATCCGCAGCAAAAGGTGCGGAGGTTCGTCTATGAAGTTAGGAATTAGCACGTACAGTTTATACCAAGCGCTGGGCTCCGGTGCAATGTCGGTCACGGACGTGATCGATTATGTCGCCGATCTGGGAGCGGAGCATGTCGAGATCGTCCCTCTTGGCTTCGATCTGACCAATAATCCAGAGCTGGTCGATACGATCCGCAATCATGCGGAGTCACGCGGCATTGAGCTTTCCAACTACGCGATCGGCGCGAACTTCGCCGATCTGGACGACGAGGCATTCGCGGCCGAGGTGGAACGCGTGAAGCGCGAGGTGGATATCGCGGCTGCCCTCGGCGTGAAGCGGATGCGTCATGATGTCGCTTCGTCGCCCGACACTTCGATCGGACACTTCCTGCAGCAGCTTCCGCTTCTAACAGAAGCTTGCCGCCAAGTTGCCGACTATGCGTTACAATACGGCATCACAACAAGCGTTGAGAATCATGGCTATTTCATTCAACATAGCGACCGCGTGAAGGCGCTCGTGCAAGCGGTTGACCGTCCGAACTTCAAGACGACGCTTGATGTCGGCAACTTCCTATGCGTGGACGAGAATCCCGTTGTAGCGGTAGCGAGCAATATCGGCCTCGCATCGATGCTGCATGTGAAGGACTTCTATTACCGTCCCGCGTCTTACTCGGCGAGAGACGGCTGGTTCGGAACGTCCGGCGGCAATTGGCTGCGCGGCGCCATCTCCGGTCACGGCGATATTGATATTCCGCAGGCGCTACGCAAAGTGAAGGAAGCCGGTTATGATGGTTATATATCTATTGAGTTCGAGGGTATGGAAGAGTGTCGTCTTGGCACAAAACTCGGCTTCGAATATGTGAAGCGAATATGGAACGAGCTTTAATCCAATGAATAGCGAGGAGGAATCTTAATGGCTGCACCAATTATGACGAATAAAATTGGCGTTATCGTCGACAGCTTCCAGCTTGGCGTTAAGGAGGGCTTGCTTAAGGCGAAGCAGGTGGGAGCAGACGGCGTGCAAATGTATGCCGTATCGGGCGAGCTTGATCCTGCCAATCTATCTCCAGCTGCAAGACGCGAATGGCGTGCTTATATCGATTCGCTTGGCCTTGACGTATCGGCATTGGTCGGTGATCTTGGCGGCCACGGCTTCCAAGACCCGGCGGCGAATCCGGCGAAGATAGAGAAGTCGAAGCGTATTATGGAGCTGGCGCTGGAGTTCGGTACGAACATCGTGACCACTCATATCGGCATCGTACCTGATGATACGAACAGCCGCATCTACGAAACGATGCATAAGGCTTGTGTAGAGCTAAGCGAGTATGCCAATAGTATGAACAGCCATTTCGCTATTGAGACAGGTCCTGAGACGTCCGCGCAATTGAAGTCGTTCCTTGACAGTCTTGGTTCGAGAGGCGTTGCGGTCAACTTCGATCCTGCCAACATGGTCATGGTGACGGGAGACGATCCAGTTCAGGGCGTCTATACGCTTAAAGATTATATCGTGCATACGCATGCGAAGGACGGCGTAAAGCTGGGGGATATCGATCCGCGTGATGTGTACGGGCAATTCGGCTACGAGATGGAGCTCAATCACGAAGAGATCGCGAATATGGCCGAGTCAGGCTCTTCATTCCGCGAAGTTCCGCTCGGCGAGGGCGGAGTGAATTGGGACGGTTATTTGAAGGCGCTGCATGACATTGGATATGGCGGCTATCTGACGATCGAACGAGAGGTTGGCACGAATCCGGAAGCGGACATTAGCAAAGCTGTACAATTTCTCAAGCGCTACAGAGGGTAATAAGATTTTGTTCAAATAAAAGATATTCGGATGGCTTTCGATTGAGGGGCTGACTGAGTATCTTTTTTTTTGCTCAAATACTTTTTGGAAGAACGATAGCGTAAATGCCGTTGAATCTTGTAAAATAGTGTCAAACAGATAGAAAGAACGGGGGATCTTTGTTGAATCGGTTATTAACGAGAATGGTCTTATTTTTCTCAAGCTTGATCGTGTTAGCGGGCGCAATACTAGGTTATACGATTTATGGGTCGGCTTCGGGATTAGTAGAAAGTTCGTTAGGCGCACAGGCGCGGCTCGTAGCCGAGAGTGCGGCCCGTCTTGTCGATCCTGACGCCTATGCCGCCCTTAGTGCCGAGTCGGGTGAAACGGATTATTATTTCGAGCTTCGCGAGAAGATGAATGCGCTTAGAGAGACGAACGGACTAAAATATCTGTATACGCTTGCACAAACAGAGGGGGAGAACGGAGACAAGACGTATTATTATGTCGTCGATGGCGCACCGATGGATGTAGCGGACGATGACTTCTCGCCGCTCGGCGAGCCGGAGGATAATCATTATCCGGGTATGGTAAAGGCGTTTGCCGAAGGCAAGACGCAGGTTGGCGAACTGACGAATGATGAGGAATACGGCGCTACGATTACCGCTTATGTGCCGCTCTTGGCGAAGGACGGTACTATGCTCGGCATTGTAGGCGCGGACTTCGATGCCACGAATGTCTATGCTCTTATGGCTGACAATCGCCGGACGACCATCCTAGTGACGATCGGGATTATCGTTGCCGGTATCTTGCTCGTCGTCGTACTGGCCAGCTATTTGACAAGGCCGCTTATTCAATTGACTTCACATGTGGCCAAAGTAAGAGAAGGGGATATGACGGTAGAAATCCCAGTGAATCGCAAGGATGAGATCGGGCATCTGGCAAGCACCTTCCAGCAGCTCGTAACGAATACGCGTACCGTCATTCAGAGTATGCGCGACAGCTCGGAGCGGCTGCTGTCTGTCTCGGAGGACGTATCCAGCCATGCGCGCAGCACGGAGGAAGCAAGCCGCCTTATTTCGGCCAGCATCCATGAGGCGTCTGGCGGCGCCGACATTCAGGTTGTTCGCGCTGCCGACATGACCAAGGCCGTAGAGAGCATGACGCACAGCATGCTTCGCATTACGGAATCGTCGCAGGTCGTGGCGGACGTGGCCAGCGAGACGATGAAGCAGACGACGCGCGGCGGCGAATTGATCGTCGACGTGACGGAAGAGATGAATGAGCTGCATCAGTCTGCGACGAAGATGCTTGCCGCGACGAAGCATCTTGAGAGTCGATCGGGTGAGATCGGCGAGATTACTTCGGTCATGGCCGACATCGCGGCGCAGACGAACCTGCTCGCCTTGAATGCGGCGATTGAGGCTGCCCACGCAGGGGAGAACGGACGGGGATTCGCAGTTGTCGCAGAGCAAGTACGCAAGCTTGCGAATCAATCGCAGGATTTCGCAACGCAAATATCGGTAATGATCAGCGATATTCTTGAGCAGACGACAAGCTTGTCGTCGGATATGGAGACGAACGCGGCTCGCGTCGAGACGGGGCTACAGCTTGTGAAGGACGCAGGCGATGCATTCCGCTTCATCGTGGACGGACTGGAGACGGTGAACGAGCAGCTCCAGGAAGTGTCCGCTGCTTCGGAGGAAGTATCGGCGGAATCGCAGGAAGTTGCGGCCTCCGTCGAAGAGATGGAGCGCATCTCCCGTCAATCGGCGCAGCATTTCGGAGGCATTGCCGACAATTCCGGCAACCAGATCGTATCGATGGAGGAGGTTCGTTCTTCCACGGAATCAATGCGGGTGTTATCCGCTGAATTGACATCGCTTAACAAACGTTTTAGGGTATAATTGAGGCGATCAGTCCTCCGTATCGGGTTTGGATTGTTATTTTTCGGTCATAATTCTGTGTATAAGTATAGGAATAAGATGGACTTAGCGGTATAATGTTGGTTAAATGCAGATCAGGTCGGGTAATGCCTCTCAGTATGGGGCATCAGCCCGGCCTAATATAATGATTAAGGAGTATTCGAAATGACTAAAACGCTTATTTTCGGGCACAAAAACCCAGACACTGACACAATCACTTCGGCGATCGCTTACGCGGAACTGAAAGCAAAATTGGGTAAAGACGTTGAAGCTGTTCGCCTTGGCGAAGTTAACGGCGAAACGCAATACGCTCTGAACTACTTCGGTATCGAAGCACCGCGTCTTGTCGAGAACGTGGCTGACGAAGCGAAAGAAGTTATCTTGGTCGATCATAACGAGCGCCAACAAAGCGCGAATGACATTGATAAAGTACGTGTCGTAGAAGTTATCGATCACCACCGCATCGCTAACTTTGAGACAAGCGCACCGCTTTACTTCCGCGCTGAGCCTGTTGGCTGCACAGCTACAATCCTTAACAAATTGTATAAAGAGAACGGCGTAGCGATCCGCAAGGAAATCGCAGGCCTGATGCTTTCTGCTATCGTATCGGACTCCCTGTTGTTCAAGTCGCCGACTTGCACGGACGAGGACGTTGCGGCAGCTAACGAATTGGCGGCAATCGCTGGCGTTGACCCGCAAGTATATGGTCTTGCTATGTTGAAAGCCGGAGCTGACCTGAGCGACAAGTCGGTAGCGCAATTGATTTCCCTCGATGCGAAAGAATTCGCAATGGGCAGCTACAAAGTGGAGATCGCGCAAGTGAACGCGGTTGACGTGAACGATGTGCTTTCGAAACAAGCAGAAGTTGAAGCGGCTCTGAACGACATTATTGCGTCCAAAGGTCTTGACCTGTTCGTGTTCGTCGTTACAGACATCCTTAACAACGATTCCGTAGCGCTTGCGCTCGGCAACAAAGCTGGTGCGGTTGAGAAAGCTTACAATGTTACGCTTGCTGATAACAAAGCTGTACTTAAAGGCGTAGTATCCCGCAAATCGCAAATCGTTCCTGTGTTGACAGAAACGCTTAGCAACCTGTAATCGTTTCTTTTTTATTAGTGACAGTCCGATGCTTGCTTCGCAAGTATTGGACTGCTTTTCTTTTTTGGATCGTAGACACACCTAGGAGTGGATGAGATGTTCGAAGTAACGGAATATAGCGTGGAGTTATTGAAGGATCCATTCGGTATTTTGACAGGGCAGCGTTATGAGTTCGTGCTTGACTTAGATATCGATGAAGAAGATGAGTTGTATTCGGCGGAGGGCGTCAGTCTTCGCGTGATTTACGTGGTCGATGGGGAGCAGTCGCGTATTGCGAAATACGAGTTTTTGACGCTCACGACCAATACGTATATCGATTTCGAATTGGAAGAGGACGAGCATGCTTGGGTGGAAGCTTACTGCAAAGAATGCTTAGAAAATCCAGGCGAAGAGCAAAAGCAATAAGAGTATATAACGAGGACGTTTCATTCGTTAGCCTTCGGGCGGCAGATGGGGCGTTTTTTTGTGCTTTTTGGAAGGAATCCCACTTGCATTGGAGAATGAGTCAAGTAGCGCTAGTTACGGTATGAGCAGCAGACGATGGAGCCAGGCAGCCATGCGCAATTTTGAGCGAGGCAGGAGAGAGATCGCTATGGATAACGGAATGAAGCATAAGGTAACGAATGAACAATTGTCGCGCTTGATAGAGAGAACCTTCGGCGTTAACACTTTGCAAGTGGAGGAGCTATCGGACGGCTGGGCCAATACGGCTTACAGTATTGAGCTGTCGAACGGGAAAACGGTTATTATGAAGGTTGCGCCGCTAGCAAGCGTGAAGATGATGAGCTATGAGAAGGGCTTAATGAAGACGGAAGTCGAGACCTTAAGACGGATGAAGGAGCTTGGCGGCATACCGGTGCCTGAGGTGCTAGCTTATGGCGTGGATGACGACATTGTTGGCAGTGATTTTTTTGTCATGGAGAAGCTGGAGGGAACAACTTATAACAAGCTGAAGGAAGGCATGTCTGAGGCGGAGCGTTATAGGATTGAGTTCGAGCTTGGACAATATAATCGGCGGATTAATGAGTTGACGGGCGAATGGTTCGGTTTATATGCGGATGATCAGGAGGGCGAGAGACAGAATCGCTCTTGGCGGGAAACGTTTCATAAGCTGATCCTGGACGTGTTGAAGGACGGGCGTGCTGCGGGATTTGCGTTGCCTATCGCTTATGAGGTGATCGAACAAGAAATCGCTGCCCGCTTGGATTGTCTGGATGAGGTCACAGTGCCGCGTCTGGTCCACTGGGATCTATGGTCTGGCAATGTGTTCGTTCAGGATGGACGAATTACCGGCATTATCGATTTTGAACGGGCGTTATGGGGCGACCCGCTGATGGAGGTTTACTTTGGCCGCCTCAATCTATCTGAAGCTTTCCTGAAAGGGTATGGAAAGGACGGACTGACGGATGCCGAGAACAGCCGGAGAGCCCTGTACAGCCTATATTTGGACCTCATTCTAGCAATCGAATGCGCTTACCGTCTCTATGAAGACACCGGTCATGTGGAGTGGACGAGGAACAACTTCGCGCAGGGCTGGGAGCAATTTTTGAAGTCAACGTAGCTGCCATTACGTGAAGAGGAGAGATGTTGCGTGTTAGCTGTCATACAGAAAGCGGAAGCGGGTTATACGGCTAGATTCGAGCGTTACTGGACGCACTCCACGGAGGAGGTATGGTCCTGGCTGACGGACAACGATAAGCTGCCCATATGGTTTTCTGAGTTGCGGGTTGATGAACTGCGCGAAGGCGGAGTAATCAAGTTCGATATGCAGGACGGAACTTTCGAAGATATGGTTATTACGGAGCTGCGGACGGGCTCTGTGCTGGAGTATACGTGGGATACAGACCGCGTCCGCTTCGAACTATATGAAGATGGCGTTGGCGGGTGTAAGTTGGTTTTTACCGAGATCATAAAGGCGATTACGAACCATACGCCGCGAGATATTGCCGGTTGGGATGTTTGTCTGGATGTGATCGGTATGCTGCTGGACGGTGAAGGAGATGCTGTCACGCCCGAGTTCCGCAAAGGGAAATGGGAAGTCAGGTATGAGCAATACGTCCGGATGTTCGCAGAGCTGAACAATTGATTTAAATGCGTCGAATCGATTGAATGCTCAGGCTCAATATCAAAAAACGCCAGGATCTAAATAGATCCCGGCGTTTTTGTTATGAGCAGCTAGAAAGCTTTATTCGAATTTGTCTAGCATTCTAAGCAATAGAGTGACTGCCTCTGCGCGGCTCGTAAATTTGTTCGGAGCAAACAGGTTGCCAGGATAGCCGTTGATCAATTCATTTTGCTCTGCGATTGCAATGATCTCGATTGCCCAAGGTTGGAAGTCGCTTCGATCTGCAAAATGGCTGGTTGATGCATTATCTTTTGCTTCGAGTCCAAGTGCCCTTACGATCATGGCAACCATTTCCGTACGAGCTATTTCTCTGTTCGGCTGGAAACTTCCGTCTTCATATCCGCTTATAATACCGGCTCTGACCGAAATCGCAATCTCATCTTTCGCCCAATCGCCGATTTGCTCGGCATCGGTAAAGGTGAGCTGCGATTCCGATCCTTGAAGCTTCAAAGCGCGGACTAGCATAACCGCAAATTCAGCTCTAGTAACAGATTGTCCAGGCCGAAAAGTGCCATCCGAATTCCCTTCAATAATGCCTAGAGAAATGGCTTTCTCAATATTGTTCTGCGCCCAATGTCCAAGAACATCCTTCGGCGTTACAGGCGTTGTCGGTTCCGGTTCTTCTGGAGTAGGTGTTGGAGTTGGAGTAGGCGTAGGTGTAGGTGTAGTTCCACCGCTATTCCCATTCCCATTTCCGTTCTCGTTCCCGTTCGAATTCGAGTCTCCGGACGCTTTCGCCCTTTTGACAATTATGGTGTATGTCTTAGTTGTGCCGTCTTCGGCCGTTACGATCACTGTTACGGTATTATTGCCGACAGTGAGCTTCTCGCCGCCTGACAAGGTCACCGTTGCTCTTGCGTCTACAAGCTGGTAGGAAATATTGGCTACGGTCGTGCTGTGCGTAACCTGCAAGTTATATTTTATTTTGTCCGCTGCGAAGTTTGGTACAGCTTTTCCATTGACCTTCAGGTTAAGCAGATCGGCATTTGATGAAAGCGCGGCGCTCGCTCTGTTAACGGTGATCTGGTAATGCCTTTCTGCAGCATCGGGACCCGCTACATCTACTCTCACCAAATTATCACCAACCTCGAGATTGTCGCCTCCGGTGATCGTGACGATTGCTCTCGAATCTGCAAGCGTATAGGTGATTTCGGTTACTGTCGTGCTGTTAGGTACATTGACTGTATACATTAATTGATCGGTGGCAAAGCCCTCAATGGACGTGCCGTTAACCTTCAGATCAAGCAGGTCTGCGCCCGTAGGACGGTTTACTGTAATCGTAGTTGCTGCATGGAAGCCGCCTTCTGCTGTTGTAGCGGTGATCGTAGCGGTGCCAGCTGTGATTGCGGTAACAAATGCTTTGCCCGCTATTACTTCTACGGTTGCAACTTCAGCATCGCTTGTTGTCCAAACTACATTTTGATTGGTCGCATTGGAAGGAAGTACAGCTGCACTTAGCTCTGCCTTCTGGCCTTCAAGCAGGTCAAGCTGCTCGCTGCCCATATCGATGCCGGTAACAGGTACTTCCAGCTCTTCTTGAGCGTCATACTGGAAGTTGGGAAGCGACTCTTTCCCTAGTGAATCGGAAACCATAGCTTGAGAAAGCAGTAGTTCCGGGTTCGAACCGCTAGCTTCAACTTGTAAGTTAACGATCGGAGCATCCGGTTCAATAGCAGTAACGGACGAGAGAATGATTCTTGTGTTGCCGTTATCGGTTTCATTGCGCAGTACCGTTATGCCCTCTTGCGCAGGTTCGATTGCTGTAATCGCAAGCTCGGAGCTTGTAAGCTCTAGGTCAATTGCTTTGGTGTCCACGGCAAGTGCGTCCAGCGAAACAGCATAGCTTTGTACTTCTTTACTCGTCCGATCGATCATTTTCGTAAGCATTAGATTGGAAGCATCTGCTTTGTTCTGATCCTGTTGCGGAACGAACATGCCGGTAATGACTTTCGAATCGCCGATCGGTTTCTCCACACCGAGTGCGGTTAGAATGGTGGCAGCAAGATCCTTCGTCGCTCCGCCTTGGAGCAACTTTTCTTTACCCGAGTCATTAGCCACTGTGCGGCCGTTGGCAGCAAAGAAAATGGTTTTGGACAGCGGAGATTCAATAGCGTGATCGTATTGGTTGCCGCCTAATGTGTGATCGTCGTTTTCTACAGCGCCACCGTGGTCGGGAAGCATGACAATCAGTGTATCATCCAACAGATCATTAATTTTTAGCGAATTGTAGATTGAAGCTACATTTTTGTCTGTTTTGGTCCATTGCTCATAATATTTTTTGGTATAAAATCCGTAAGAATGCCCAGCATGATCGACGTCATCGAATTGGAAAAAAATGAGCGATGTATCTTTCGCTTTGCCGCTGGCTGCATATTCAGCGAAAGCTTCCACATTAGCTTCATCGTTAATAGAAGTGCCCTCAACGCCGACCGAAGGCTCGATATGGCCGTTGATGACGTTGTTCCACGTAGCGAAAGCCGCTTGTTTCGTCCCCGGAAGCGCTTCTCTCAATTTTTTGAAAACAGTAGGATAAGAGGAAGTTTCGCTGTAAGTATAATTGCCGCTTTCGTAATTGCCGATCTTATGCTTGCTGTAGTCGACGCCGGTCATCATAGAACCCCAGTTGGGAGATGATACGGTAGGAATCGTCGTTTGAGCCGTATAGCTGGCAGCTCCGTTTTCAATTAGGCTTCGAATCGTCGGAATCGATAGACGCGCTCCGACCTCTTCTTTGACAGAGGTGAACGTTTCCCAATAAGGGGCAGTTGGAGTAACCGATACGCCACCTCCGTCAATTCCAATAACAACAACACGTTTGTAAGGTTGATACGTTGCTTTGTCTGCAATAGCTTGAGCGCTGTCTTGGTCGCTGTCCCCTGCAAGGGCGACATCGCCGATCGTAACGTATCCGTCTTCGTTCAAATCCTCTGTATCCTTCGGGTGGATCTGGATGAGGGACGGCTGTGTGTTAAACGATTCAATTACGAGCGGAGTCGTGCCGTTCAAAAATTCCGCTTTGCTGATCTCGAACTCGCCTTGCCCTTCAGCTGCTTTGGTCACAAATTTGATCTCGGAAACGGTAGCATTTTTGAATTCCAGCGGGTTCGTCTGGTTGTAAACCTTGCCTGCAGTTAACTGCAGCTTGACTACCCCAGGCACGGAAGCATCAGCATCAATGGCGTTAGTCGCACTGTCAAATTCGAATAGATCGCTGTCATAGGCAAGCTCGACATTCACTTTATCGATTCTTGTACTCATAGCAGGGGTACGAAGGTCCAAGAGATAACGGAAAGTAGATCCTTGCACCGCATGCTGCGCTCCTTTCAAAATCATAGTGCCGTTGAATGGATCAAGCGCGACAGGAGGAGCCGAATTATAGATTTCCGCAACCTCAATGCTTGTAACGGCGCGCCGTAATATTTGCACATCGTCCAGCGATACGTCTAAGTTGGAGGCGTAATTGCCGGTACCGTCATTTCCGAGCATCGTGCTGAGGCCTGCATCGATTGTTCCTTTTAGCCCTTGAATATCCATCGTGCTTGGAATGCTGTTGTAGTTATTTCCTCGAACTTTGGTGACATTAACGGGGCTTCCATCTTTATAAAAGTCGACTCGACCGCTTGTCCGATCATGTGAAATAACAATATGATGCCAACTGCCATCAGCGACGTTAGGAATATCCGCGTCAAGTCGGCTTTCGCCAGCTGTTCTGTAATTCCAGCTCAATGTACTGTTTTTGAGGACAATGGCATAGCCGGTATTGCCGCCGGTGCTCCAGTTCTTGTTAGCGATAACGGCTGGGTCGGATGTAAGGCCGGGCGATTTGATCCAAAATGACAAGGAGAAGTTATCACTTGTGCCAAATTGGAGAGCGGATGGATTTCCCAAATTAACGTATTGTTTGATGGAATCTGTTTTTTTGAGATTGATCGCTTTTCCGTTTCGACCCGTAACGTAAGTTGGATTACCGACCGCTGTAGCAGTAAGTGGGCTGAACGAGTTGTCTGTCAGATTGTTCTCGAATGGCATGTTCAAAACGAAATCTGAATTTGGAATTGCGGCGTGCGCTGTCTGCAAATAGGATTGCGGCAGGTAGGGAAGGGTTGGCACTGTGAATGTAACTGCAGCGACTAGAGTAGCGGCAAGCAGCTTTTTTAGTGGTGCTTTCAAAACAAGATCACTCCTCGAAAACGTTATGGTTATCTAGAGTGATCATAGAGATGTTTTGTTAACTTAAGATTAAAAACACATTAAGATATTGTTTATTGTTGATATTTATTGGTTTTAGTTTGTTTTTAAGTAAGAAGCATCGAAATACTTATAGTGTCTAAGCATTGAAGCACCACTAGTGGGATGATTGGGGGGAATAGGGAGTATATGTTTTCAGGTTTGGAACCAAACTTTCTCATGTGGAAACAACTAGGCGCATAAAATGACAAAAAGAGCTCAAGGTGATTAGGTTTATGCTTACGAGGTGTGTTTGTCCCAGCAAACACTAAGCTTATGCTTACGAGGTGTGTTTGCTTCGCAAACACTAAGCTTATGCTTACGAAGTATGTTTGCTATGCAAACATTTGAGGAGAGTGGGAGATGAACAGGGCACATAATGGGATTGAACTGGCAGAGCGCTACGGAGCCCGCAATTATCACCCTTTACCGATTGTCATCAGCAGCGCGGAAGGCGTGTGGGTACAGGATACGAGCGGCGCTCGCTACTTGGATATGCTTAGCGCCTACTCTGCTCTGAACCAAGGCCATCGCCATCCGCGGATCATTGCGGCTCTGAAGGAGCAAGCCGATAAAGTCACGATCACTTCAAGGGCGTTCCATAACGAAACGCTCGGTTTATTTTATGAGAAGCTTGCCGCTTATACGGGCAAAGAGCGCATTCTGCCGATGAACACAGGGGCTGAGGCTGTGGAAACGGCGGTGAAGGCGGCTAGACGCTACGCCTATGATGTGAGAGGCATTGCCGACTCGAAGGCGGAAATTATCGTCTTCGAAGGCAACTTCCACGGAAGAACGCTGACGGCAACCTCATTCTCGTCAACGCCGGAGTACCAGCGAGCGTTCGGGCCTTTCACCCCCGGCTTCCGAATCGTTCCTTACGGCGACCTGGATGCGCTAGCCGCTGCCGTAGGAGAGAATACGGCGGCTGTGCTCATCGAGCCGATCCAAGGCGAGGCGGGGATTCGAATCCCGCCGGCCGGCTACTTGCGGCATGCCGCGAGGTTATGCGCGGAGCATGGCGCGCTGCTGATCGCCGACGAGATCCAGACGGGCTTCGGCAGAACCGGGCAACGGTTCGCCTGCGACTGGGAGCAAGTCGTGCCGGACATTTATGTGCTCGGCAAAGCGCTAGGCGGCGGCGTGACGCCAATCTCTGCAATCGCAGCGGATGCGGCGATTATGGATGTGTTCGAGCCCGGCTCGCATGGCTCGACGTTCGGCGGTAATCCGCTCAGCTGCGCAGTCGCAACCGCGGCAATCAGCGTCATCGAGGAGGAGAAGCTTGCCGATCGTTCAGCCGAGCTTGGCGATTATATGCTGCAGCAGCTGAGCAGCCTGTCCCACCCGGACATTAAGGATATTAGAGGACGGGGGCTGTTTATAGGCATCGAGCTTCACACATCCGCGCGTCCTTATTGCGAGAAGCTGATGCAGCTGGGCTTGTTATGCAAGGAGACGCATGACTCGGTGATTCGCCTTGCTCCGCCGCTCATCATTACCGAAGCTGAGCTGAATTATGCGATTGAAAGATTGAAATCCGTATTTGTAAACGATTCTCGGTCCGAGGCGGGAGGTGACGAAGCGTCATGACGCTGTCCCGCGTTGCCATTATTAAAGCTCCGTTCGATCTAGGCGCTGGCACGAGAGGGGCATCGTTCGGCCCTGATTGTCTGCTGCAGGAGGGGGGACTAACCGAGAAGCTGAATTCGCTCTCGATTCCGTATGAAATCGCCGCAGAGGTCGTCGCGAGCATGGCCCCGGATGCATTCGACCCGGCTCAGCTACCGCCTAATATGAAGCACACGGCCGAAGTGTATGCGATGAGCGACAGCCTTGCGGGGCAGGTGTCGGCCGCTGTCGCAAGCGGCGCGTTCCCGTTAGTGCTTGGGGGCGATCATAGTATCGCGATCGGCACGATTGCCGGGCTAGCCGAGCATTACGCCAATATGGGCGTAATCTGGTTCGATGCCCACTCGGACATGAACACGGAGCATACGAGTCCGTCGGGCAATATCCACGGGATGTCGCTTGGCATCAGCTTAGGGAGAGGGTTCGATCCGCTTACGAAGCTTAGGGGCATCTGTCCGAAAATAAAACCGGAGCATGTCGCGATCGTCGGGGCCAGATCGCTTGATCCGGACGAGAAGCAGTTCATACGGTCGCTTGGCATCGCATGTTATACGATGCATGATATTGACCGGATGGGCATTGCCAGAGTAATGGATGAAGTCATCCGCCGCATGCAGCGCGAGACGGACGGCGTGCATATCAGCTTTGACATCGACAGCGTAGATCCGAGAGAAGCGCCCGGAACGGGTACTCCGGTCAAGGGGGGCTTAAGCTACCGGGAAGCGCATCTGGCGATGGAGCTGCTGTACCAAGCAGGGATCGCAACATCGGCCGAGCTGGTCGAGGTGAATCCGAGCCTTGATCAAGGGCTCAAAACAGCAACGCTTGCAGTAGAATTAATCGGATCCTTACTCGGTGATCAGATTTTGTAAGAAGATTAGATTCTGTCCAGCAAGGGGGAAATGCTGATGCGGGAGCCTTATCAGAACGAACCGTTTACCGATTTCACAATTAGCGACCGAATTGACGAATTTCAAGAGGCGCTCCGCAAAGTAGAGTCGGAGCTAGGCAAGGAATATTTGATTAAGATCGGTGCCGACCGGATCGAGACGACTACGAAGCGTCGTTCGATCAATCCGTCCCAGACGACCCAGCTCGTCGGCATCGTATCGCAGGCCGATCAAGCACTTGCTCATAAAGCCATTCTCGCGGCGGCGGCGGCGTTCGATAACTGGAAACGCGTCGCGCCTTCGACCCGTTCGAGAATGCTCTACAAAGCAGCCGCCAGCTTGCGCCGCCGCAAGCACGAGTTCTCCGCATGGCTTGTCTATGAGGCGGGCAAAAGCTGGGCCGAGGCGGATGCGGATACGGCAGAAACGATCGACTTCATGGAATATTACGGCCGTGAGATGGAGCGGCTGTCGGAACGGCAACCGCTCGTTCCGTATCCTGGGGAGGATAATGAGGTTTTCTATATACCGTTAGGCGTGGGCGTTATTATCCCGCCGTGGAATTTTCCGCTGGCGATTATGGCCGGCATGACGATGGCGGCGATCGTGGCCGGCAACACGGTCGTATTGAAGCCGGCGAGCGCAACGGCAGTCGTTGCGGCGAAGTTCATTGAGCTGCTGGAGGAAGCGGGACTTCCGGACGGAGTCGTTAATTTTTTGCCGGGATCAGGCACGGAAATTGGCGATTACTTGGTGGAGCATCCGCTGACCAGATTTATTTGCTTCACCGGCTCGCGCGAGGTCGGGCTGCGCATTAATGAAAGGGCGGCAACCGTGCAGCAGGATCAGAAGTGGATTAAGCGTGTCGTCGCCGAGATGGGCGGTAAGGATACGATCATCGTCGACGAGGACTGCGATCTCGACTTGGCGGCGGAGGCTATAACGGTGTCGGCGTTCGGCTATGCCGGGCAGAAATGCTCTGCTTGCTCAAGGGCAGTCGTCCTCGAAGCGGTGTATGATGCGGTCATCGCCAAAGTTATCGAACGGACGAAGCAGCTTAAAGTCGGCAAGGCTAATGAACTTACTTCGCATATTGGACCTGTCATAGACGAGCGGGCTTACTTCAGTATCCTGAAATATATCGAAGTTGGGCGCAGCGAAGGCACTGTTGTCTACGGAGGAAGCAAAGGCGGGAACGGCGGATACTTTATCGAGCCGACGATTATTAAGGATGTTGAGCCGTATGCGCGCATCGCGCAGGAGGAGATATTCGGACCGGTGCTGGCTTTCATCCGTGCCGCCAACTTCGAGGCCGCGATCGATATCGCCAACAATACGGAATACGGGCTGACGGGAGCGATCATCTCCCGCAATCGAAGCAAGCTGGAGCAAGCGCGGGAACAGTTCCATGTCGGCAATCTCTACTTCAACCGCAAATGTACCGGTGCGCTCGTCGGTGTCCAGCCCTTCGGCGGCTTCAATATGTCGGGAACCAATTCGAAGGCGGGAGGACGCGATTACTTGCTGCTGTTCATGCAGTCGAAGGTCGTGACGGAACGGTTCTAGCTGGCGGAATCATACGTTGGCGGTTGCGGTCAGGCTGAGGAGAGTGAGTGAGTGAGGTAAATCTCATGCAGAGTGAGGCTAACCTCACTCTTTATGGAGGTTCTGATGTGTATATAAACAAATAGTGAGGCGAATCTCACTTGCCATGATGGT
The DNA here is from genome assembly GCF_037167145.1 of Paenibacillus sp. YIM B09110. Taxonomy (NCBI): domain Bacteria; kingdom Bacillati; phylum Bacillota; class Bacilli; order Caryophanales; family Paenibacillaceae; genus Paenibacillus; species Paenibacillus sp. YIM B09110. Next base: position 261,661 of record NZ_JBANSP010000005.1, on the reverse strand, counting down.
AGGTTCATGGGTAATGAGGTTTGCCTCACTATTTGGCTTACGCACGCCGAGCCGCCTAAGTCCTAAGTACGCTACACGCGCAGCTTGATCGATTTCTTATATAACGGATACAGCCATTTTACTCCGCTTGGCGTGAGAGAGTCCGCAACGAGATGGGACAAATAGCCGAGCGTGGCAACGACGGCGATCCCTTCTATCTGCAGCTGCTGTTCCAAGCCCCAACCGATCGCAGCCCAGATGAGCGTCGCCCAAACGGTATGCGTCATGCCGCGATGCTTCAGCCAAGGAACCCAAGCGACAAACAAACCGAAGCCGATGAGCCAATTCATCTGATAGGTGAAGCCGACATACATCAGGATACAGCCGACTACACTCACAAGCGCGTTACGGATGGCGCCTTGTTTCATAACGAGGCCGAGCAGAAGCGCAGCAGCGCTGCTTCCAATGAGGATTGGGGAAACGGGATGCCCTGTAAAAAATAAGTAAGCGATAATGCCGATAAACACGACGCCGCCCCATAACATAAGCTCGCGAATGAGCTTCGACAGCTTGCCAAGCTTGCTGCTCAGCATGCTTGTGCCGTCAAGATCGGCAGCTAGCGCTGAGAAGCCCGCAATGCCAATGAATAACGCGGCATGCTGAAGCGTGAACGGATAATAGATAGATGCGGCTCCGCCAATCGCCGCTCCGATGGTTAGATGTGTTTTACCTGTCATAATTCCTCCTGTGACTGACTAGTCGCTGCTTGCTGTTCATAAATGTTCGTGGTTGACGCGTTCATTGCGTACCATCTGCTCCAGCTTCTCTACAATTTGGTCATGCAGCGGATCGCGCTTCAATAAGCCGAAGAACCGCCTGCGCTTTTGCTTTTTGAGAAGCTGCAGCAAATAGAGCTTTTCTTTAAGCGTGAACATAGGTCCACTTCCTTTCGCCTTGCTCGGCTAGGAATAGCCGATTACGCTCAATTATAGAGGAAAGATAAGCCGTAATGGAAGCGGTACACGGTACGAAACGAAACATGGTATAATAGCCTCACGATATGATGGAGCGGGTGGGATGAAAATGGATAATCAATTAGCCGCTGCCTGCGAGGATACATGCGCCGGGACGGAAGCCGATATTGCGGACGTAAAAAGCAAGCTCGTGAGCGACGGGACAGCCGTAGAGCTGGCTGATCTGTTCAAGGCGCTTGGCGACCCTACGCGGGTGAAGATCATTCATGCGCTGCTGCAGTCGGAGCTATGCGTCCATGATTTGACCGAGGTGCTGGAGATGGGGCAGTCCGCGATCTCCCATCAGCTTAGGCTGCTGCGGAATATGCGAATTGTGAAACGCAGAAAAGTAGGGAAAACGGTATTTTACTCGTTGGATGACGATCATGTGGAGCAAGTTTTCACGCTAACGCTACAACATTTAAAGCATGAATAAACAAAGAGGCGGCCCGAAGGTAAGGGGTTTGCCTCTTTTTAGTGTTTAGTGTTTGTTAGTGTGAACGCACCAGGTCGGCAAGTGGGTAAAATTACGAGTGATAATTTTACTTGATTTTTAGTAAAATAACCGTATATTTGTAGGTAGAGAAGTAGAGATGGCTGCGAACTGAACCGAAATGCAGGAAGGAAAGTTAGCATGGCTACCATAAAAGATATTGCACAGCAAGCGAATGTGTCTATCGCAACCGTATCGCGCGTGCTCAATTATGATCCGGGTATATCCGTTACGGATGAGACGCGGAAGCGGATTTTCGAGGTTGCGCAGAAGCTGAACTATAAGACGCTCCGAGAGCGAAACGGAATTGGACAGCCGGCGCCCAAGGAGCGTTACCGGATCGGTCTTGTAAGCTGGTACTCGGAGCAAGAGGAGATGCTTGATCCTTATTACTTGGCGATCCGGCTTGGCGCGGAGAAGGAATGCTTCCAGCGGCAGATCGAGATGGTGAAGCTGTTCGTCCAAGGCGGCGACTCGACCTCTGATTGGTCGGGTGAACCGCTCGACGGTATCGTGGCGATCGGCCGTTTTGAAAAGGACGACCTGGAGCGTTTTCCCGAAGGAATGACGGACATCGTGTTCGTTGATTCGTCGCCGGAGGAGAATCGATTCGATTCGGTTGTTATCGACCTCCGCAAATCAGTATCCGAGGTGCTCGACTATTTGATTGGGTTAGGCCATACGGAAATTGGTTATATTGGCGGGCATAATAAGGTGAACAACAAGCGGGTCCAGGATGAGCGGGAGCTTGCATTCGTAGAGCGGCTAACCGTACAAGGTATATATGATCCGGCATTTGTTTACACCGGCGACAATCTTTATGCCGAAGAAGGCTATAAGCTGATGAAAGCTGCGATTGAAGGCGGCAAGCTGCCGACGGCTTTTTTTATCGAAAACGATTCGATGGCTGTTGGCGCGCTGAGAGCGCTGCACGAGGCCAAGCTGCAAGCTCCGCATGATATCTCGATCGTAGGCTGCAACGACATTCCCATCTCCGCTTATATGCAGCCGCCGCTGACGACCGTTAAGGTGCATATGGAGCATATGGGCGAGACGGCGGTGGAATTGCTTGCGGATCGGATGGCGGGCGGCAGGGATATCGCGAGAAAAATCGTATTGCCTGCCAAGTTGCTGGAGCGGGAGAGCAGCGGTCGTCCGAGGCGGAATGACTAACGTATATCGCATAAGAACGGAGTCGATTACATGCCATTATTGTCAATAGGCCAGAGTGTTCTGCCGGCTGTGCGCAAGCAGAAGGATGTGGAGGCGGTTCTCGCCACTCCTTATACGTATATGGTGCTTCTTGGCGGCCATCTGGGCCAATTGAAGCCGCTCGTTGACCTAGCTGGTCAGCATGGCAAGAAGGTTCTGCTGCACGCCGATCTAATCGATGGACTGAAAAACGATGAGTATGCGGCGGAATTTCTATGCCAATCCATTAGACCGGCGGGTCTGATCTCTACGCGTTCCACCGTCATCGGAAGGACGAAAAAAAACGGACTGATTGCCATACAGCGGCTGTTTCTCATTGATTCGGATGCGATCGAGCACAGCTATACGCTGCTCGAGAAGACGCAGCCCGACTACATTGAGGTGCTGCCGGGCATTATGCCCGATATGATACGCGAGGTTAAGGAGCGAAGCGGGATTCCGATCATTGCCGGCGGGCTTATTCGGACTGCAGGCGACGTATCGAATGCGCTTGCTGCAGGCGCTTCCGCGATTACGACTTCACGCAAGGAGCTTTGGCAAAATTTCAGTACAGGCAATGAACTATAGATACTTCATGGGGAGGAATATCGAATGGACAAATACATGCTGGCGCTCGATCAAGGCACGACGAGCACAAGGGCGCTGCTGGTCGATCACAGCGGCCATATTGTCGATATGGTGCGCGAGGAGCTTCCGCTCGTATACCCGGAGCCCGGCTCCGTTGAAGCCGATGCGTCATTTATATGGGAATCAGCGAAAAAAGTAATTGCAAGCTTGCTTGCGAAGACAGGCATTGCAGTGGGACAGATTGCCGGTATCGGCATTACGAATCAGCGGGAGACAACCGTCGTATGGGATAAGGCGACAGGCGAGCCGATTCATCATGCCATTGTATGGCAATCTCGCCAAACGACGCCGATATGCGAGCAGCTCAAGGCAGACGGCCATGAGCGTGTGTTCCATACGCGGACTGGCTTGCTGATCGACGCCTACTTCTCCGGCACGAAGGTGAAGTGGCTGCTTGATCAAGTGAATGGAGCGAGAGCGCGCGCGGAACGCGGAGAGCTGCTGTTCGGCACAATCGATAGCTGGCTGGTCTGGAAGTTGACAGGCGGAGCAGTGCATGTGACGGATGTGACGAATGCGTCCCGGACGATGGTGTTCAATATACATGAGCGCCGCTGGGACGATGAGCTGCTGCGCATACTGGATATTCCGGCTTCCATGCTGCCTGAGGTTCGCTCCTCCTCGGAAGTTTATGGTCATGTTGCCCCTGAGCTATTCGGAGCGCCAATTCCAATTGCGGGCATGGCTGGGGATCAGCAAGCGGCTTTGTTCGGACAGACGGCGTTCGATAAAGGCTGCACGAAAAATACGTACGGAACAGGCTGCTTCATGCTGATGAACACGGGCGAGCAAGCGATCGTGTCCGATCGCGGCTTGCTTACGACTATCGCATGGGAAGTGGACGGCAAGCTGGAATACGCGCTTGAAGGCAGCGTATTCGTAGCGGGCGCGGCCATCCAATGGCTGCGTGACGGGCTCGAGTTAATTGAATCGGCAAGCGAGACCGAGTCGCTGGCCGAGCAGGTTGAATCGACGGACGGGGTCTACGTCGTACCGGCCTTTGTTGGACTTGGCACGCCGTATTGGAACAGCGATGTTCGCGGTGCGGCATTCGGGCTGACGCGCGGGACGTCGAAGGCTCATTTTGTACGCGCCGTGCTGGAATCGCTCGCATATCAGACAAAGGATGTGCTCTCTGTCATGATCGAGGAGTCGGGCCTTAAGCTGCAAGCGTTGTCCGTCGATGGCGGCGCGATCGGCAACAGCTTGCTCATGCAGTTCCAAAGCGATCTGCTCGGCGTACCGGTGGAGCGTCCGCTCGTGAGCGAGTCGACGGCGCTTGGCGCAGCTTACTTGGCAGGACTCGCTACCGGCTTCTGGAGCAGTAAGGAGGAACTCGCTGCGCTTCGTCAAGTGGAGCGGGTATTCGAACCGAGCATGGAAGACTCGAGAAGACAAGAGCTATACGAGGGCTGGCACCGTGCGGTAAAGGCTGCCATGGCATTTGCCAAGTAATCATGTTATAATAACGACAAGTTAATAACGGTTGGAGACACGGAGAAACCATGATAGCCGCTTTCGCACCTCATTTTGAGGGGGAGAGCGGTTAACGTGGTTTCTTTTTTTGTTGCTTTACGAGTAACGAAATACGATCAACAGAACAATAATAGATATAGAGCGCTGGGAGGCTGCGGAAATGATGAATACGGATACGAACGAAACGGCTTTTGCCGCACAAAATAGGGAAGTTCGATTAGAAGAGATGACACGCATGGAGTTAGACCTGCTCGTCATTGGCGGCGGCATTACAGGCGCCGGCATCGCGCTCGATGCGGTAACGAGAGGGCTTCGCGTTGCCGTCGTAGAAATGCAGGATTTTGCGGCAGGCACATCGAGCCGTTCGACGAAGCTTGTGCATGGCGGTCTTCGCTACTTGAAGCAATTGGAGATTAACGTCGTGGCCGAGGTGGGCAAGGAGCGGGCGATCGTATATGAGAACGGGCCGCATGTGACGACGCCGGAGTGGATGCTGCTTCCTCTATACAAAGGGGGCACGTTCGGCAAGTTCTCGACGTCCATTGGACTGCGGGTCTATGATTTTTTAGCTGGCGTAAAGAGACAAGAGCGCCGCAAAATGCTGAGTGCCGAGGAAGCTCTGCGCAGAGAGCCGCTATTGAAGCGCGATGGATTAAAGGGCGGCGGCTATTATGTGGAATATAGAACGGACGATGCTCGCCTGACGATAGAAGTGATGAAAAGAGCGGTCGAGCTAGGGGCGCTTGCCGTTAACTATGCCAAAGTGGATAATCTGCTCTACAATAGCGGCGGTGTCGTAGAAGGCGCTGCGGTACGGGATATGATCAGCGGCAAGACGTATGACGTTCGGGCAGCGAAAGTGATCAATGCGACAGGCCCGTGGGTGGATGAGCTTCGCGAAAAGGACGGCTCCAAACAAGGCAAGACGCTGCGGCTGACGAAAGGCGTCCATCTTGTATTCGACGGCAAACGATTCCCGCTTAAGCAAGCCGTGTACTTCGATACGCCGGACGGACGCATGGTATTCGCGATTCCACGCGAGGGCAAGACGTACTTCGGTACTACCGATACGAACTATAAAGGCGATACGGCAACACCTGTCATGACGATGGAGGATCGCGACTACTTGCTGCAAGCGGCGAACTTCATGTTCCCGCAAATGAAGCTAGTCGTTGCCGACGTGGAATCAAGCTGGGCGGGTCTAAGGCCGTTAATTCAGCAAGAAGGCAAGTCGCCTTCGGAAATATCGCGCCGCGACGAGATCTTCGTCTCGAACTCGGGCTTCATCTCGATAGCGGGCGGCAAGCTGACCGGCTACCGTAAGATGGCTGAGACGGTCGTCGATAAAGCGGTCGAGCTGCTGCGCAAGGACGGCGGGGCTATCGGCATTGGCCGCAGCGATACGAAGGAGCTGCGCATGTCGGGCGGCGATACGGGCGGATCGGCTGGCTTCGCAGCTTATGTAGCTGCTCAGACGAAGAAAGGGATGACTGCGGGCTTGAAGGAGAACGAGGCGCGTGCGATTGCGGAAAAATACGGCTCAAACGCCGAGAAGCTATACGCACTCGCTGATGTAGTTACGGCGAAATGGGCAGCTTCCCACAAGCTGCCGCTAGCGCTTGCCGTACAGCTCCGTTATTCGATGGAGGCAGAAATGACGGTGAAGCCGGAGGATTTCTTCATCCGCAGAACCGGCGATCTGTTCTTCCGTATTGGAGAAGTACGCAAGTGGAAAGGCGCTGTTATTCCCGCAATGGCCCAGCAATTGGGATGGACGGCAGAGCAGCAGGCTCAGTACAGCAAGGATCTGGAGCGGAAGCTGGCTGAGGCAGTGGAAGCGCCGAAGCAATAACAATAGGGGAGAGGCTCGCGTATGAGAACGCAGGCCTCTTTTTTTTGCTCTCAATTGGGCAATATAAGTTGCAGAACAAGCAAATTATTCATATAATACATATGAGCATGTATTCATATATAAATATTCGTATTGATTAGCGGCAAAATGGGGGAGATTAACATGGGCGATAAACCGAATGAACGACTAAGCAGTAAGGCCGGCAATAAAGAGGAGGATTGTGCAGAGAGCCACAAGCACTCTCATGAGTCTCATGAACATGGCGATGGATGCAATCATAGCGCTGATCATGATCATAAACCTAGTAAGGACCGTAGTCATAACCACAGCCATGGTCACGGCGGGCATAGCCATCACGGCCACAGCCACCATGGACATAGTCACCATGGTCATTCCCATGGACCGAACAATAAAGCCGGGCTGCTGTTCGCCTTCGTCATAACGGCGGGCATTATGGTGCTGGAGTTCGTCGGCGGACTCGTGACGAATTCGCTGGCGCTGCTCTCCGATTCCGGGCATATGCTTAGCGATGCGGCTGCTCTTGCGCTTAGTCTCGCAGCGATGTGGTTCGCGGCAAGACCGTCTTCTGCCAAGCGAACATTCGGCTTCCATCGCTTCGAAATATTAGCTGCCTTACTCAACGGCGTATCACTGTTCGTAATCTCCGGCTTCATTATCGCGGAAGCGATCAAGCGTTTCTGGGAACCGCCGACTGTAGCGAGCGGATCGATGATGATCATCGCTGGTATCGGCTTGCTGGCGAACCTTGCGAGCGCATGGTTTCTCATGCGCAAAGGCGACGTGAAGGATAATCTGAACGTTCGCAGCGCCTACTTGCATGTCATCGGCGACGCGATTGGCTCCGTAGGAGCCATTATTGCGGGACTGCTTATGCTGCTGTTCTCGTGGTACATTGCGGATCCGATTATAAGCGTTATTGTCGCGCTGCTTATTCTGAAGAGCGCATGGGGCATCATCAACTCAACGGTTCATATTCTGATGGAAGGCACGCCGCATGCTATTGACGCCGATGAGGTCAAAGCGACATTGCTCGAGGTAGCAGGCGTTACTGATGTGCATGATCTTCATATTTGGACCATTACGTCGGGCATCGATTCGCTTAGCTGCCATCTTATCATTCGCGACGATGCAGACAGTCAGACCGTCCTGCGCGAGGCGTTGAAGCTCATCGAGGAGCAATACGGCATCGACCACGCCACGATTCAGGTGGAGAATTCTTCCTTACGGCATGCCGATCTGCGTGTATAAAAAGAAAAACGCCCTCTTCCCATCGCATTGAGGCGATGAGGAAGAGAGGGCGTTTTTGGTATGGGCAAGTTTAACTGGAATTCCTACCGTTAAATATACCGATTTTTAGTTTCGTGAAGAAATAACTGGCATTTCCAATGGATCGACTCGGCTATGCAATTTATCGCGCTTCCTCGCTAATCGATTTCGTTCGGTACAACTGAGCGCCGACAAGGAAGGAGACGACGCCCCATAGCGCCATAATGCCCATGCCCAGCCAGAAGGCGCCGTTCGTAACGCTCTCCGCGTAGATGAGACCGTCGCGTATGCCGTCCACAAAGTAAGTAAGCGGAAGCACCTGCGTCACCGGCTGCAGCCATTGCGGCAATTGCTCTAGCGGGAAGAAGACGCCGCTTAGGAACATCATCAGCATGCTGGCGATATTCGCCAAGCCCATATAAGCTTCGATCGTCTTGCTGAACGACGAGAATAAGTAGCCCATCGCATTAAAGACGAGAGCTCCGGCGAAGAAGGCGACAGCAAGACTGAAAATATTAATATGCAAGGAAGCGCCGAAGCCGTATACACCGATCAGTGACAAAATGACGATCTGCACGATGCCGAGCATCAAGCGCACAAGCATGCTGGCTAGTCCGTATAGTCCCATCTTGGCCGGTGTCATCCGAAGCCGCTTCAATAATCCGCGCCGGCGCAGGTCGACGAGCTCGACCATGCCGAACAATCCGCCCTGCGCGATGGATAAGCCGATCATTCCCGTAAGCAGGAAGTCCTCGTATTTCAAGTCTACTGCGCCGGAAGTGACAGAAGAAACCGTCATGCCGATTACTGGCTCAGCTCCCGCTGCCTCTAGATTGGCTTGTTGAATGAATTTATCCAATACGCTGGAAACGACCTGTGTGGTTACGCTTCGTTCGTTCTTCGTATTAACGATAAGCTCCAGGTTGGAAGCATCCTGCGATTCCGGTAATATGATCAATGCGTCTACATCCTCATTTTTCAACCAATCCAGTCCTTGCTCCTTGCTGACCGGTGCTTCTTCCTTCAGCTCGAGCACGGGAACTTGGCGCAGCTGTTCGAGCAATTGCTCGGATTCGGTATTTTGAGCGGGCTGAGATACAGCGATGGTCGCTTTGAAGTCATCGTCTCCGCCGCCCGTGAAGATAATCATGAACAGCACCATCAGAATAATGGGGAAGAAAATATTCCAAAACCACACCTGCTTCTCGCGGAACATCATCTTAATCTGAGCAACGAACATTTTGTTGAATTGCTTCACGCCGTTACCGTTCAACTCAATCCCTCCATTCCTTGCCGGTGAAGGCGATGAATACGTCCTCCAGGCTCATCTCCCGAATGGAGATTTGCTGAGTGCGATAGCCGCGATCCTTCGTGAAGCCGAACAGATCGTACAGCGTCTCCTCCGGCTGCGCCGTCCAAATGCACAATGTTGAACCTTCCCTACTCACCCGTGCGACGGCAGGATGCAAGAGTGCCATCTGCTCGGTCACCGCCGCTGCCTTCTCCCCGTCTAATAGCGACAGCCGCACCTCACGTTCCTTCGTCAGCCGATCGATCAGCGCCGATGGCGTATCGAGAGATACGATCTTCCCTTGGTCGACGATACAGACTCGGTCGCTAAGCTTCTCGGCCTCTTCCATGTAGTGAGTAGTAAGGATAGTCGTCTTGCCAAGCTCCTTCAGCTTCAGGATGATGTCCCAAATATTTCGCCGTGCCTGCGGATCAAGCCCCGTTGTCGGTTCATCGAGGAAAATGACAGTCGGATCGTTGATCATAGCGAGGCCGATCGCGAGCCTCTGCCGCTGTCCGCCGGACAGTTTCTTCACATGTTTATTGCGTTGGTCGGTCAAGTTAATCATTTCGAGCACTTCTGCGGTAGGAGTCGCTTTGGGGTAAAAGGAGGCGAATAAATCGAGGTTTTCCTGGACGGTCAATAGATCAAATAGAGCCCCGGACTGCGGCTGAACGCCGATCGTCATTTTGATCTGGTCGCTATTGCGCTTCCAGTCGAGCGAGCCGAAGGCAATACTGCCTCTATCGGGCGTCTGCAGCCCTTCAATCATTTCGAGCGTCGTCGTCTTGCCTGCGCCGTTCGGTCCGATAATCGTAAATATTTCCCCGGTCTCGACCGAGAAGCTAATGTCCTCGACCGCCGTTACCGCCCCAAATGTTTTGTGCAGGTGGTTCACTTCCAATACGGGCATAAGGCCTACCTCTCCTTCATGTTCGATTGGCTATACAGAACGATTGTAAAATAACCCAGCACTTCCTCCCAGCGTCCGCAGGACGTTATTTGACTCCGTCTGTAGGAGGAGAGGGTGCGCTTGAAGCGCGGGAATGCGTTTTTTTGCTGCTGACTCTAACATCACAATTGCTTCACGATCGAATCGAAGCGGCTTGTCGGTATCGGCAGTGCTATTTATTGTGTTCCAAAAATTTCTTAACTGGTATACTGGAAGAAAAATACCATGGAACTAACTGTAACCTAAAAGATGGTTTTGCTATTGAAGTGAAGTTTTGTTTTCATGATTCCATTGTGACAAAAGGAGGCAGTTGTGAGGATAAAAACAAGATACATTGTGTTGGTCGTCGTATTGCTGGTCACTGTGACGTTTATTATTTTTCTGCTATCGTCCAAGCAAGATAAGCTTTTTCATCAATCGGTTGTCAACGAGAACATCATTCACACTAAGCCCTTTAGCTTGAGTGCAGACTCGACAGACTATATCACCTCGTCCAAGGGAGTTGTGTTTGTTAAAGGAGACGGTGAAAAAGTTGAAGGTATGCAGATTGTTGCGCAGGTCGAGATTGACCCTGATGATTGGGGCGGCGTTTCTTTTTTATTGCCTCCTCACTGGGTTGTTTCGAACATCACGAGCAGTTATCCCGAAAATGTAACCAACAACGCGCCTTATGAACACATAGCTACTTTGACAACGGCAGACACGGATGTTGAATGGTCCACGAGCATTGAAATAGGCAGAGATCCCAGCAATTTACCAACGTCAGGGGGTAGCGGAACGATTGTAATTGATATCGTACCCGATCAAAATGTAAATCCGAATGAGACCATTCAATTAGGAGTAGCTGTTGGATCGGCCATTAGAAATGGTTACAAAGTTGTGGGTACTGATCATATTAAAATACCTATATCCATTGCCCAAAAGGAAGATTGATTAGAAGTGAGCGAAAAGGAGATTACAGTATACAATGCCGAGACAAATTACATTGGCTGATGGAAGATTAGTTGAGGTTGAATGTTTGAGCTGCGCTTTGACCAGCGGCTTGATTGCTCCTACGGGTGGAGTGATCTATGAATCGAGTAATTTCCACGTTCATCAGGATGTAGCTTATCCGATTAGAGGGTTAGTTATTTTGGCCTCAAAGAGACATTTCTACTGCATGGATGAATTAACAGATGAAGAGCAGCACGAGTATATAGCGTTGATTCACAAGATCAGGAAGGAACAACGAAACCGACTGGGGATCGAGAAGGTCTACTACTTCTATAATGAAGACACCACGCACCATTTTCATTTATGGATGGTTCCCAGATATGATTGGATGTATCAGTTTGGAAATTCAGTGGAATCATTAAGACCTGTTTTGCTGCATGCAAGGAATCATATGAATGACGAAGAGAATATGAAGCGCGTTACGGAAGGAATAGATATTTTAAGAGCAGGCATAAACGATTTTGAAATTAGATCCAGGTAAGTTCAAAATCAGACAGTACTATAAAAAGATAGTACTAGGAAGTTTATGTAAAATCGCTACTCTAGAGTTAGAGCTTCTACATAGCTTGAATTTGTAGGGGTCAACTTTGACAAGGTAGGCGATGTTATATGAAATTAAAGTCGAAGATAATTATTTATATTATATTTGCCATTGCTATTGGAGTCGCTTGTTTTAATTCAGTTGTAATCTTTGTATTCAATTATGGTGACGGGTTTTTGAGTAACAATAACAATCCATTGGCCATTTCCGTTGCGATCTTTACGATTACCGGAGTAGCCTTATTCCTTATTATTGGTTATGTCATATTTAGAAACAAAGATATTATTATTGCGGCATTATTTATTATAATTGGAACTTCATTCTTAACGATGCCCGTAGGAGAAGTAATTTACAATATAATAGACTTTGGTAGACAACATTACAGATAAATTAATACGGCTTGAATTTGAGAAAAATGGCGACGATGCACTATCACATAAGGAAATTGAAAATCTTATTTCGATTTTACCAGTAAATAAACATGGTTATAGGATATCCATTTCATTTGGAAAGGATCATTCAGAATATCCGCGAAAGGTTTCTACTATAGGTATAATTTTAGATCAAAATAAATGGCCTGGTTATTGTCATGTTGACTTTGATTACGATTATTTATGTGATCCATATAGAGGTAAGAGACATGAGGCCAGAACTAGTATCATTGAAGAGTCACAATAACGGCTCAACTTTGTATAAGTCCTAGTGAGGTGAATAATGAAGAAGATCTTATTGGCACTCGCTGTCATTATTGGAATCAGCTTAATCGTCTATTTGGTATATGTGTTTTACCCTAAAGAGGTTGATTTAAATGCCCAAGGGATCAAATATCAATTAGGAAATCAATCGGATGCATTGGAACAGCCCGTTACGATTCATATAATGGGTAAAATGTATAGAAGCTTTTCTGGGAACAGAACGTTTAAAGGGACAGTGGACATCGAGGGCGAGGAATTGCCTGTTCCGGAGAACCAAAGGGAAATAGTTATAAATTTTTATAAAGGACGTAATGGTGTATTAGCCTATCCATATAATAAAGACGCTATGCCTTACATCTATATGGTAGGTCAAATATACATTAACCGTGATTTTAGTAGAGCAGCTATTGCTGTTCTTGATAAACAACAGGGCGATCAAGGTCAATGGAGTGGAGAGAATGGTCTAATGATTGCTGTTCCCGCCGCCAACAGAAGTGATGCATTGAATATTTCAAATGAACTAATGAATAAATATTTAGATGGATACAATCTAGAATGAGCGAGGCCCCTTCATAAGACAAGCAATAGATTTGTTCTCCATATTCACAACGGCTTTCATAATACAGATCCCAATTTTGATCGTTTTCAACGTACTCATGAAAAACAGACTATTAACTCATATTAGATTTATAGCCATTACAGCGTATGTTGTTGTCATTATAAATCTAACGATGTGGCCGCCCATCACAGGTCAAACTCCGGTAGGTTGGTCTGATATTGCTTATAATTTTAAGCCCTTTGATAGTATCCTTGGATCGTTAAATCATCCTTATTTTCTTGTTGGAGTTAGAAATGTATTTGGTAACTTTGTGATTCTCTTACCGCTTGCACTCCTCATTCATTCAAAAGGGTCAATGAGAAATATAGGGCTAGGATTTTCCGTTTCTCTAAGTATAGAAGTCGTTCAAGCTATATTGAGCATGTCGGGATTCATCATGAGAAGATCGTTTGATATCGATGATTTAATTCTTAATACATCTGGTTTCTATGCGGGGTATCTAATTAGAGCAATAGCTACTTTGCTAATTGGCAAGGTTAATCAGTCCTTACATCGAAATCATGCAAGCTAAGTCAAGGAAGGATGAACAATAATGGCTGCTAATAAACGTTCTGGTCAGGAGAAAGTAGCTGAGTTTATGAATGCGCTCGAGCATCCTATGAAGGATGTCATTGAGGAAGTTCGCGCATTGATTCTAGGTGTGGATGACCAAATTACAGAACAAATCAAATGGAATGCGCCTAGTTTTTGTTTCAATAATGACGATCGAATCACCTTTAACCTTCAGGGAAAAGGTTTTATTCGGCTTGTTTTGCATACAAGGGCTAAGGTACAACAGCGTATAGACATTAAGTCTCAATTAGAGGATACGTCTAGGCTGCTAGAGTGGGCAACTGCCGACAGAGCCATAATTAAATTAACAAGTATGAATGATGTTGAGTCCCAAAGAGCAGAACTTGTAGAAACGGTCGCCAAATGGCTGGAAGCAACGGCTACTAAGTAGAGCTAATGAAAGGGGGACAGGGTATGCACATCGAAACAGAAAGACTAATACTTCGTGATTTCGTATATGAGGATTGGAAGCAAGTGCACGAATACGCGTCCAAAGAAGAGGTTACGCAGTATACTATTTGGGGACCGAATACAGAAGAGGACACTAAACGATACGTAGAGGAGCAAATATGCAAGCAACAAGCAGAGGTCAGAACCGACTATGAATTCGCTGTTGTTCTAAGAGATACTAACCTTCTCATAGGCGGCTGCGGTATTTATGTGGCGGATCATAACGCTGAAGTCGGCTATAGCTTTAACCCGGATTATTGGGGAAAAGGGTATGCGACAGAAGCGGCGCATGCGATATTGAAGCTAGGATTTGAAACCTTTCATGTTCATCGGATATATGCAACTTGCCGCCCTGGAAATAGTCCTTCCGCGAATGTAATGAAGAGATTAGGTATGAAGCAAGAAGGTCATTTAAGAGAACATCTGTGGTTCAAAGGAAGGTTTCATGATTCGTATTTGTTCTCCATTCTAAAAAATGAATTCGGTTCTTAGTCATTCATCTCATGGTGAAGGCAGAAAACAATATTAACGGAAATTAGAGGGTGAATGGAATGAGCAACGAGTACATTACATTAAACAGAATACCTACATTGGCAGAATATAAAGCGCTATGTGTTTCGGTTGGCTGGGAAGAGTACATGAACTTTGATGTGGCAGACGACTCATTAAAGCAATCTTTATTCGGTGTTGTCATTCAATATGAGGATGAGATCGTTGGGATGGGGAGAGTAGTGGGAGACGGCAAAATCTACTTCTACATTCAAGATATAGCTGTCAAACCTGAGCATCAGGGCAAGGGTATCGGTAATAAAATAATGGCTGCTATCCAACAGTTTCTCAAGGAAAATGCACCAGATAAATCATTTGTTGGCTTGTTTGCGGCTAGCGGGAAAGAGTCGTTTTACAATAAATTCGGGATCAATAAGCATGACGGCATGACGGGTATGTTCGGAGTCGTTCATAGCGGAGAACTGATGTGAAAGGTAGTGAAGCCAATGCATAACCGATTAAGAAACGTGGATTGGATGGAAAAGAGCGAGGTTGTGGATTCACTGTTAGACGATAGCAGCTCGATTACTTTCGTACCGTTGGATGCTGGTCTTGAAGCAGAAGTAACAAAGATTTGTTCGAATGAGTCTAGCTATGTCCTTAAGGTATGGAATCGATCCTCGAAGCCAAATGTAGGTAATCAGTATAGGTTGTTAGAGGCACTGCATAATCAAGGATTGTCTGTCTCGCAACCTATTGGCTGGGGCATCGATAAAGAGATGAATCAGGTATTATTGACGAGTTATGATGGGATTCCCGTTAGGAAAGTAAATCAATCTTCTATCAAAAAACTTGTCAAAATATTAACCGGCATACATAGATATCCTTTAGAAAAGCTGGATTCATCGATACTTCAGAAGCATGACTTTGTCGGCTATTTCTACCCGTCGATAGAAGAACATATGGATATTAAGGATGTACTGCTTAAGCTCTTAGAAAACAGTGACATCAAACAGAATAACATCATTCACGGTGATTATAACTTAGGCAATATACTCGAGATTGATGGTAAATATACGATTATTGATTGGACCAATGGCCAACTCGGCGACCCAAGATACGATATGGGGTGGTCCACTGTTTTAATAAGGATTTATGTTGGGGAGAGGTATGGCTCAGTCTTTCAATCGGCCTGTCTTGCTGAAAGTCATTACACCAAAGAAGAGCTGGAGCTATTAGAGGCCATTGCTTGCCTCCGGTGGGTGTTGCTTAATCGGATTGCCGATCTTCCTAGAGGGAAGGATACGATTGCAAGGGTGAGGAGCATTTTGCAGAACAGCCAGTACTTAGATGAAAGCTTGCTAGAGAATTTAAGTTAGTGAGGTGTCCTATGACTATGAGGATTCGAACGGAAAATCAGGCTGACTATGCTCAGGTGCATCAAGTTAATTTTGCTGCTTTTGGCAATCGGGAAGACGAAGCGAAATTGGTGGAACGTATAAGAGAAACTTCTTATTTTGTACCGGAGCTCTCGATCGTTGCTGAAGAAGATGGGGTTATCATTGGACATATTCTGCTCAGTAAGGCTGATGTTGTTGACGGAGAGCAGCATTACGAAGTACTTGCTCTTGCGCCAGTAGCTGTCGATCCTAATCACCAGAAGCAAGGTGTAGGAAAACAATTAATACATGAAGCGCTGCAGCGAGGCAAAGAGCTCGGCTATGCCATTGTACTGTTGATCGGGCATCCGACATACTACCCCAAGTTTGGATTTCAACCAGCTCGGTCATATGGCTTAGAGTTAAAGCAGTTTGAAGTTTCAGATGATGTTTTCATGGTATGCGAGCTGCAGGAGAATGCATTGAAGAGAATTAAAGGAGAGTTAATATATCCAAGCGCATTTTTCGGATAAAACAAATATGAAGATACGTTTAGGAGTGCTCTTATGGATGTTTCATTAGAAATGATCGGGGAAGATGGCGTGACTGCGCTTAATAAGCTCGTCGAATTGGCTGCTTATGATTTGTCCGAGTTAAGCGGCAGCGACATCCATGAGAACGGTATGTTCGTGATGGACTTTGATTCGAGAAATTGGTTTGAAGATAGCAACATGGACTTATATTTTATTAGATATGATGGGAAAATTGCAGGTTTCGCCGTGGTTAGAATAATTCCGGAGGAAGAAATCAATTATTTCAATCATTTTTTTGTTTTGCGGAAATACCGAAATAAGAAAATAGGCAAGGATGCGGCTATTAAAGTATTTAATCGTTACTTAGGTAAATGGCGAGTTAGTCAATTCGATTGGAACTTGCCTGCGCAGCAGTTTTGGAGAAAGACGCTTAAAGAGTACGTCGGCGATAACTATGTGGAGACAAGAAGAAAAGACAATAAAGGCCCAATGCAAGAGTTTGAGAGGGAGACATGCACATGACTACGACTATCTATATGGTCAGACATGCTGAATCGCCTTATGCGGAAGGCAGCGAACGGACGCGAGGGCTTTCGGTTGAGGGAAAGAGGAAAGCCGAGCAAGCTTCAAAGTTGTTATTTAATGAAGGAATCAGCCTAATCTTGTCCAGTCCGTATGCCAGGGCCAGTCTCACGGTCGAAGGATTAGCTCATAAACTTAATTTGGATATTATCGAGATTGAAGATTTGAGAGAGCGGCGTTTCGCAGACGATGATTATAAGATTTTGGATGAGGAATTCGTGCCGGCAGTACGGCGAATGTTCGAAGATCCAAGTTATGCGCTGCCTGGCGGAGAATCGAATTTGATATGTCAGAACAGAGCTGTTGCAGTACTGAAGCCCCTTTTGGAACAACATAACGGCAGCAAAATTGCGATTGGAACTCACGGTAACGTGATGACGCTGATGATGGGATATTTTGACCCGTATTATGGATTTGAGTTCTGGACGCGAACCGACAAACCCGATGTGTACAAGCTAGAGTTTGAAGGATTGGAATTAAAAACAGTCACACGACTATGGGATGTTCAAAAAGTGTGATTTGGTGGTTAGAAAGTGTTAGGAGATTAATTTTTAAGCATTACATGGCTACTGGCGAGTACCTACAGAAGGGCGGCTATTATGCATAAAAGGAAAAATAATCTAACAACTTATTTAATTGTTTTGCTTATCATTTTGATTTTGGTCATTGCGGCATTGTTTAATAAACCAGATGCTAACGAATCGGCCAACAATGTCGTGCACCTTACGTTGTCCGAACAGGATGAGCCAATTGTTTGGAACAATCTCAAACTAAGCGTCGGCCAACAGGATGGTCCTGGAGATTATGTTAGCATACCTAATCATTCGGAGATAACAGCCACGGAATCGATCAGCTTGCCAACAGGGGAGGCTACAATGATTCGATTCGTACATGGCGGATCGGCCGTCAATCCTGTCCCGGACGTAGTCATGTATTGGATCTACATCCAGAAGCCGATTCAGGGCAAGCCGGATATGATGAGAACCTATTACCTGGAGGGACAAGTGATAGGTGGCAATGAACAGCAGGCAAGAGAACAATTGATTCAAATCGCACAATCTTGGAAAGTTGATTAGCGGAATAATTGTTAATGATATTCGCCTTTGAATGGGTTACAATTCCATTTGAGGGCTGTTTTTATTTATCTGAAAAGGGCGATATTGGATGCGGTTCTAGGAGGATGGGATGCCTTGAAAGCTACATTAACGAAAGCGGATCTTGAGTCGCCACAGCTCAGTTGGAAGTGTATTGAACCGATGCTGCTCTCTGTTCGGGCAAAGGATTTGGCTACTAAAGCAGCAGTGTATAACGAGTTGAACGAGGGCCAGCGTGCGCTATTTTTGTTTTACGCGTTTCATAACCATGTTCATTCCGTTGCGGAATTTTATTGGTTCACGGCTTACTCTATGATTGAACTGAGATCTTGGGACGGACTTAAGAATGGATTGCGGTATTTCAACAATGATGACCTAGCGGGATTACTCGAGCGTATAGAGCATCTAATTAAAAATATGAACAAGACTGGTGAGCAAGGACGCATGGTCTCTCCGACTGATGTAGAGGAAGACAAGGTCTTGTTCCAAAGCGTGGAGGAGTTGTACGTCGAATATAATTCGGCTGCTCCAAAAGCGATTGCTAAGATGAACGAAATTATACTTAACAACACGGTTGACTATATAGAGTTAGAAAACGATTAGCATAATTAGAAAAGGGGATGGCAGCATTGATTACTTATTTAGTAAACAAGCCGCTTCAGGCTTCGGAGGTTGCAGAAGTATTTAAAGCATCAGGGATTAAGAGACCGCATGAGGACCTGGAACGAATCCAAAGGATGATAGACAACGCCGATATTACGATTAGCGCATGGGACAATGACAAGCTGATTGGAATTGCGCGAGCACTGACGGATTACTCTTATTGCTGCTACTTGTCCGATCTAGCCGTAGATCTGAACTATCAACATCAAGGAATCGGTAAGGCTTTAGTTCAAAAACTGCAAGATGTTTTAGGTGATGAGACCTCGCTTGTATTGCTTTCCGCGCCAGGGGCGGTAGATTTCTATCCTCGAATCGGTTTCGAAAAGTCAGAAAGAGCTTTCGTAATCGCTAGAAAGAAATAAGCATATCTAGGGGTGCTGGCTAAGTTGGATATTGCAACATATGGTTTGTGGATATATTTGTTGTACCTAATACTTCCTTGGTTGTTTGGTTATAAAATGATCTCCATGCTTTATATCAAATACGGCGGCAAAGGAATGAGTATAGCCTCTGGAATTATATTTATTATTATCTTTTATACTGTAGGTATCGTATTGTGGCTGACCTTTTGTTTTACAGCGGGGATAGGCTGGTCCATAGAAACGCTGCCTTTAGGAGGAATTATTCTAAGTGGTTTTTCTTCCATAATAGCTGTAGTTATTATGTTGGGTATATTCCTTTGGCGGTATAGAGAAAGAAAGGCTGTTTAATAAGAGCTGGAGTTGATCGTCTTGCAAAAAGATAAGTTGATTCAGATCCTGCTGACGAAAGAAAACCTACTCAGAGATCTGCGTATCGTTCAACAATTGGAGCTACCTAGTTGGTGCATATCAGCCGGGTATGTACGTAATTATGTGTGGGATCACATGCATGGCTATGAGCAATCAACTCCATTAAACGATGTTGATATTGTTTACTATGATCCTAATGATATTGAGGAACAAACGGAGAAGAGATGGGAATCCATCTTAATCGATAGCTATCCACATTACAATTGGTCGGTGAAAAACCAAGCTAGAATGCATCTCCGCAATCTAGCAGAGCCGTACCATTCAGTAGAGGATGCCATGAAAAGATGGCCCGAGACGGTTACGGTTCTAGGAATCTATCTGAATGCCGACGATCAGATCGAGATTATTTCACCGCATGGGCTGGGTGACTTATTCAATCTAGCAATAAGAAAAAGTCCGTATTTTCACGATAAGGATTATTTCTACCAAAGAGTTGCGAGCAAGGGATGGCTTAAGACTTGGCCGCAACTGAAGCTTATAGAAGAGACATAGGTTAAGGTGAGTGAAGCAAATGAGAACGTTATATCGACCAGTAGGATTATACGAGATGAAATTAATGTTAGATGGAGATTTGAAAGGTTTTCCGCCACGGCTGCCAGAGCAGCCTATTTTCTATCCGGTCTTGAATAAGCCCTACGCTGATCAAATCGCTCGATCCTGGAACACAAAGGATAAATTTTCAGGGTATGTGGGGTTCGTGACAGAGTTTAAAGTTGCGAGTCCATTCATTGATCAGTTTGAAGAACAAGTGGTTGGAGCGGGCATGCATAATGAACTATGGATTCCATCGGAGCAGGTGGAAGAGCTTAACCAAAACATTTTAGGGCGCATCCAACTTGTTGACGTGTTCTATGGAAATGACTATATGGGACTCGAGCAGGAAGGGAACACGCTCGATAATAAATCGTTAGTTGAGCAATTTATATATTTGAAAGATAAGATGAGTATCAACATGAATGATAGTAAGCTGCTTATAAGAGAGCATTGGCAACAGATCTTTATGAACGCATGTTACTGGAATTTTGCGGAATTGGGCATTACCGAACAGGTTAAAGCAGATACGCTGTCGTCTATGATACATTGCTGGGATGAGATTTTCCCAGATTTCAATTTATTCCTAGGCACAATTGAATGATGACATGGAGGTCTATTTTGAGACAGTTAGCATTTGTTTGTGTAATCGTTTGTTGTACTCTCATTATCCAGGGATGCGGAAGGCAGTATTCCAAAGAGCCGATTGTCGTTGATTTACCTCCGACATATGACCTTCACACGGAGCAGTTCGATCCGAGTGAGCCGTTTACTCCAGTACCCTTGACTTTAGAAAAAATGAAGGGTCAGTCTTCGTACAGGTACAATAATGATCACGAGGCTAGGGATGAAATGCTAGGGATTGATATGAACTGGAACGATTCGAAATTCGATATTGTGTATTTCAAAAATCTAGATGTCCAAATGCTTGAGCAGCTTTATATCAATAATTTTTTAAATCCTGAAGACCGACAAAACAATTCGCCTTCGGTAGCAGAAATATTCGAATTCATGATGTTGCATCCTCAAGTTACGGCTAGCGGCTACATTGTGAGTCCTAATCGGGATGATCACAGAGTATCAATTGATTCGTTAGCTGTGTCGGAACAATATGTATCGAAGCGGCTCAAGAAGGAGTTTGAGAAGTTTTGTGAAAACGCTGATGAGCTATCGTTGACGAATGATCTTTTTAGCTGGTGGGACTAGCATTGTTGAATTGAACTTCATGGCGAGGTGAACGAGAGACGATGATCAAAGCGTTGATATTTGATTTTGACGGCACAATTATTGATACCGAGACACCATGGTACTTTGCGTTTCAAGAGGTATACGGCAGCTATGGGGTAGAGCTTCCTTTGGAGCTATGGGGCAAATGTATAGGTACTACATTCGCAGAGTTTGATCCGTATGAGTATCTCGGTCAATGCTTGAATACACCGATTGATCGCGACGACATTACGGCCAAGTCCAAAGAGTACTACAAGAAGCACATGGATAAGCAGGTACTTCGCGAGGGAGTTATAGACTACCTGTCGCTCGCTAGGAACAAGGGGCTTCGTACGGCAATTGCTTCGAGCTCATCCCTAGAATGGATTCATAAATATATGGACAAATATGATCTGATCGATAAGTTTGACTTTGTTGTTGGCAGAGATCATGTTAATCAGGTGAAGCCTAGTCCCGAACTGTATTTGAAGGCAATCGAATTGCTGGGTATTGAGCCGACGGAAGCGATTGCGATTGAGGATTCATTGAACGGACTTAGGGCGGCAAAGGCTGCGGGGCTATATTGCGTCGTTACTCCCAATGAAGTCACCAAAGCTATGAAGTTTGAAAGTTATGATATGCGCGTTGATTCACTGAGTCAAATAAGTTTGGATCAATTACTTACGACATTTAGCTGATAGGGCAGGAGGCACGGGGATTTGATTGTAGATACTGATGTTGTTATTAGAGAGGCGATGCATGAGGATGCTGAGACCATTCTAAACCTATGGCAGTCCTCTGCGCGTTGGCTGCTGGCGAATGGGATTAAGCAGTGGCGGCCGGAGTATTTTCATCTTGAGCAGGTCATTGAATTTATGAACGATGGCTCGAATATGTATTTGGCAGAGCTGAACGGTGTTCCAGTAGGGACTTATGTGATTACTTGGTCGGATCCTTACATTTGGCAAGAGCTTGATAGCACGGATGCGGGATATATTCACAGATTTGCAGTTAATCGAGATTATAAAGGGTCAGGGATTGGCAGTTGTTTGATTCGTTCGGCTGAGGAGCAAATACGGCAAAGCGGCAAGTCACTCGTTAGACTGGACTGCATGGCGGCGAATCCGAGGCTGAATCAATATTATCGAGATCTGGGCTTCAAGTATGTAAGAAGATTGGATAGCGAAGGCTGGAGCGCGAACTTGTACGAGAAGAAGTAAAGAGGAACAATTAAGGGGGGCTTTTGTATGAAAATCGCTTTGGTTGTGTTCAACGGCATTACGTTTCTGGACCTCATAGGTTTTTATGATGTAATCTATCGATTAAATTTGTTCGAGCAGGCGAAGGGGACGACATGGGATTTCTGCGGACTGCAGGATGAGATTACTGACGAGCTGGGGCTTGTTATTAAAGTCAATAAGGTCAAGCCTGATCTTTCTGAATACGACATGTTATTCGTGCCGGGCGGCATGGGGACTCGCCAGCTTAGATTCGACGAGGAATTCATTACATGGCTGAAGGGAGCACAGGGAGCACAACACGTCATTTCCGTCTGCACGGGTGCGTTGCTGCTTGGTGCTGCTGGTTTCCTAGAAGGAAAGAGAGCAACGACGAATCCAAGCGCATATGAGCTTCTCGAGCCATATTGCAAGGAAGTCATCAAGTCCAGGATCGTAAAGGACGGTAATGTGATTACAGGCGGTGGTGTATCCACATCCATCGATCTCGCCTTGTATATCGTTGGACTGTTGGTTTCCGGAGAGGCTGTTCATATAATCAAGAAACAAATCGATTATCCGTATGAGACTGAGGGAATTGTTGAAGTGTAAATGATGTTAGGAGCTGGTTGCTTGAAAATACGTATCATTGGCTCTTGCGGCAGCGGGAAATCATTCATTGCAAAGCAGCTGTCTCAGAAGTATGGAATCCCTTATTGTGAACTGGATAATATCGTGTGGGATAGAAGCCAAGACGCCTTGAAGTATCCGGAAGAAGTTAGAGATGCGAAGCTGACTGAAGTTTTGAGCGGTGCGTCGTGGATCGTGGAAGGCGTTCACTATAAGTGGGGCCAAGACACGTTCAAGCAAGCAGATTTCATTTTTGTGTTAAGACCGAATAGGTTGGCTCGCGATTCGCGGGTCATTTGGCGGTTCGTGAAGATGAGAATCGGAATAGAGTCATGGAATTATAAGCAAACGTTTAGAAATCTGTTACAAATGATTTTTGAATGGAATAGAGGTTATGATCGTGAAGGCATCCATCAGGTGCTGAGTTTGACCGAAGAGCATGCTGGGAAGCGATTTATTGTGAAGCGGAATGACGAAATTCTGAACATACTGGAGCAGCGTACGGAAGCTTCCTAACAATTCCGAATTAGAAGGTGGATGCTTATGAATCTCGCTAACAAAATCACGCTAATACGAATATTCCTTATCCCACTGCTCATAATCGTCTTACAACCATACCCCCTTTGGTTAGAAAATAAAATGCCGCTGTTCGCCCATCTCAATGAATGGGGAATGATATATGCTGCAGTCCTATTCTTGCTTACGGCGGCAACGGATAAGCTGGATGGTTATATCGCGAGAAAGTACAGCATGGTTACTAATTTCGGCAAGCTGCTTGATCCGCTCGCTGACAAGCTGCTGATTTCAGTTGCGCTTATTATGCTTGTTTATTTGCAAATGGTGCCAAGCTGGATGGCTGTGGTTATTATCGGCAGAGAAGTTATCATTACAGCTATTCGAGTAGCAGCTTCGCACAAAGGCATCGCATTAGCAGCCGATAAGCATGGCAAGATCAAAATGGTATTTCAAGTTATTGCTATTGCTGCAGTCATGCTTAACAATTCCCCTTATATTTCTCTAACAAACTTTCCTATCGATATCGCTCTAATGCTCATTGCGGTGACGCTAACCATATACTCCGGGTACAATTATCTCAGAATGAATTACGATAGACTGGATTTGAAATTGTAATCCATATTTGATTTGGGGCAGCATGAAACTAACCATGAGGTGAGGCCGTGAATAGAGTCGAGAGAATACGAGACGAAGAGAAGAAGTACCATGATGCTTGCTACGAAGAGCATAAATTATTCGAACCGGGCTCATGGCTGCATAGACCGGTCCAGACGGTCCTTGAAGTGTTGGAACAGTTCAAGGATTATAAACAACTGAACGTGCTTGATCTAGGTGCGGGGATTGGACGGAACAGCATTCCTATTGCTCAATCGTTGGTTGGGAGACAAGGCAGGGTCGTATGTGTCGACTTGTTAGAATCCGCTATTGCTGGTCTACTGGAAAATAGCAAGCAATTCGGAGTAGAGTCGTATATCGACGCGAGGTTGTCTGATATTGAGCATTTCAACATAGCTTCTTCTGAGTATGACTTCATAGTAGCTGTATCTGCTCTTGAACATGTAAGCTCGGAAGCGGTACTCGCAGACAAGTTAGGCGAAATGGTCCGCGGGACGAAGCAGGGCGGTATCCATTGCATCATTATAGGCTCGAATATCCAAGAGCATGCGCTTTATACCAATGCGGAGCTGGATCCGATGTTTGAAGTGAACATATCCACGGAGCGTATGCTGCAATTGTTGGACGTACAATATGCAAGCTGGGACGTGCAGAGAAGACATGTCAGAACTCTTGTTTACGATATTGATAGAAACGGCATACCTGTTAAGCTGACGACTGATTGCATCACTTTCGTAGCTAGAGATAAGCGGGAGGAGGACTGAGGGAATGAAGATCGGATTGCAGCCGCTTGATCGATCGGAGTTGCCTATCATTGCGGATGCTGTGAGCGCTCAGGATAGAGATTTCATGTACCTATGGGCGGGAAGCACGTATACCTATCCGTTAACAATTGAACAGATGGAACAGCACTATAGCAAGGGAATTCACTCCATTGAAGCGGGCGTACTTATATACAAAATCGTTAATTGCGAGACACAGCGAATGATAGGGTCTGTTCAACTTGGTCGAATCGATTCCATCCGCAAGGAAGCGGTAGTTGGCAGATTCCTAATTCATTCGGAGCAAGACAGAGGTCTAGGCATAGGCACAAAAGTGCTTCAGGCATTAGTGCGCATCGGATTTGAGGAGCTTGATCTCGAGCGGATACTCCTTAATGTGTATCATATTAATGTACGAGCCATACGCTGCTATGAGAAAGTGGGCTTTCGCAAAACCTATTCCAAGAGGAAGCTGTATCAGGCGTTAAACGGCGAATATTGGAATGGCATGGAGATGACATTGGAAAAGCAAGCATGGATGGCTGTTGATTAGTTAGCTGATCTATTGTGTGGCGAGAGAGGTGGAAGCGATGTCAGATTACTACTGGGATAACCAAATTGAATATTTAAGTCAGACACGCTGGCTGTATTACAACGATGATTATCTTGCTTTTCTTGTTGAGAAGGTTTGGAAAATAAATCGTCCGATCAACATTGTCGATTACGGTTGCGGTTACGGTTATCTTGGACTTAAGCTGCTTCCAATGCTGCCGGAAGGCTCTACCTATACGGGCATCGACAAGGGCGAAGAACTGATTCGGCGTGCAGAGCAGCTATTTAACGGGTCGCCTTATCAAACTACATTTATTGTAGGCGATATTGAGGACGTCGGAGTGCAACGTAAGTATGACGTAGCATGGTGTCATGCCTTTCTGCTGCATATGACAGACCCTCAGGAAATCGTTAGGAAAATGATTGCGAGTGTAAAGGATAGTGGGAAAGTAATAGCCTTCGAGCCGCATTGGATTGGCAACATGTCGAATTACAGGCTAGAAGGAGCGGAACAATCGGATGTTATTCGTCTTGGTCTATTGCAGCAACTATTCGAGGCGGATGCGAGGCGAACGGGCAAGGACGGCAATATCGGGATGAAGCTGCCCATTCTTATGAGTCAGTTAGGATTAGCGGATGTAGAGTGCAGAATAAGCGACAGAGTCAACTTCTTGAATCCAAAGATGGAAACAGCAGCAAGGGATAAGCTGTATCAGTCGCTAAGAGATGAAGGTATTGGTCAACAGCCTGGTGATTTGCAGGCGCTCATCGCTAGCCTAACAGCGAGAGGGTTGAAAGAGGAAGAAGCCAAGGAGCAATACGAGGCAGAGCTGTCGTTCTCGCAACTGTTTCATGAAGAGTCATGGCTGACCTATGCGCCCAATATGAAAATTTCATTTGGAACGGTTAGGCATGTGTAAGAAAACAATGTGCAATTGAATTCATTTTGGTATGGTGTTAGCAGCCAAAGGTGCTCAAGGGGGCATATCAAATTGGGTTATATTATGGATCTTAGAAAAGTTGTTGGCACAAGGCCGCTGATTATGGCCGGAGCATGTGTCCTAGTCATAGACGAGCAAGAGAGAGTACTTATGCAGCTCCGTGTGGACAACGGCTTATGGGGACTGCCGGGTGGCGCACTTGAGCCCAGAGAAACGATGGAAGAGTACTATCGGTATCCTCACGGCGACGAAGTATACAATGTGGTGGCAGCGTACCTATGCAAAGAATACGAGGGGGATCTTCGGAAGGAAGAGGCTGAGGTGAAGGAACTTGCGTTTTTCCCTGCCCAGGCACTTCCAATGGAGATTAACCCTGCGGATAAGCCAATTATTCGTTCTTACCTCCGTAAGATATTGGAAGAGTAATCATTGATTATTTGGAGGCGACTGTATGGCCAAACATCACATCCAATTAGAACAAGCTGCGCTGATCGGTTCTTTTACTACAGAAGCAACACCGATTATTTCGGTGGCTTCAGGAGATTCTTTGCGATTTGAGACACTGGATGCAGGCTGGGGGAAAGGCCCAAGCAATAAGGACCGTTTTAAACCTTATTCAAGGAGAGAGAAGCTCGACGGCGGTCATGCGTTGATAGGTCCTATCTATGTGGAGCAGGCGAGAAAGGGCATGACGCTGGGTATCACGTTCAACGACATCATTCCTGGCTCATATGGATTCACCGCAGCTGGACAGTATCCGAATTGGCAAAATCAAAGGCTTCACTTGACCGAATATGAGGAAATAACGTTAGATTGGAAGCTGGATAATAAAAGGATGGAGGGCACATGCCGAATCAGAGACAACGCCTATACCGTTGGGCTTAAGCCTTTCATGGGAGTTATCGGCATGCCGCCTGATGAAGCGGACATTCATTCGACTTGGCCACCTCGATTCTGCGGAGGAAATCTCGATTGCAAAGAGCTGGTAGCGGGAAGCACTTTATATTTGCCGATTCCGGTTGACGGAGCATACCTTGCGATAGGAGATGGGCATGCCCGGCAGGGGGATGGCGAAGTAAGCTGCCAAGCTATTGAATGTCCTATGGAACTGGTTGATGTCACGGTTGAATTATTACAAAACCAGACCTTGAAAAACCCGAGAGCGAATACGCCGTCAGGTTGGATTACTTTTGGATCCCATGAGGACCTAAATGAAGCGACTGTACAGGCATTGGACGGCATGCTCGACTTAATGGGAGAGTTGTACGGCTTGAACCGAGTAGAAGCAATCGCTTTAGGCAGTGCTGTTATCGATCTTAGAATAACGCAGATTGTGAATGGCGTTAAGGGTGTTCACGCTGTTTTGCCACATGGTGTATTCAAATAAAACAAGGTAATTGAGAAGAGGGATTGGCGGCTATGAACGGGTGGCATGAATGGAATGAAATCGATCAGGGCCTCATGAAGTTCGCTGTTATAATCGCACGATTCAATGGGCAATTCGTGATTATCAAAAATCGTAAACGAGGCGGCTGGGAGATTCCGGGCGGAAACCGTGAGCCGGGAGAAGCGATATTGGATACCGCAAGACGGGAGCTGTACGAAGAAACGGGAGCGATTCAATTTGATATAGCACCGTTCGGAATTTATTTATGGAGAGGCAGCTATGGCATGGTGTTCGCTGCGGAGATCAAAGAGTTTGAAAGCTTGCCTAATTATGAAATAGAAGAAATGAAGTTCGTAGATTCGTTGCCGGAGGGCTTGAACTTCGGCGACATGTTCTATCTTTTCGTAGAGAAGTGGATAGCATACACAGAGCAACTGCAGTGAGGAGCAAACACAATGATTCTGTTCCAAAATCAAGAGCTAAGCATCCGGACGCTTGAGCCTAATGATGCGGTCTTGCTGGAGAAGTGGCTCTCTAACCCTGTTGTACTGGAGTATTACGAGGGGAGAGATCGTCCGCATGACCAGGCGCTCGTTCAGCAGCATTTCTACGATGAGGCGGATACTGCCACACGATGTGTCATCCTATATGAATCGGCAGCGATTGGGTACATACAGTTTTACGAGATTGATGAAGAAGAAAAAGAGGAATATGGCTACGTTGAATTCAGCGGCAACATATTAGGGATGGATCAATTCATTGGAGAACCGACGTACTGGAATCGAGGGATTGGCTCGCGATTAATCAAGGATATGGTTCAATACCTCATTGATCAACACCGTGCTGCTCGGATCGTAATGGACCCTCAGGCTTGGAACGAAAGGGCAATTAAGGTATATGAAAAGTGTGGTTTCGTTAAGAAAAAGCTGCTACCGAAGCATGAGCTTCATGAAGGCGAATATCGCGATTGCTGGTTGATTGAATACGATAGAGATAGAGATAGAGATAGAGATAGAGATAGAGATAAAGGATTATTGCAATTTAGATAGAATGGTTATAGTTAAAAATTGTATATATGAGGGAGGCACTCTCATTGTTTAAATTATTGAAAAGTATCGCAGTTTTGTCTCTGATATCCATGCTTCTAGTGCATCCGGTGTCGGCAGAAGCGAAAACAGTGAAGTTAAAGGTAACGTTAGTGAGCATGGAGTTAGTTGAAAATAACCATGTAGGCAATGAGTGGTATGCGGCTGCGTATGTGAATGGCAAGGAAGTCAAAACAGGAAGCACGGTTACGCTGACCTTGAAAACGACAGACAGCATCAAGCTTAAAGCGTACGCCGAGGAGCAGGATAAGATCCCTGAATCGGGTACTGCGACGTTGTCCGTCAAAGCGGCTAACGTAACGAAAACGATAAGCAAATCATTAAAGGTAACGGTAACGGAAAATAGAGGAAGATATTCGGGCAATAGCGCCGATTGGAAATTCACCTTCAAAATACAAAAATAAGAAAGAAAACCAACTCTGCTGTACCCGATCAGTAGAGTTGGTTTTTTTCCTAAAAGGATGATTACCCATCGAGGCCTCGTCAGCTCAGTCTTTGCTGCAACAACGCACCTAACTCATCCGTCGTTTCCCATACGATTGGGCGAATTAGGGAATGATGGACAATTTGACTGGTGTCTACGCGACTGTGGTTAATCGTCCATATGACGTTGATTTTTTTGCCGCCGGCATATCCCGCATCAAAAAACAGTTCAGGCGCATCGGCGTTAACGTCAGCAATAACGAGCTTGCTTTCCGCAATTTGCTGAGGCGTAGGATGGTCCGCGCGCCTGTGACCGGAATAATTGACTAGCCTTACTAAGTAACCGCACTGCTCCAGCTTAGGCAATAAGTTATCCGACCAATCGGCAAACTCATCCGGGCTGCCGGCGATCAGGACGAAGCAAGGCTTCATCTTTCTGCCTGCGGCTCTCGTCACTGCCTCGCTCCAGCCTTTCTCAGTCAGCTTGAACCTCATGCCTTCCCGATCGATGAGCTGCTCTTCTCTTAGCTTCTCGATGATATACACAAGCTCTTGCATGGTGGGCGAATACGTTAAATTAAAGTGTTGGCTTAGCGGATGGATTGTAACCGCATCTCCGGCTTTGTCGGAATGCCTATACAAATATTGGAGCAAGCGTGCGCCCTTCTCCTCTACGGAAACCGGTATGGCAGAGCTATTGCGAATCGAATCCAAGACTTCGAATGTCAGTGATACAGACTCGCCGCAATCGGTCATCTCACGAATATAGCCGGATATACTTGTATAGAGATGCATCTTAATCGGATTCGACAAGACATGGATTAGCTCATAGCTTTCTCTATGAAGACTGTAATTGCCGTCAGGCGCACAATAGCAGTCATTGTAAATGTCATAATCGCTCTCTGTTGCAACGTATACGAGAGCGCTGCAAAATAAACAACGTTTTTTCTCCATCATGTTGCCCCCTCTACGTTAAACTTTCGATCATCATAGCGGATATAGGGGGTAATGTCCGATTAATAATTTTTAACCTTCCACATTCTAGGTATAAAAAAACTGCCCCATAGCAGATTTTATCTGCTTAGGGACAGCTTATTCCGAACATTTACGAACCCGATTTAAACAACGTTGCTATCGATCCGCCTTCGGTAATAATCTTAATCGCTGTTGCGATAATCGGCGACATCGGAAGCACGATGAATTTATCGGAATGGTTCTCGTCAATGGCGATCGTGTCCGTAATGACGACCTCGCGAATATTCGGATGCGTCAGCTTTCCTATTGCGTTGTCTGAGAACACGCCATGGGTCGCGCATATGTAAGCATCGTGAGCGCCTTTTTTCTTAAGCGCCTCGACGACATTGACGATCGTGCTGCCTGTATCGATCAAATCTTCAATGATAATCGGCGTCATGCCTTCGACATCACCGATAATATGCGTAATCTCGGACTGATTGTGGGCAGGACGGTTTTTGATCATGATCGCAAACGGACAATTCAGGCGACCTGCCAGTTTCTCGGCGGTAGTAGCCCGTCCGGCATCGGGAGAGACGACAACCGGGTTCGTTATTTTTTTGCGTGTTAGATAGTCAATGATTAAATCGAGCGCGGTCAAATGATCGACCGGTATGTCGAAAAAGCCTTGAATCGGATCAGCGTGCAAATCGACGGTTATAATGCGATTCGCGCCGACTGTAGTAAGTACATCTGCAACGAGCTTGGCTGAAATCGGTTCGCGAGGCGCAGACTTACGTTCCTGCCGGGCATAGCCATAGTAGGGCATAACGATATTGACCGTTTTGGCGGATGCGCGTTTGGCGGCGTCGACCATAATGAGCATTTCAATTAAATGTTCATTTACGGGATGGGATAGCGATTGGACGATAAACACGTCGCATGACCGAATGGACTCGCCGTAGGAAACATGAATTTCGCCGCTTTGTTGGCGGGATATAGCGACGTCTCCAAGCGGAATGTTCAGCTCTTTGCACAATTGTTCAGCTAACGGTTTGTTAGAGGAACCGGAAAATATTTTGACCTTTTGCACCTGTGATCCTCCTAATGAAAGACAGCATTCTTTTTTTCAATCATAACAAACTAAGGAAGGGAGAACAAATCATTATGATCGAATGCCCTTGGTGTCATAACGAAGTCGAGATCGTGAACAAACGTTGCCCGAAGTGCCGACAACGTTTGTATGAGGATCAGGATGCGGATTTTGACGATATCGTAGACGAAGTAATGGATGGCGGACAACAAGGTTCAGTCGACGAAGAGCTGCAGCTCAGCGTGGAGGATCACATCATAAGCCGCTTTACATGCGTAAAGTGCAAGTTCGAGGAGTGCAGTATCAAGGAGGTTGCGATGACCGGAACGGGGCTCAGCAAGCTGATGGATATCCAGCATAACCATTATTTATTCGTCTCCTGTCTGGATTGCGGATATGTTGAGGTGTACGATCCGGATATTTTGCGCCAGAAGAAGAGCGGCAAGCTCGGGACGGGTTTGGACATTTTATTTTAAGGGTGATTTGGATTGATAGAGGGGCTAAGCATTCGAATTGGTTTAGATGATGATCTGGATTTGCTGGCGGCGTTGAACAAGCAACTCATCGAGGACGAGAAGCATGATAACAAGATGGATCAGAACCAGCTGAAAGATAGAATGGGAGCATGGATTGATGCCTCTTATACCGCTTATCTATTTGAGCAAAATGGCGAAGTCAAAGGTTATGCGTTGGTTGATCATGCGAGAGGGCCTTTGTACTTGCGGCATTTTTTTATCTGTCGGCATTGCAGGAGAGGGGGCTATGGAAAGGCGGCCTTTCGGCAGTTGACGGAGCTGCTTAGTACGAGCATCATAGATATCGAAGTGATGGAGTGGAACGAAACGAGCCGGCGTTTCTGGGCATCGTTAGGATTCAAGGAGCGAAGCGTGTATATGCGCTTGGAGAGCAATCATCATATCAAAGGAGAGGCACAACATGGATCTTAGATACCCGATTGGGAAATTTGAATTTACAGGAGAATGCTCCGCAGCTCAGAGAGAGCAGTGGATCAGCGAAATTGAGGCACTGCCAGTGAGAGTAGCGGCAGCCGTTGCAGGCTTGACCGAAGAGCAATTGAACTTGCCTTATCGCGACGGAGGCTGGACGGTGCGTCAAGTCGTGCATCATCTGGCAGATAGCCATATGAACAGTTTGACGAGATTTAAGCTGGCGCTAACGGAGGACGAGCCGACGATTAAACCTTATTACGAGGATCGGTGGGCCGAGCTTGAGGACTCCCTTAGCTTAGACATTGAGGTTTCCATTACAATGCTAAAGTCGTTGCATAAGCGATGGGTTGTGCTGTTGAAGGCGATGAAAGAAGCGGATTTCGAGCGTTCGTTCATTCATCCGGAATCGAAGAAGACGATCCGTCTTGACTATAATGTTGGATTGTACGCATGGCATGGTAAACATCATGTTGCGCACATCACGTCGCTTCGAGAGCGGCTTAGCCTATAAGAGGTCGCCGGCGGTGGACAGAATAGGAGATGAGAAATCCATCTTAGACGCACAAACATAGGTTACTGTGAGGAGATTAGGATGGGAAGTTCGTCTTATCCTCGGCTGGCGTGCCAAAGTTGAAGGTTATAGCGAGGCTGGTGGACAGAATAGGATGAAAAATCCATCCTAGACGCGCAAACATAGGTTACTGTGAGGAGATAGGATGGGAAATCCGGCTTATCCTCGGCTGGCGTGCCAAAGTTGAAGGTTACAGCGAGCTGGCAGACAGAATAGGATGAGAAATCCATCTTAGACGCGCAAACATAGGTTACTGTGAGGAGATAGGATGGGAAATCCGGCTTATGCTCGGCTGGCGTGCCAAAGTTGAAGGTTATAGCGAGGCTGGCGGACAGACTAGGATGAGAAATCCATCTTAGACGCGTAAACATAGGTTACTGTGAGGAGATAGGATGGGAAGTCCGGCTTATCCTCGGCTGGCGTGCCAAAGTTGAAGGTTACAGCGAGCTTGCGGACAGACTAGGATGAGAAATCCATCCTAGACGCGCAAACATAGGTTACTGTGAGGAGATAGGATGGGAAATCCTGCTTATGCTCGGCTGGCGTGCCAAAGTTGAAGGTTATAGCGAGGCTGGCGGACAGAATAGGATGAGAAATCCATCCTAGTCGTGCAAACATAGGTTACTGTGAGGAGATAGGATGGGAAGTCCGGCTTATGCTCGGCTGGCGAGCCGAAGTTGAAGGTTACAGCGAGCTTGCGGACAGAATAGGATGAGAAATCCATCCTAGACGCGCAAACATAGGTTACTGTGAGGAGATAGGATGGGAAGTCCGTCTTATGCTCGGGAGTGCCACTGAATGCCAAAAATATGCGAAGATGCGAAGAAGCCTCCGGCAGCTGCTAGTTAAGCAGCACTGGAGGCTTCTTGTTTACTTATTGCTCGAGTTAGCTCAATACGACGACGCCGTAACCTTCGAGCGTTACTTCGCCGCTAAGCTGCCGTCCTGTAAGCAGGTCGGTCTTCGGCTGGCCGATCGTGACAACAGCCGGCTGCTCGCTATAGTTGAGCAGGAAGTGGAGCGGACCGCTTTCGTCCTCGCGCACCGCAAGCTCGACTTGCATAGGCAGCTGCAGCCAATCCTGCGTCGGCGCTGCAAGTCCTAGCAGATCGATGATTTGATCTGCGGAAGCATCGTTGAACACCGCGCCATAGTACCATGCCTCGCCTGAACCAAGGCGATTACGTGTGACGGCAGGTTTGCCCGCATAATGATCGCTCGCATACCTTGCAAGCACCTCCACCGTATCAGCCTCAGGCAGAAGCACATCGTTGAACGAGTCTGCGCCAGTCACAACCGACTCCCCGTTCGCAGACTTCTGCTCCCAGGTCATCGACATAGGTGCGCGAGTTCCCTTAACCATCGTGAACTCCTCTACGGAAATACCGCATAACCCGGCTGCGGCGCCAGGGAATGGCCGCATGTAGCAATGACCGCGCTCGTCCTTGTAGCCGGTACGGCAGCCGAAGATGACGATGCCGCCTTCTCGCACGTATTGCTCCAGCAACGCAGCCGTTTCGTCGCGCATAATGGTCGGATGCGGGTAGACGAGCACCTTATAGCGCTGCAAATCGGCAAGCGTTGTCCCTGCGCGGATGAATAACGTATCGCTAGGAATATGGCGATACTGCAGCGCTTTGAACCAAGCTTTGCCGCTTGCCCAAGCGAACGGCCCATGCCAAATATCGTATTCGCCATCCCACTCGTTGTCGTAGTCGCGAACCAAAGCGATGTTCGCCGTGTAGCGGGTGCTGGCTATACGGTTGCCGGCAGCAGCGAGCTCTGCGCCGATCTGACCGGCCTCGCGCACGCGGCGATTCGGCTGGTTGTGGTAATCGTTAAGGCCATGCCAATAGATTTCAGTGCCGAACGTCGCTGTCCGCCAGCGGAAGTAAAGCACCATATTCGCGCCATGCGCGATCGATTGATATGTCCATAGACGCATTTGTCCCGGCTTAGGGGACGGCATATCCATCTTGTTCACCCAGCCGCCCGGACCGGCCTGCTGCTCCATGATGCAGAAGTTTGGTGAGATCGAGCGAACAGCGCCGAGCGACTGACTCCAGCCTCTGTCGGCGAGCGGGTTGACCTCGTTCGGATCAAAATAAATAGTCGAGAATTGCGGATAAGAATCGTAGCTGAAGAAATCGAGCAGCTCATCAGTCATTTGGTGATTATTAAGATGTCCGAACAAGCCGTTCGTCGTTACCCAATGATTCGGAGCTAGCTCACGCAAAATATCGGCCTGAACCTTCGCGAATGATATCGTATTATCGGAAATAAACCGTTTCTCGTCGAGCGCCAGATGCGGATTCGGCTGCTTGCCTCCCGGACCGATTCGCGGAAGAAATACTTGTTCCCAGTCCGAATATGTCTGGCTCCAGAACACGGTTCCCCATGCCTCATTCAGACGGTCCAGCGTTTCATACTTTGCCTTTACCCATGCGCGGAAGGCAATATGATCCGCTTCCGCATAGAACTCTCCGATCTCGCAGTTGAACTCGTTGTCGATCTGCCAGCCGATGACAGCCGGATGATTCTTGTATTGCTCGGCCATCTTCCGCGTAATAATGGCGGACAGCTCACGGTATTTCGGGCTGCTATAGTTATAGTGGCGGCGAAGGCCATGCTGCATGACGACGCCTTCTACCGTAGCGTTAAGCACCTCAGGGTAACGGTGTGTCAGCCAAGCTGGCGGCGTAGCAGTCGGCGTGCCGAGAATCACTTTCAGTCCATGCTTATGCGCTAGATCAAGCGCGCGATCGAATAGCCCAAATTCAAATACGCCTTCTTGCGGTTCGAATATCGACCAAGCGAATTCGGCAACTCGGATGACCGTGAAACCGAGCTCGCGCATCCGGCGGAAGTCGTCCTCCCATAGCTCTTCTTTCCAATGCTCAGGGTAATAGCAGACGCCAAGCTTGAACTCCTCAAGCGCATCGGCATGCGGGGTAGTATTCGTTATATTCAATGTAAAATTCCTCCTTGGATATCGCTCTAGTGTGACTATATTGCGGTAGTAGTGTATATTAATCATTGTAAAAACGATATGTAAAATCGTAAATAATAATATACTGCTATTGATATTAGAATATTGCGGAGTTGGACAATGGGGGGGCGAATGATGCTGGAGCATTACGTATTACCGAAGCCTGCGTTCTCTGAATATGTGTGCTACCCGGATTCGCTCGGGAGGTACAACGACTATCCACAGCATGCTGAGCGAAGAGAACAAGGACAAATGATGGATTACAATCTGCATTTCATCTTTAGTGGAAGCGGGTACGCAGTGAACAATACGGGTGGCGAGAAGCTGCTGCTGAAGGCGGGAGACGGCTTTCTGTTTCCACGCGGCGCGTACCAGCAATACGGGACGATCCCCGAGGATACTTGGGATGTGCGGTGGATTCATTTTGACACAACGATTCAATTGCCTCATCTGAGGGAAGCAGAGGATTTCGGGAGCTGGTTCTTCACCTTCTCCAACAAGGAGAGGTTCAAGCAGCTGACGGAGGAGATGTACGGGTTATGCCGTCCGTTCGAAACGAGGAATGAGCCGCGTCTATCGGCGCTGCTCTACGAAATACTAGTGGAGCTCGCTCAGCATTCGGTGCGGCTCGAGGGCTCGGCTGGATTGGAGAAACAAAATGTGATCCGCGCCGCGGCCGACCAAATCCGCCATCGCTGCGAAGAAGGCTGGACGCTTGAGCGAATGGCGGCGCTATCGGGTTACAGCGCGTTTCACTTTCTGAGGTTGTTTCAACAGGTAATGGGCAAGACGCCGAATCATTACGTGACGGAATGCCGACTCGTTGCAGCGAAGCTATTGCTTGCCACCACCGTGCTGCCGATAACGGAAATTGCCGCCCGAACGGGCTTTTCGCAGACGAGCTATTTCATCCGTGTATTCCGGGCGGCGGAAGGCGTTTCGCCGAAGCAATACCGTACGATACGCGGACAAAGCGCGGGCAGGACATAGAATACTCCAGCTGGTCTACCTGCGATAACGCAGGCGAATCTCGATGCCAGTCGGATCATAAACGATGGCGATTTCGCCTCTCTCTGTAACTGTAATACCGTTGCTGCGCAGATGCTCAAGCAGCTGCTTGCGTGCTTCCGCATTCGGGAACACAATCGTATAGTAGTCTAATCCGACGGAATCCGCCCCTGGCAAGCTAGCGCCGACGCCAGCCCATACGTTCATCCCGATATGGTGGTGATAGCCGCCGGCGGATATGAACAGTGCCTGCATCGTTTCCTTGTAGTCACCGACGATGTCGAAGCCGAATTTATCGATATAAAACGCACGCGATGATCCGAGGTCGCTGACATGAAGATGGATATGGCCCATGACCGTTCCGAACGGCAGTCCGCTCCAATTTTCCCCTTGGCTAGCTGCTAGCAGGCTATCCCAGTTAATCGGGGCGTTAGCCATAACATAATCGCCTTTGGCGTCACGCTGCCACTCCTCGCGAGGGCGATCGGCGTATATTTCAATGCCGTGATGATCGGGATCGGAGATGTATAGCGCTTCGCTCACAAGATGATCGGCTTGTCCTATGGGAATGCCTGCCGAAGTTAGATGGCGGGCAACGAGCGATAACGACTTGCGATCAGGAAGCAAGAGAGCGAAGTGGTACAGCCCGGCATGCGAACGTCTTCTTGGAATGACGGCGTTCGGGATTTCTTCCAGCACGAGCAATATTTTAGCGGCTTCTTCATTCTCGCTCGCTACGCCAAGCATGGCCGATTGACCATCATCGCTATGCACAAGCAGCTTTAATCCTACAATATCCTCATAGAAACGGATCGAACGCTCCAGATTGCTAACTCGCAGCTTAACCTCGCCGAGTGAAATCGATTGATCCAATGGTATCGTCATTTCGCTGCACCCTCCAAATGAAATTTCATAATCAATTACTTACTAATAATAAGTATATAACTATTAGTTGTTAAAGTGAAGTGTACAATTGAAACTTCCCTGCTTCATCCATACATGAATTGGGAATGCTAGTATAATGTTCTCATTTCATCAAATCGGGAGGTTCTATTGAACAAGTTCAAATTTACTACCGAATGGGCCATCATGTTGGCCGCAATACTTATTCTTGGCGGCATTCTGATGCTGCGCCCGATCGTCGGACTCGCGGATAACGGCGATTTCGCCCGTATAATGTGGGCAGGGGGCATCGGATATGCGGACGACGAATCGTACCAAGAAACCTATTTTGGCTTCGCCCATACGGAATATACATATAAAAAAGCGTTATGGAGCGGCTATGTTTCGACGCAGATAATTATTGTCATGATTGCTGGATATTTAGGTCGAATCATCAATAGCTCCTATTTTGATATCCGCGTTTTATCATCTATGTACAGTCTTCTATATGCCGCGGCGCTGGTTACATGGATGAAATACAACAAAACGCGCTCGCTATTTCTGAATGCGGCTATCGTGGTTATAATGACGATTATTTTCCTCGATATCGGATATATCGCTTATTTCAATTCATTTTTCGGTGAAGCTGTTACGCTGATCTTCATACTGCTGACGTTCGGGCTGGCGCTAGCGGTTGCGACAAGTGATATACCGACGCGAAAGCTGTTGCTGTTGTTCTTCATCGCTTGTTTTTGCCTTATTTGCACGAAGCTGCAAAATGCTCCAATCGGATTGCTGCTCATCCTGTTAGCGGCCAGGTTTTGGTCGCTGCGCCAGGACAAGCCGTGGCGCAAAATGATTATAATCGGCTCATCCGTCCTACTGATCGCAACGGCCGTTATGTATATAGCCGCGCCGCAGCGGTTGAAACATATTAACCTGTATCAGACCGTCTTCTACGGTATATTGAAGGACTCGCCCGACCCGGCGGGTACGCTTAAGGAGCTTGGACTGCCGGAGTCGTTTAAAGTGCTGGCAGGGACGAATTATTTTCAGACGGATACGGCTATTAAGCAAAATGACCCTATTCTGACAGAGTATTTTTACAGCAAGCTGAGTCACAAAGACGTGCTGCTCTACTATATGAAGCACCCGGACCGTTTCCTTCAGAAGCTTGAGCGCGGTGCAGAGAGCGGAATGAGCATCCGGCCCTACTATCTGGGAAGCTATGATAAGGACGAAGGAAAGCCATATGGCACAATTGCGTATACGTTCAGCTTGTGGAGTGAGTTCAAGCATGACTATGTACCGAATAAACTATGGTTTGTTAGCTTGATCTATCTCATTTATTATGCCGGTATCGCCTATGAATATACGCGGCGCCCTACGGCGAGGCAGCGCGCCCGTATCGATATATTCGCATGTCTTGGCCTTATTGGTCTGTTCGGCATGGCCGTGCCGCTGCTGGGGGACGGTGAGGCCGATCTCGGTAAACATCTGTTTCTCTTCAACGTATGCTTTGATATGATGCTGGCTGTTGGTGTTGTTTACTTATTAGCAATACTGAAGAGCCGGGGCTTGCCGCTGCGCACTATCGGCGGCCGCGAGACTCCGTGACGAGTCTGAACGTTTTTTGACCATTCAGCTTAAAGGATCTAGCAATCGTTGGAATACGGCCTACCCTCACGATGTCGGTCGAACCCTTCGCATCCTTCGTAATCGTAAGCTTAAGGATCATCGCTCGAATCGTATCTATCCGGTTATGCAGCTTATGAGAGAGGAAGTTGCCGAGGGAGTAAGCTGCGACTCTCGTCTTGACTACGCCGTATTTGTCTCTCACTTTGCGTGTCACTACGGGTTGAAGCACATGCGGGTGAGCGCCTAATACGGCGTTCGCGCCATGCTTGAAGCATAAGGCGACGAGGCGGCGCTGCTCGGCATTATGCCGGGTGCGGTACTCTGTTCCGACATGAAGGCAGACGATCACAAAGTCGCTCTTCCGCCTGATTCGGTCGATGTCTGCCGAGATTCGCCGCGGCTCGATGAGATTGACTTTATGCGGCTGTGAGACCGGCATACGATTCGTCCCGTACGTATAGGATAGAATGC
Organism: Paenibacillus sp. YIM B09110; assembly: GCF_037167145.1. Classification (NCBI taxonomy): domain Bacteria; kingdom Bacillati; phylum Bacillota; class Bacilli; order Caryophanales; family Paenibacillaceae; genus Paenibacillus; species Paenibacillus sp. YIM B09110. The sequence goes on along the minus strand of NZ_JBANSP010000005.1, from coordinate 221,657 downwards.
CGATGTCGATGCCTTTGACGCGCATAATGAGCTGTCTGCGGGATTCTTCTAACGATCTTGCTGTGCCCGTATGTTTAATGCCTAGGCTGTCCAAAATGCCTAAAGTCCGGTTCAGCCCGTACATGCCGCCGTCGGCGCAATGGTTATTGGCCGTCGTCATGACGTGGAAGCCTGTATTTTTCAGTGTGGAAGCAAGCTCATCGGGACAATTGAACAGCGGGTTGCCGGTTCGTTTGTTGCGAAGCTCGTATCGGCCGAGCCGATTCGGATTGCTGCCGAACCATGGCGTGCCCGAGAATGTCGTCTCCAGGTTGCCGATAAGCAAGTCGTTGTTGCGCAGATGAGGAGCGACGCCGGCGAATATAGGGCCGAATGCGTAACGGTTCGTTTGCCCGATCCTAGCAGAATCTATGATCGAGTTCTTCATAAGCAAATCGCCGATCGCTCCGATAGTAATGGTAGTCAATGGTTCACCTCTCCCAAGTCAAAGATGTAATACTTTATTCGAACAGGCGTACCGTGCGCGCGGTATACGACTAGGAGGGTGAAACATATATATGAAGCAATTCGTTAGAGTGTATAGTCGCCATAGTAATCAGCATTTAGCTTGGAAGTAGAAGGGAGTTGGCATATGAACGGATATGGAGGAACGCCCATGGGAGGCGTTGCACCTGCATTCGTGCAGAGAAATCCAGGGACGATCGAGGTAATTGGTGAAGGAACGGCTACGGCGCCCGCCGACCGGGCTATCATTGATCTTGGCGTTGTAACGGAAGGAACGGAGCTTCAGAGCGTTCAAGCGGAAAATGCGAAGATTGCTACTGAGGTTATAGAAGCGCTGCTAGGACTAGGCATCCCTCGCGAGAAACTGCAGACGCAGGATTACCGAATCGATACGATGTATGATTTCGTCGATGGGAAGCAGGTGTTCCGCGGCTATCAGGTGACTAATATGCTGCAAGTAACGGTGGATCAGGTGGCGCAGACTGGAGCTGTCGTAGATACTGCTGTCACAAGCGGAGCTAATTCCGTGACCAGCATTCGGCTGACAACCTCTCAGCCTGCGCTCTACGAACATCAAGCACTATCGAATGCGGTAAGAGATGCCGCCCAGCGAGCGATCACAGTGGCTCAGACGCTCGGCGTCGTCATTTCGAGCGTGCCGCTCGAAGTGCAGCAGTTGCCCCGTGCTAGCGGGCCGATGCCGATGTTCAAGGCGGTATCATTCGCCGCGGACAGCGTTGCGACGCCGATTGAGGCGGGGACTCTGACCGTTAACTCGTCCGTACGCGCGAAGTATGTGATCGTGCAGGCGTAGCGTAAGTGTATCGACCGTTATCGCGAGGTCGTTGGCAAGCAGCAAAGCCTACGCAGCGCACAGTGAAATAACTGGATTTCCTCCCGTTATTTTCAGCAGAAACGAAGCTTTGGATCTAATAACTGGAATTTATCCCCTTATTATTGGCCATTTTGCCGCTCAAGCATGGATATGGGAGAAATAACGGGAGAAAAGGGAGCAAATCGTTCTCAAACAGGTAATAGTTGCTGAATTAGAGGTACAAACTCCTGTTATTTTCAAGGCAAACAATAGAGAAGAGGCCGCTTCTGCGAGCAGCCTCTTCTTTTTTTTAGCCTATGCGGTTGTTGAGGCTGCGGGAGGTGCATGGTTACCAGATGCGGTTTTCATTTTCGTTGGAAGGGGACCGAACAGCAGCCAGTGCCACTTCCATTTCGCGCTAAGCGAAACAATCAGCCAAGGAAGGATGAGGGCAATGAGGAATCCTATGGATGTCCAAAGGTGGTAGTAAAAAGAGCTTCCGCCAGTCGGCACGAGCCTACCTAAGTAAGTAACAATAGGATGGAGCAGGTAGATGCCGAAGGACGTTGCACCGATATGAAGGAGTGCGCGAACGAACACCTTATTCCACCTGTCGTAGATCCAGTGCGAGAGCTGGATGAGCACAAGGCCTGCCGTTACGCATTGCACCTCATTCACGATTTCCAATTGCTTCGACGTAATAAGGAAACGACCATACAGGTTCAAATGATAGCCGTTCATCACCATATAGACGCCGCTGCCTAGAAATAGTGTCCAGAGCGCGATCCAAGCTGTTATTTTGCCCGCCGAGGCGTGCTGCTTCTGAATCTTTATCCAGCTTGCCAGCTTTAAGTAGTGGATGCCGATAAACGCCCCTGCTGCAAAATAAAACATATAGGTTAGCGAATAGCTAGCAGCATATTTCAAATGGTACATAGGTACAATCTTATAAATGAACGCCCACTGAACGAGCAACCCGATCCAGACGATATGATTGCCAAGCCAGGGGAATCGCTTTAGGACGCTTAGCATAAGAGGCGCAAGCAGATAGAACTGAATGATGATGACGATAAAATAAAGATGCGTATACGTTTTGCCGATTAGAAGCTTGTCCCAAAATATAGGATCGGTGAAATAACCGATAAACGTCTTCAGATCGACGAAGCCCGGGCCGACCAGCTTAACGAAAGCCCAATAGATAAAGGAGAAGAGGATGAACGGGATAGCCAGCTTCGTTATGCGTTTTTTGTAAAATTGCCCGGTCGATCTTAACGTCCATGGCTTCCCGTAATAGTTGTAGAACAGTACGAAGCCGCTTAGGAAGATAAAGACGGGTACGGCAAATTTGGAGAACAGGTTGAGAAATACATAGATCGGATAGAAGGAGGAAGAATGGTCGTAGCTGCTCACAGCCGACGAAGTGGAGTGGATCATAACGACCGCCATAATGCCGATTGCTCTGACAATGTCGAGCTCGGGCAGATGCGGTTTTTTTGATGTCTGCGTTACCGGCATAAGAATCCCCTTTAATTAGTGAATGAGTCAAACTCGTAATTCTATCAATGGTAGTATTATACAGTATGAATGTAACGATTCCAATTGAGAGAGCAGACAAATTCGCTAACGCCTGATATGATAGAACACGACAACAGGGGAATTTCGGGAAGGGGTTCAATTCAAGCTCATGTGGCTTACTTATTCGGTGCTTGCGGCATTCAGCTTCGGCTTGCGCGGCATCCTGTATCATTATACAAGTCAAAAACCGCTTAACCGCAACCTGCTGCTATGCGGCACTTTCACGATGGGGGCGGTCATAAGCATCGTATGCGCGCTGCTTTATTCGTCCCATTGGTCGGCGGCGGCGCTTGTCGGCATTCAAATGGGCTTGTTCTCGTTCGGAGCGAATGCGAGCATGTTCAAAGGCTTCGCGGTTGGCAAGGCATCGTTGGTTGCGATATTGACCGCGCTGCCTTCGGTCATCGTCGTTGCCGCCGCCTTCGCGATATGGAATGAACGGCTGCACGCGATGCAACTGATCGCCTTCGCCATTATCGTTGGCGGCATCCTGCTTGTTCGATATTCGAACGATATTTCGCTGCGCAACCTGCAGGGCGCCCAATGGGGCTTGCTTGCGATGCTGCTATTCGCAGGCAATGATCTCTCCGGCAAATGGTCGACTCTACTCGAAGCGGAGCTTTTCCCGACGCTGTTCTATATGTTCGTCACCGGGGCAAGCTGCTTCGGCATCTGGTGGCTGCGCGACCGTCAGCGTGAGCAAGGCAGCGCAGCGCGTGAAGCGGAGGAGGTCGCCATCATAGCCGTAGCTGCGGCTTCCGAGAAGAAGGGCGAGGTCTGGAGCCCGCGGAGGACGTTTCTCGTTGGCATGGCGGTCGGTATCACAAACGTCGTTGGCATGATGTTCATCGTGACCGCCTTCGACTTGGGCAAGGCGGGACTCGTATCCGCAGTGACGGCGCTTAATGTGCTGATCGTGCTGCTTTACACGAGATTGGTCGTGAAGGAAGTTTTCTCTCGAACGGAGCTGATCGGTATCGTGCTGGCGTTTGCCGGCATCGTGCTCATGCGGTTGTTCGGAGCGTGAGGGGATTACAATAGCAACAACAAGAAGGACAGTCCTTGTCAGCCGCCGTTAAGGCGGACTAAGGACTGTCCTTTTTGTATTTATTAGCTGCGAGTCGGCTCGCTTTGTGTTCCAGGACGAATGCGAACGACGCCGATCTCCGAAGCGTTTATGGCGAATGCGTTGCCGCCTTGATTAATCGTAGCGCTTGCGCCTTGCTTCACATGAACGTTCGTCGTGCCGTTCGACCATTTTGTCGTATTCGTTTGACGCGAATTCTTGCGTTTATTCGGTTTCATGCGGTCACCCCCTTTCTTACGGAGCATGCTCTTCATGACTCTACTCTGTCAGGCGGGAGTGACTAGCGGCGCTTTGGCTTTTCCGTCTTGAAGATTTTCACATTAAGCGCGTTGCTCGCAAGGACGTTGCCGTCGAACGCTTTGGCCGATGCCAATTGCTCGATTTTGATGACGAGATATTTATTTTTGCCGACGCGATATTTGTACGTTTTCACATTCGAACGAAGCATGTACAACCTCCTTGCCGTACGGATCGATGTTGAACTACAGCATATGTGGGAAGCGGACGTGCCGTAACGGCAAGTAACCAACACCGTCACTAGAGTCATAATAGCATGGGAGAGCAGCTAGATTTTCTTGTAACGGGCGGGGGTTAAGCCGGTCATTTTCTTGAACATGCGGTGAAAATGGGGCAAGCTCTCGAACCCGCACAGCTGCGAGATCTCGGCGATAGGCGAGTCGGTCTCGGCGAGCAGTTCTTTCGCGCGAATAATGCGCTTCGTCGTTACGTACTCGGTGACGTTAAGGCCGGTCAATTTCTTGAACAGACGCGAGAAGTGTGAAGGAGTAACGGAGGCACGTGCGGCAAGCTGAGCCAGCCCGAGAGGCTCACTCAAGTTCTCGTCGATAAACGCGAGGATACTCGTCATCCAATGCGGCGCGATCGAGGAAGCCGCTTGGAATTGCTCGGTTGCGCTCATCATTCGGTTGACAAGCAGCAGCAGTTGCTGCAGCTGGATGAGCGAGGCGTGCCTGTAGCCGGGGGCCTTATCCTTATGCTCGCTATGAATGCTCTCGATAAAGGATTCGATCTGTTCACGCTCGGCTTCTGTCGTCGGCAGCTTATAGCGCCGCTGCCGCCTCGCAAGCTCGAAGCAGCGCATATAGGAGAACGTATCGCCGAGCGTCGAGCCGTGAACGAGCGTGCCGCTGAAGAAGAGGGCGGTCGACAGCTTCGGATCGGCAGGCTCGGGGAATGAACGGTGGATCGTATTGCCGGGAATGAGCAGCAGATCGCCGGGTTCGGCAGCGACGAACGTCTGATCAATGAAGAAGGTGCCGCTGCCGCTATAGATATAGACGATCTCATGCCAGTCGTGCAGATGGTCGGGCAGCTCGTTCTGCGCGCTCTTGGAGTCGCGGTAGACGTATTCGAACGGAAAGGCGGTGCTGGCGTCGAATTGCTTGCGATAGGGATTCATCGGTTCGGATGGATACCTCCAAGTGGTTGTCGTTAAACAGTCAATGAGATTGTAACAAATATCAAAAAAGAGTACAAATAAGCGCTTTCCGAACATTTCATGCACGGATATTGTTTTTTATAATGGAGGTGAAAGCAGTTACGGTTCCACCATGATTCGTATCCAAATACGAAGGAGTTTGATAGATAATGACAACGATAATGAACCGCAAGGTTTTGCATACAGAGCAGGCGGAGGCAAGCGAGCAGCTTGCGAGCAGCAAGATTAAAGTGCTTCAGATCGGCGAGGGTAACTTCCTTCGCGGATTTGTGGATTGGATGCTGCATGAATGCCGCAGGCAAGGGTTATACGACGGGGCGGTTGCGGTGACACAGCCGCGTCCCGGTGGCAAGCCGAAGATCGACGCGCTGGCAGCGCAGGACGGCTTGTATACGCTGGTCATCCGCGGACTGGAGCGGCGCGAGCGCGTCTCGCGCACCGAAGTGATTCAAGTATTCGGACAGGTGTTCGATCCGTATTCGAATTGGGATGCTTGGCTGGCGCTGGCGGAAAGCGAGGATCTTGAGGTCGTCGTATCGAATACGACGGAGGCAGGACTTGCTTATAGGCCGGAAGCGCTTGTTGACGGGCAACCGATTCAGTCGTATCCCGGCAAGCTGGCCCAGTTTTTGTACCGGCGGTATGTTGCTTTTGAAGGAGAGCCGGCTCGCGGTCTTGTGTGCTTGCCGTGTGAGCTGCTGGAGCGCAACGGCGACGAGCTGCGCGATTGCGTGCTTCGCTACAGCGACGATTGGGGATTTCCAGAGGCGTTCAAGCAATGGGTTCGCGAACATAACCGATTTCTCAACTCGCTTGTAGACCGCATTGTGACGGGTTATCCCGATGCAGAGCAGGCGGAAGCGTGGTTCGACGAATGGGGCTACTCCGATCCGATGCTGACGACGGCTGAGCCGTATCACTTCTGGGCCATCGAAGCCGAGCCGGAGCTTGAACGGTTGCTGCCGCTTCGCGCGGCGGGACTTAACGTCCACTGGGTCGACGATCTGAAGCCGTATCAGCTTCGGAAGGTGCGCATCCTGAACGGAGCACACACGTTGATGACGCCGCTTGGCTTGCTGCATGGCATTCTTCAGGTTAGAGAAGCGATGGAGCATGACGCACTTGGGAAGCTCGTTCGCGCGACCGTAGAGAAAGAGATTATTCCGGCGCTGCCAATAGCCGCGGAAGAGCTTGCAGCATATGCGGATGCGGTATATGAACGGTTTCTGAATCCGTATATTTTCCACCGGCTTGCCGACATCGCCATGAATAGCCTTAGCAAATTCAAAGTTAGGCTTCTGCCTACTCTGCTGTACTATGCGGAGGGCGGGCAGCCTTTGCCGGATGGCCTTATGAAAGGTTTCGCCGGTTTGCTTCGTTATTACAAAGTGGAGCGGGTCAGCGATGGTTTTAGAGGGAATACGTTTGCTGGCGAGCCCTATATGGTTCGTGACGATGCAGGTCAATTGGCTATCATTGCTGCGGTATGGGCGGATGCGCAGTCTGAGGGCTGGCCGCTGGAACAGACGGTAGGAAGCTTGCTTGGACTTCGCGATATATGGGGGCAGGACTTGGCTGCTGCGCATCCTCAGCTCGCCACGGCGCTTGCCGCAATTATTGCAGAAATGGAGGCATGAGCGATGAACAGCTGGATCAGACTGCATGAGGACGATCATGTCGTTATTGCGCTTAAGCCTTTCGCCAAGGGAGAAACGCTGACTCTCGAGGATCGTGAAGGTAAGCCGGTGTTGCTTGAAGTATCGGAAGAAGTGCCGAAGGGTCACAAAATATTGACGAAGCCGGTAAGCGAGGGTGGAGACATCCTGAAGTTCGGCTATTCCATCGGCAAGGCGAAAGCTGATCTTGCTCCGGGCAGTTGGGTGCATACGCACAATATGGGGACGGGACTCAAAGGGGTTCTTGATTACACGTACGAGCCGGCGGCGCGTGAAGCGGCGAAGGTTGAGTCAGCGGCAGCTTCCTATGCCGATCGGACGTTTCAAGGTTATGTGCGAGACAATGGCGAGGTTGGCATCCGCAATGAAATATGGATCATAAATACGGTAGGCTGCATTAATAAGACGTGCGAAATCGTTGCGAGAAGAGCGAACTCGATCTATGACGGAAGCGTTGACGGCGTATTCCACTTCGCGCATCCGTTCGGCTGTTCTCAGCTTGGCGACGATCTCGTTCATACGCAGAAGCTGCTGGCTTCGCTCGTTAATCATCCGAATGCGGCGGGCGTGCTCGTCATCGGACTTGGCTGCGAGAACAATCAGATCGATTCCTTCAAGGCGGCGATCGGCGAGCATAGTCCAGAGCGCATCAAGTTCCTGAAGTCGCAGGAGGCGGAGGACGAGATCGAGGAAGCGCTGGAGCTGATCGATGAATTGGTCGCCTATGCGGAGAAGTTCAAGCGTGAGCCTGTTCCCGTATCGAAGCTGAAGCTGGGCCTGAAGTGCGGCGGCTCGGACGGACTGTCCGGCATTACGGCTAATCCTCTCGTCGGGGCGGTGTCCGATCGGCTTATAGGTGCCGGCGGCACGGCTATTCTCACGGAAGTGCCGGAGATGTTCGGCGCCGAGACGATTCTGATGAACCGCGCGGCGGATGAGCAAGTATTCGGCGATATCGTTCATTTGATTAACGATTTCAAGCATTATTTTATGAAGCATAACCAGGAGATTTATGAGAATCCGTCGCCGGGCAACAAAGCGGGCGGCATCAGTACGCTGGAAGAAAAGTCGCTTGGCTGCACGCAGAAGGGCGGACATGCTACGGTGACGGACGTCGTTGCTTACGGCAAGCGCGTAACGCAGACTGGGCTTAATTTGTTGGAAGCGCCCGGTAACGACTTGGTATCGGTGACGGCATTATCTGCCGGCGGGGCGCACATCGTTCTGTTCACGACGGGCAGAGGCACGCCTTTTGGCGGACCGGTGCCGACGGTGAAGATCGCGACGAACAGCGAGCTTGCGCAGCGGAAGAAGAACTGGATCGACTTCAATGCAGGCAGACTGCTTGAGGATATGAGCATGGAGTCGATGACAGATGAGCTATGGGAGCAGCTAATCCGCTTATCCTCCGGTGAATCGCAGACGCATAATGAGCGCAACGGATTTAAGGAAATCGCGATTTTCAAGGACGGCGTTATTTTGTAGTACGAAGACAGACATTACGTTATAAAGGAGCGGAGTAAGGTGAAAGCGATCATCTGTGAACAAATAGATAAGTTGGAATTAGCGGAGCATAATGAACCCTCTCTTGGACATGGAGAAGCTATCGTTCGAATTCGCCGAATCGGCATTTGCGGTACGGATTTGCATGCTTACAAGGGTAATCAGCCGTTCTTCACGTATCCGCGTGTGCTCGGACATGAGCTGTCCGGCATCGTCGAGCAAGTCGATGATTCGAGCGGCAGTGTGAAGGTCGGCGATCAGGTTAGCATCATTCCATATATGCATTGCGGCCATTGCGTTGCATGCCGGAGAGGGAAAACGAACTGTTGTACCGATATGAAGGTGCTAGGCGTCCATATCGATGGCGGCATGCGCGAGCGTATCGCCGTTCCCGTATCGCATCTGCTCGTCGTGAACGAGCTGTCGCTGGATGAAGCGGCGCTGCTTGAGCCGCTAAGCATCGGCGCGCATGCGGTGCGCCGCTCGGGTCTTGGCGAGGGCGATACGGCGCTTGTCATAGGCTCAGGCCCAATCGGCCTTGGCGTCATGGCATTCGCGAAGCACCAAGGCGCGAAGGTAATCGCGATGGACATTCAGGAGGAGCGTCTCGCCTTCTGCAGACAGTGGGCGAAAGTAGACGAAACGGTTAATGCCCTGGAAAATGCGAAAGCGCGAGTGGCGGAGCTGACGGACGGCGATTATCCGACCGTTGTGTTCGATGCGACCGGCAATGCGCGTTCGATGCAAACCTCGTTCGACTTTGTCTCGCATGGCGGAACGCTAGTGTATGTCGGCCTCGTGAAGGCGGATCTAACGTTCAACGATCCGGACTTCCACAAGCGCGAGATTACGCTCATGGGCAGCCGCAACGCGACGCCGGAAGACTTCGCGGCCGTTAAGGCCGCCGTCCAGAGCGGCAGCATCGATGCGGACAGCTACATTACGCACCGCATCCCGTTCGCTGAACTGCCAGCTCGCTTCGACGACTTGCTGAAGCCGGAGTCGAAGGTCATTAAGGCGATGACCGAGCTGTAATTGCAAGAGTGTCTCCGCCGCGCAGTGCGGACCCTAGTGACCCTAATTGAGGCTTTCTCCTCCGGTTTCCGTCATTACGGACTCAGCGGACTCCATCAGAGACAATTAGCTTGAGATTGATTAGAAATGGAGCTCATAAGGTCTCCTCGGTCCGCAACCACTCAATAAGAGCGCAATGTGGCCTAATAGTGTCGCTAGGGTCCCTAACGGATGAGGATATTGGAGCAGCCCTCCATCCCCACGACTAAATCGAAGCAGCAGCCAGCTTCTCCCCGCTTTGCTTGTCCCAGTAGCTGCGGAAGCGGCCGTTCTGGCTTAGCAGCTGCTCTGCCGTGCCGCTCTCCACGACTTCGCCTTGCTCGATGAAGACGATATAATCAGCGTCGCGAATCGTGGACAATCGGTGCGCGATGATGATCTTCGTGCAGTGGGATGCCCACTCGCCGAGATCGCGCTGGAACGACGCCTCTGTCTCAACGTCTAGCGCCGAGGTAGGCTCGTCCAAGATGAGCAGCGATGCGTCGCGAAGAATCGCACGCGCAATCGACAAGCGCTGCTTCTGGCCGTGCGACAGCTTAATGCCGCGTTCGCCGATCTCTGAATCGAAGCCGCTTGGCAGCGTCTCGATGAACTCGTAGGCTTGCGCCAGCTTGGCGGCTCTAATAATCTCCTCGCGTGAAGCGCCCGGCTTGCCGATCTCGATATTCTCGATAACCGTGCCGTCGAACAAAAAGATATCTTGCGACACTAGCGCCATACGCGAGCGGATAGAAGCGATGGAGTATTCCCCGATCGGCTCGCCGTTCAACGAAATCGTTCCTTCATTCGGCTCATAGAATCGATATAACAGCTTGACGATTGTACTCTTGCCGGCGCCGCTTGGCCCGACCAGTGCAAGAGAGCCGCCGGCAGGAATCGAGAACGATAGATTATGGAGCGTATCTCTCCCGTCAACATACTGAAAGGCGACCTGTTGATACGATACAGTTGGCGCGCCGGCCGCAAGCGTTATACCCGAAGTCGTGTCCTCTTCCGGCATTTCCATCACCTCGAACAGCCGTTTTGCTCCGGCCAATGACTGCTGCAGATTGTTGATCGTATCCACCATAACGGTGAACGGCTCGGCAACCTTCCCAAGCAGCGTGATGAAGGCGACGAGTCCGCCGACGCCGATCTCTCCCGAGGCCATAAGCGCAGCTCCAACCCCGATGCCGGCCAAATAACCGACCTGACTTGGCAAGTCCTTGACGATGGAACGAATCGTGCTAATATTGGTCAACAGAACGTTGTAGGCGACGCCTCTGCGCTGAATGTCGGCCATTCGGCCGTCTACATGTTCCTCCATTTGATTGGACTTCACTTCGCGAATGCCATGCAGCGTTTCGCCAATGGTGAAGAAGACGTCGCGCGTTACGCGGTTTTGCAGTTGCGCAGCCTCTTTGAACTTAGATTTAAGCACAAGGCTGCTCAGCAATTGCAGCGGGCCGATGGCTATTGCAATTATGCCGAGAATGGGATGGACGGTTAACAAATAAATGCCTACGAATAAGAAGGATATCGGCAAAGCAATCAGCTTTTGCACATCGTATACAATGAAGTTTTTGGCTATTTCGAGCTCGTGATGCATAACATTTACGGAGTTTGAGCTATGGTTGTTCTCATGGAAAGCTAGTGGCAGACGCTGCAGATGGTTCAGGATGTTGCGCCGCATTTCGTAGACAACCGATTCATTCAGTGCCGAGCGAAGCCAGTTGTTGATGAAGGTCAGCAATAATTGCAGCAGAGCGATGATGGAGAAGGTGGCGAGCAAGCCGATAAGCGAGTCACGAGCGATGTCCGGAGCCTGGTCGAACAGCTTCCTGCTCGTATCCGCGAACAGCAGAGCCGCAGCCGTCAATAGGAGTTGAGAGCTCACCGCGAACACATAATACCATTTGTACGTCTTAACGATGGAGAGCAAACTGCGGAACGTGCGATCCTTCAGCAGCGACCATACCGATTCTCTCTTCGAGCGATTGTTCCGATTGTTCTCTTCCGACATAGTAACCTCCGATTATTGGACAGCATGCACCTCTAAATCATTCACTTCAAAAGACGAAGCGACTTCCAGCCGACCGCAAGCTCGATGAATGTTTCTTCTCCAATCGGCAGCTCCTTGCGATCGAACACTTCCCCTCCCAGCCGCTTATAGAAGTCGACCGCGCTATTTTGCTCCAGCACCCATAACATGAACGAGTGATAGCCCATCCGGCGAAAATAGTCGACTATTTGCTCCGCTAACCTTGCTCCGATGCCTTGGCCCTGGTAGCTGCTTAGCAGATAGATCGAATACAATTCAGCTTCATAGCCGTATTCGGGACTTCTCGGCGCTCCGCCGCTGACGAACCCGACAATAGAACCAGCGTCATTTACGGCCACGTAAATGACGCTGCTCCGATTAGGCTGCTCGAAAAAACGAATCCAGCCAGCCTCCCTCGCCTTCACATCCAAATTAGCCAAGTATGCATCAGAGATGATGCCTTGATAAGCCGTTCTCCAGCTATCCACATGAACCTGTGCAATAGCAGCGGTGTCTTCAATAGAAGCTTCTCTTATTCGCAAGAATATCGCCTCCTATTTGTCATTATCCACCATTCGCGATCTATACGTTGATTCCTTCTGACAACTGGGAACAATCGGCCGTAATTGTGCAATCGGTAAACAATTTATATAGCTGTTTTGTACATTGACAAAGCTAGGCAGCGGAATTAAGATGTACTTCTGTTACCAAAAATTAGGGTGTAGAAAACACATCATGACAGGACTAGTCAGGGGGGATAACGATGCGAGACAACGGTGCTACAGCATCGGAGAGCATCAAAGAACGGCGGCAAGCAGACAAGGCGCAGCACAAGTCGAATATGGAGCTGTCGAAGCGCTCCTATATATGGGCGCTCAAGTTCGCGTTGCCGTTCAAAAAACAGATTGCATGGCTGGCCGTATGCGGCATTATGGCGGTGAGCGCAGAGACGCTGACGCCGAAGATGATTCAATACGTGATTGACCATGTTGTCATAAACAAGGATAAGGCTTTATTTTTCACTATTATTGCAGCGCTTACAATTGTCAATCTTCTTATGCTGATCGCCAAAAACTATCGCAACCTGCTGCAAAGAACGATCGGCGAGCTCGCCTCGCGCGATATGCAGACGGCGATCTTCAAGCATTTGCGCAAGCTTGGCTTCGCGCATTACGAGCGTCATCCCGCAGGCGAGACGCTGTCGATGTTCAACTCCGAGGTCGCTTCCGTTCAGAAAATATACCGTAACTTCCTGCCCGGCGTCATCGACAACCTGTTGTTCGTCGCCGTTGCGATCGTGATGCTGCTGACCATTAGTCCGTGGCTGTCGGTCATTATGCTTCCGACCTTTGCCCTCTATTACTTATTCGGGCCTTACTTCGAGAGGAAAGCCTCCCAATATGGCCGAATGGGCGGCCAGTCCAGAATCGAGTACAACCAATCCATATACGAGACGATATCGGGTATGCGGGAATTCAGAGCCTTCGGTTCGCAGCCTTGGTACCATGAGCGCACGCTCGGCAAGCATAAGAATTGGTCGCACTATTATTTGCTCGCTTCTACGTACAGCTTCGGGCGCGGCAGCTTCCGGCGGTTCACCTTCTATCTGGGCGCTGTCGCGCTGTTCATCCTCGGCTACTATTCGCTGAAGAACAACTGGATTACGCTCGGAGGCTTTATCGCTTTCACCTTGCTGTATATGACGACGATGTTCCGCCTCACGATGCTCGTGACGATGCTGACGGAACAGAAGCTCGTTATCCATCAGACTGTGCCCTTATTTGAATTCATGCATAAAAAAATCGAGATCGACGACCCCGAGGAGCCTATTGAGCTGGAGCAAGTACGAGGAGGCCTGACGTTCGAGGACGTGTACTTCGGATATCCGGAGCAGCCGCCCGTCATTAACGGCTTTAGTCTCAGCATCAAGCCGGGCGAGAAGGTCGCCTTCGTCGGTGCGAGCGGTAACGGCAAGACGACGATGTTCAAAATGATCGGTCGGTTCTACGACCCAACCTCCGGCATCATTAGGCTGGACGGCGTTCCAATTAACCAAATGACGCTTGGACAGCTGCGAGAGTCGGTCGGCTATGTGTTCCAAGAGACCTATCTGTTCGGCTCATCGGTCAAGGAGAACATCCGCTTCGGCAAGCCGGAAGCGTCAGACGAGGAAGTGATAGCCGCAGCGAAAGCCGCCTACGCGCATGATTTCATCATGCAGCTGCCGGAGGGTTACGACACGCTCGTCGGAGAACGCGGCATGAAGCTGTCCGGCGGGCAGAAGCAGCGCATCTCTATTGCGCGCATGTTCGCGAAGCAGCCGGCTGTTATTTTGCTCGACGAGGCAACTTCTTCGCTCGATAACGTGAGCGAGGCCGAGGTGCAGCGGGCGCTCGATGAGGTGCTGGAAGGCCGGACAACGATTGCGATCGCACATCGGTTGTCGACGGTTAAGCATTTTGACACGATCGTCGTCATTCATGAGGGCCGGGTTGCCGAAGCCGGCAGCTACGATGAGCTGATCGCTCGACGAGGGCTTCTCTACCAGCTAGAAGCAGGACAGTCGGGGCTGACGGAAGAGAGGCTGACGCATGAAGAAGTACGTTAAGTTCATTACATCCCATATCATCATGCTGCGCGGGGCGTATCTGATTGCGCTGCTCTATCTCGCTATTGAATCGGTATCCAACTATACGCTTGTTTATATCCAAAAAATATTAATCGACGACGTCTTTGGCGAGCGCAAGTATGAGCTGCTGCCCATCGTCATCGCTGTGTTCGCTCTGGCGGGCACTGTGTACGCGCTTATGTTCACCGTAACAAGCCGAAGGCTCATCAAGAACGAGTTCAAAGCGAGTCGATTATTGCTCAGCCGCATGCTGAAGCGGCTCGAGCGCGTGCCCGTGAAGAAGTTCCAAAGCGAGCGTACGGGCAAATACGTGTATACCTTCACGCAGGATCTGTTTCTAAGCGCTAGCGTACTCGGCTGGCAAATTCCGCGCGGCATTCAGGAAGCAATCAATCTATGCATTCTGATGACGATTATCGGATTGTCGAGTCCGATGCTGCTGCTTATGATCGTAGGGCTATGCGCCATCTATGTACTGATCGGTTATTATTTCACTCCGAAGCTTAAGGCAGCGGCTCGCCAAGTAGCGGAGAAACGGGCTGCGCTGCTCGTCCAAATCGAGGAAGGCGTTGCATCGACGCGCGAGGTCGTTGCCTATCACCGGTTGAAGTGGGAAGAGCAGCTATATATGAGAATGTTCTCGGAGTACTTCGACAGGGTAATGGAGGAAGGCAAGCTCATCAACCGTCAAGTGCGGTACAGCGATCCGCTGAA
Source organism: Paenibacillus sp. YIM B09110 (assembly GCF_037167145.1). Taxonomy (NCBI): domain Bacteria; kingdom Bacillati; phylum Bacillota; class Bacilli; order Caryophanales; family Paenibacillaceae; genus Paenibacillus; species Paenibacillus sp. YIM B09110. The sequence continues at coordinate 206,602 of NZ_JBANSP010000005.1, read as the reverse complement.
ATGGGGTATCGGACTTCTTGTACTCGGCTACGGAGGTCTGCAGCTTATCGATAACCAGATGTCGGTCGGCACATTCGTTATCCTGTTCCAGTTCTCCACGCAGCTATCGGATGCGTTCTATAATTTCTTTCAATTTTTCATGAATCTATCTTCGCAGATGGCGAACGTGGATCGCGTGCAACGTATCTTATCGCTGGAACAGCATGATCCTGGCGAGAAGGGGATGGACAACAAGATCGAGACGCTGTCGTTCGAGCAGACGAACTTCCGATATTCGCCTGACCTGCCCGAGGTTATTCAAGGCTTCAGCGCGGAGCTGCCTATCGGACGCAAGATTGCATTCGTAGGCACAAGCGGCGGCGGGAAGTCGACAATCGCACAGCTTCTTATTCGATTCTATGATACGACGGCAGGCAAGCTGCTGCTGAACGGCGAGGATGCGGAGCGCTACAACCGCGAGCAGTGGTCGCGCAACGTCGCGATCGTATTCCAAGACCCGTACATGTTCTCCGATACGATTAGAGAAAACCTGATGCTTGGCCGAGCGGTGGCTACGGAGGCGGAGATTGAGGAAGCCTGCCGCATCGCTCAAATTCATGATTTCATCCTGTCGCTGCCGGAAGGCTACGACACGAATATCGGGGAGCGCGGCATCAAGCTGTCCGGCGGCCAGCGCCAGAGGATCGCTATCGCGAGAGCGATCGTCGGCGATCCGCAAATATTAGTGCTCGACGAAGCAACTTCGGCGCTCGATCTGGAGACGGAACGGCAGCTGCTTACGGCGCTCGAAGAGCGGAGGCAGGGGCTGACGACGATCATGATCGCGCACCGTCTGTCGACGATCGAGAACGCGGATATTATTTTCGTCATGGATGAAGGCTCGTTAGCTGAGACCGGCACGCATGACGAACTGTTGTCGAGAGGCCGCGTATATCAGCAACTGCTTTCGGCGCAGCACTAGCACAGTTTTTTATATCGATATACAAAGGTAGGCGCATGTCAGAGATGGCATGCGTCTATTTCTATGCCGGGTTATCCCGAGATTTGTGAAACAACTTAGGAGCTATAATCGTTCAATATAGATAACGGAAAATATAGGTTACGCGCGAGGAGGACGGGCATGTTTTCGAACAAAAGACATATTGATATCGATGGTGAAGGATGGAGCTGGACAGAGGGGGACGACGACGCGAACGTTAGCGCCATCGTGACGTTTCCTGATGCATCGCGCTGGCTGTGCCATTTTTACACGCTCAAAAATATTCAGACGATCCGCGAAGATACGCTGAGTTTGAGTAATCGCAAGTATATGTGGGCGGCTAATCCGCTTATTATCGTCGATACGATCAGCAGGGAACATATTGAAGAAGTTGTTGATGAGAGCATACAAAGCGGGACATTCCACATGCTGTTCGAATATTTCGGAGAGGCGTCCGAGTTGGAGCGGAAGGAGCTGCCTGTAGGCTTTCTGAATGATGATGCGAGGATAAACCCCGAGATCGTTATGAGGCAGATTGGCAGAGTTCGTCAACTGCTGGAGCAATCAAGCGATGCCGTCAGAGAAACGGTCAAGCACTTGCTTTTCGCGGAGCATGATTCTTTCATGGAATCGCATACCTTGCAGTTCATCGTAACCCTTGAAGATAATGGCATCATCACGATGATGGAGAAGGGCAAGGGGCAGGAACTGAGAGACAAGTGGGCAAGGCTCTTCGCTCGCGGAATGGATATTTCGGCGAGGATGGAGATTCATATGGAGCAATATCTCTGGCATTTATTCAGCTATGAGAAGCTGCCGTGCTTAATGAATGAGGATGCGGAGAAGGCGTTCCACGAGTTGGAGAAGCGGGAATGCTACATCTTCTATCAAGGCCGAGAGCAAGTGTTGTTTGTACCGGATGGGACAAAGCTGACGGCGGACATCTTGCGTCGCGAACAAGATGTATATGTCGTCGATAGCAGCTTCGAGTGGACGTACGTGAACACCCATGAATCTGATCTCGGTCCTTACTTCTATCATCGAAAGCAATAAAGGCATAGCATTTGACCCTGCCGTTCCCGTTGTTGCTATAATGGTAAGACAGAACGGAGGGATGCTGTGGTTCCGATTTTGCAACTGATGGATATTAGGAAGTACCGGAATGGGGAAGAGAAAACCCCTTTGTTCACAGAAGTGAATGCCGAGGTGGCTGAGCCGGACAGCATTGCGCTGCTAGGGGTATCCGGGCAAGGAAAGAGTACGCTGCTTCGCATTATTTCCTTATTGGATGCGCCGGACGGCGGAGAGATCCGCTTCCAACATAAGTCGCAGGCGGAGACAGATCCGCGGCAATGGCGGATGGATGTGTGTTACATAGCTCAGCAGTCGGTGATGCTGCCGGGAACGATTGAGGATAACTTAAGGACGGCTAGCCTTCTTCATGCAAAGTCCTATGACCGTCAGCTTGCTGATCGTCTGCGGGAGCAACTGGGACTTGGCGGGCTCGATCCCGCGAAGAAAGCGTCCGAGCTGTCTGGCGGCGAGAAGCAGCGCGTCTCGCTGCTCCGCTCGCTGCTGCTGCGTCCGCAGGTGCTGCTGCTCGATGAAGTGACGGCCTCGCTCGACAAGGCGAGCAAGCAGCGAGTGGAGGGTCTGCTGCTCGAGTGGCATCGCCAAGAGGGGACGACGCTTATATGGGTGACGCATGACTTGGAGCAGGCGCTTCAAGTCAGCCGCACGGTATGGTTCATGTCAGAGGGGACGCTGCTGGAGCAAGGCGCCTCGGACGCTTTTTTTCGGCAGCCGGCTACAGAAGCAGGACGCCAGTATGTTCGCGCTTCGGAAAGCGGGGAATAGCGGATGTCATTCCTAGCGCTTAGCTTTACGCTGCTGTTCGTTATGATCACCATGCTGGTATCGGTATGGCAGAAGCTTGGCCTGGAAAGGGACATTGCAATCGGCACGATACGGTCAGCTGTACAGCTGCTGCTCGTAGGGTATGTGCTGCAATACGTGTTCCATACGAAAAATATGCTGCTGATAGCACTAATCGTTATATTCATGCTTACAATCGCTTGCTTGAATGCAGCTAAGAGAGGGACAGGCCTGCGACGGATTGTATGGCGAGTTGCTGCGGCGATCGGCACGACGGAGCTGCTCATGATGGGGCTGCTGATCGGCTTCGGCATTATCGACGCAACCGCGCAATACATCATTCCAATCAGCGGGATGACGATCGGCAATGCGATGGTCGTAGCGGGACTCTTCCTCAATCAGATGAAGCAGGAGGTGGAAGCCTCCAAAGGCGAGATCGAGGTGCTGCTGTCGCTAGGCGCAACGGCGAAGCAGGCGATGGCCGGCGTGACGAAGCGGGCGGTTAAATCGAGTATGATTCCGACGATTGACGGGATGAAGACTGTCGGCCTCGTTCAGCTTCCGGGCATGATGACAGGCATGATTATCGCGGGGGCGGACCCGGTCGATGCGGTGCGCTACCAGATTCTAATCGTATTCGCCTTCGCCAGTTCGGCGGCGGTGACAAGCATCATTCTGAGCTTGCTCAGTTATCGGTTATGGTTTACAAAAGATCTGCGGCTTCAAATTCCAGTACAAAAAGGATGATCGTTGAAATGAACGTGTATAAAAGCGGGAATGAACTGCTAAGTCAGATCGAGAGGACGAAGCTCACGGATCAGGCGCTGGCGCTATGGGCATTGGGGCAGGAAGGTTTCCTGGCGAAATGGGGGGAGCACACGATACTATTCGATCCCTACTTAAGCGATTGGGTGTTCGAGAGCAGCGGCCCGCCATGGTCGCGCGCATTCGCACCGCCGCTTGCGCCGTCTCTGTGCGGTTTTGTCGACTATGTCGTATGCTCGCATCATCATGAGGATCATATGGACAAACAGACGCTGCAAGCGATTGGACAGTCGCAAGCGACGAAGTTCATCGTGCCGAAGGCGCATCTTGGGCTCATGAAGGAGTGGGGCTTCCGCGACGAGCAACTTATCGGCATCTCGCATGGACAGACGCTTGAATTAGCGGAAGGCTTGAAGCTGGAGGCGCATGCCGCGAAGCATGAACAATTCGAGACGGACGAAACGGGCGAGCATAAGTTTCTTGGCTTCGTTGCCAGCTTCGGCGATATCCAGCTGTACCACGCGGGAGATACGGTCGGTTTCCCCGAGCTAGTGGAGTGGCTTAGACCTAAGCAGATCGATATCGCGATGCTGCCGATTAACGGGCGCGACTTCGTCCGCAGTTCCGCAGGTATCGTCGGCAACTGCAACTATCGCGAGGCCGTTGAAATTGCTGTACAGATTCAAGCAGACCTACTCATACCGATGCATTACGGCCTTTTCCCGCACAATGATGAGAATCCGGCTTACTTTGTCGATTACGTATATCAGAATTACCGGGCGCAGAAGTTCCACATGTTCGCGCCTGGCGAGCGGTTTATCTATATGAAGTAACGGCAGCTCGCCCCCGTCTACCGGACACTTTCGACGCTTAGAGCGCATTTTTCGGGGATTTGCAATGGAACGGACATTTTCAGCGCTTAGCAGGTGAAATCGGGGTATTAGGACTCCAAATTACCCGCTAACTGTTCTAAATGTCCGTTACGTTTTTCTTACCTCGAAATGGTGCCGCTAACGGTTGGAAATGTCCGTTATTGTGCGGCATCTTCTTCGTTTGCGCAATACCGGCAGTACCGCCAACAAGCGGATGACGCGCATCGGCGAACATCGTTCGATTCATGTTTTGAAGATCGGCAGGGCAAGCTGAAAATGAAGTAAGGAGTGACAACAAGGGGGCATGATGACATGACAAATAGAGGATTAGTGACGTCATTAATTGCGGTGGGTACGGCGCAAGCCTTGAAGGTGCCTTGGCATAAAGCGACGACCGGAGAATGGGATCTTCGCCAAATCATCGGCTCGGGAGGCATGCCAAGCTCGCATTCGAGCGGCGTCAGCGCTCTGGCTGCTTACACGGCAACGAAATACGGCGTGAAGACGCCTGAATTTGCGATCAGCGCCATGCTAGGCATTGTCGTGATGTACGATGCGATGAACATTCGCAGACATGCCGGAGAGATTGCCATTCAAGTGAATGATCTGGATGCGGATGTAGAGCGGCTGGCAGGCGGTCATCCCGGCGTGTATCATACACGCAGAAGCGAGCGTTTGAAGGAAAGTCTGGGGCATCAGCCAAGAGAAGTGTATGCGGGAGCTGTGCTTGGCGCCCTGATTGGTTGTATTGGCGCGTTGACGTCAAGATGAGCTTTACAAAAAAAATAATAAAAATATTGTAGAATTCTGTCGATATATTCCGTAGCAATTGAGCAGTAACGCTTAATTGACATCATTTACGGAAAGATCGGTGGCATCTATGAGGAGCCTAAAGTCCAAACTTATTATTTTTATTTCATCATTGCTCATCATTATGTTAGCAGCACTAGGTTTGTCGAATTTCTTGGCAACGTCCAAGCTGATAAACGAGCAGACGGATAAAGAAATTGCTTTGCGTTCGGGACTTATCGTGGACGATATTGAAAACTTTCTGCAAGTGAAAATGAAATTGCTCGAAACGTTCGCCAAGAGCTCGGCATCCTATTACGGAGACAATCAGAAGGAGCTTGCGTTCATTCAATCGGCATTAGCGAGTACTCCGGAGCTTAAATCGATGGTGTATTCGCCTGACATGATAGGCAAAACCTCCATTTCCCATGCGGGCGCGCAGGTGGACCTGTCAGAGCGCCCATACATAAAGGAGCTGCGCGAAGGGAAGATCGCGATATCGAATCCGCTGATCGACAAGATCGACAGCAAGCTCGCTATCGTCATCGCCGCTCCGATCATGATTCAGGACAAGCCGGCAGGCTTCCTCGCTTCGTCGATTGCAATCGACGATCTGCTTAGCGCCGTCTCTGCGGAGCAATTCGGCGATACGGGTTACGCTTCCATGTTCGATGCCAGCGGCATTGCGGTCGCTCACCCGGATACGGCCAACATTATGAAGACGCACATTCAAGATTACGGCATTCCGGAAGTTACGGAGGCCTATGAGAAGGCGCTCGGCGGCGAGCAAGGCAAGCTGGAGTACCGTTATGAGGGCAAAGACTACATTGGCTATTACACGAAAACCTTCAATAGCTGGGTACTGCTTGTTAGCGCGCCGCTGGATGAATTGGACGACGGAGTGCAGAAGCTGATGAACAACACGATGTGGCTGTCGCTATTGTTTGTAGTGATCGGCATCGCCGCTACTTATTTCCTATCACAGCTGCTCGTTCGTCCGATTCGCAAGCTGAACGTTGCTATAAAAGCGGCTGCTACGGGTGACCTTACCCAGCGCCTAACGACGAAGGGCAAGGACGAGATCGCGCAAGCGAGCATAAGCTTCAATCAAATGCTGATCTCCCAGCATCGGGCGCTGTCAGATGTAACCCAAGCCTCCTTCCAACTGGCTGCAGCATCCGAGCAGACGTCGGCCAGCGCGAGACAGACTTCGGATGCCACCTCCTACATCGCTACTTCAATCGAGCAGATTATGTCCGGCACGGAGCAGCAGGTTGTCTCCGTTGAACAGAATCATCGGCTTGCATCGGGCATATTGGAGCATGTGACCCATATTGCCGATCTGAGCAACAACGTTGCGAACGAAGCAACGACGACCTATGAGGTGTCATCCGAAGGCGAGAAGGCGATTCAAGGAGCAATCGGACAGATGGGGATGATTGCAGAGACGGTGGATCAGCTGTCGACTGAATTCCAGCACGTCGGCGAGAGCTCGAGGGAAATTCAAGGCATCGTGGAGCTCATAACCTCGATAGCGAAGCAAACGAATATGCTGGCGCTTAACGCTGCGATTGAAGCTTCAAGAGCAGGAGAGAGCGGACGTGGCTTCGCGGTGGTTGCGCAAGAGGTTAGAAAACTGGCGGAGCAATCAAACGATGCGGCGGAACGAATTACGACGATTATCCAATCGGTGCAAAGCGGCATGCATGTAACGGAACAGACGATCGGCCATGCAACGAAAGAAGTGAAGTCGGGGATTGAAATCATAGATTCGGCGGGAGCGTTGTTCGAAAATATTAAGTTCGCGGTAGGCAACGTCGTCGAGCAGGTCAGTCAAGTTTCAGTAGCTGCGAAGCAAGTAGCGAATGACACATCGACAATGGTGGAATCTATCTCGTTAATATCGAACGCTGCGGAAGGAAATGCGGCCGGCACGCAGAATGTATCAGCATCGGCAGAAGAGCAATTGGCTTCCATGGAGGAAATTACTGCTTCCTCCGAGGCGTTGTCCAGCATGGCGGAAGAGCTGCAGCTCATGCTTGGCAAGTTCAAGCTCTAAACCTTTCATAACAGCTAGCAGTCGGGAAAGAGGGGGACTTGGCAGTGGAAGAGCAAGAAGAACAGTTGTTATGGCCGTATGGAGCGCCGTATTCGTTGGGGGACACGAAGGAGGATCGTCCGGCCATTACAACGTATTTGGTTCAGGGAGAGAATCGTCCTGCCGTCGTCATTTGTCCGGGAGGAGGCTACGGGATGCGTGCTTATCATGAGGGCGAGCCTATAGCCAGGTGGCTGAATACACTTGGCATCTCCGCGTTCGTTGTGCGCTATCGGGTAGCTCCGTATCAATACCCTTGCGCATTGTTAGATGCTCAGCGCGCAATAAGAACGGTACGATATGACGCGAAGCGCTTCGGCGTTGATCCGAATCGAATCGGTTTGCTTGGTTTCTCTGCGGGCGGTCACTTGACGGCTAATGCAGGGACGGATTACGACACAGGCAATCCGAAGGCGGTGGACCCTATTGAACGCCAGTCCAGCAGGCCGGATCTGCTCGTCCTCTGTTACCCTGTCATTACGATGACCGAACCATATACGCACACCGGATCAAGGTCGAACCTATTAGGAGAGGCGGCAAGCTCCGATCACGGCATGAAGGAGCGTCATAGCGCGGAGCTGAACGTAACGGCCGATACCCCGCCGACATTCCTATGGCATACGTCAGACGATGCAGGCGTACCGGTAGAGAACAGCCTGCTGATGGCTGGCGCGCTGCGCAAACATGGCGTCTTGTTCGACCTGCATGTGTATGCGAAGGGCAAGCATGGTCTAGGTCTAGCTGAAGATGAGCTTCATACTAGCGGGTGGACGGATGCCTGCGCTTCGTGGCTAGCGTATAACGGCTTCGAATAACATTGAGCGCTATTCGCAGACGATCACTTGTCTAATGAAATGGCTTTTGCGGACGATGCCGCGATCTCGTATGACGAATCCGGCGTCCGCAATCATTTCGTCAATTGTATCGACCGTAATAATAACGGCTTTGTCAGCGACCCGGCGAGCTTGCTGGAGCAGGCTGAACTGCGCTTCAGGCGTCGAGGTCGAGAAATGATTATAGGGCATGTCCATAATCGCCACATCGTAATGTTTGGTTATATCGGCAATATCGCTGAACGCCACGTCGGTCGCGTAACCGAAGTGAGAGATATTATCCCGCGCGCCTTTCGCAATGAATGGGTTGTAATCGCTGCCCTCGATATCGATCCCCATCGACAACGCTTCAACGAGCACCGTTCCTATTCCGCAGCATGGATCGATGACCTTCACGCCTTCAATCTTCGGCACTGCAATATTGGCCACCGCTCGCGCGACACGCGTACTGAGCGCAATGGAATAATTTTGCGGCTTCTTCATATGATCGAGCCATATCGCTTTGCTCTTGGTGTAGTAGCCTAGGTACCAGCTTCCGCCTAAGGTGACAAGACCGTAGGTGACGTCGGGACGGTGAACATCAGCTTCTCCCTCAATGCTCAGACCGATGTCTCTTTCAATGCCGCGTTGTCTGTCATAATCCCACTTGTCAGCGGCGTCAAGATCGTTGGTTTTGACGAAAATCACCTTGAAGGTCGCGTCCCCCATATGAATCTGCTTCGCGAGCTCGACGACTTCATCGAGCTGCTCGCTTGCGTAGATCACCTCGATTCGTTCTTTCAGAAACGGGCTTCGGTCGGGATGAACCTCGATCGGACTGGCGATAAGGCTAGCGTCGGTGTCTTCCCCGAAGAAGGAGCGCATCTCGAGGCGGCATAAGGATTGCTCCTCCTCACGGTAGGCGTAGGTATATATGAATAATGGCGACTGTTCGTTAACTGTCAATGGGTTCGCATCCTCTTCATCATCGTTATAAATTTGATTTATAAAGTAAGGTATGACACAACGATAGCCTTTTACGCTGCAAAAAGCAAAGGGCTAACGGGCTGAACGTTGCAAGAAATTACGTTTTATATGGTACAATAAGGGCAGTGAAGTCAATGAGGAGATGATTGGGAGATGAGCAAGGAGCAACAGGGCGAGCAAGTAAACGAGCAGGAGCTGCTTCAATATATAACGGAGGAGACAGAGCTTCCGGCAGCAGCCGTGAAGCTGGTGCTCGGACATGCCCAGGCGTTTATTAACAGCGCCAAAGCAAATGCCAAAGGCGAGGTAGATATCGACAGCGATGACCTGGTCGATTATATTCTCGGCCGCCGCGATGTGAAGCTCAATGAGCTTCAAGTAGAATCGATTCTTGACGCTGAGATGGACTACTTAACGGACAAGGGTCTCGCCGGCTACATTGATTAAGCCTCGGAAGAGCAGTTTAGCCTAAGCAAGAGGGTGCCTCAGAAGTCATTTCAAATGACTTTGAGGCACCCCCTTTTAATTTTCATAGAGGATACATCAAATGACATGCAATTGCTTGGCAAAGCGCTCGAGTCAGAAGTTTGTACGAGAAATCGTATAAATCAGAAAGGTAATGTTCTTTAGGTAAGTTAATGTATGAAAAATCGTATAATACGAGCCAGGAACTACCGGAAAAGAATATTTTTGTACGATAAATCACACAAACTATGTAAGAAGTCGTATGGAGCCTGCGAATTGTATGAAAAATCATATAAAACATGTTCCAATCCTAGAGCGCATATGGAATAACAGGTGCATACACCCATTTGTTCAAGGGAATACTCCTCAGGGGTGATGTAATGGCGTGGCAGAAGCAGCAAACATCAGGGGAAGAGACCGTATTCGACCAGCAGCTTGCCCAAAATATCGAAAGACTGAGACAAGAGTTTGGCAACAGTCCGGATTATGTCATTCGATCATACACTCGCAGCCATCCCCCTGTATTTAGTGCTGCTGCTGTTTATAATACGAACTTGGCTGATGAGCAAGCGGTTGAAGGGTTGATCGAGAAGCTGTTCGGAGCAGAGCTGAACGGGACCGGTATCGATGACAGCCATGCGGAGCCGTTAGAATGGGCGGCAACGAGGGCTGCGCTGGCAAGCAGCGCCATCGTTACGCCGAACTGGGACATGGTCGTCGATGCTGCCGTAGCCGGCGATGCCGTATTGTTCATCGACGGCTGTACGGATGCGATTGTCGTATCGACGAGAGGGATGGAATGGCGTGCGATCTCGGAATCGACGACTCAGCTTGTCATACGCGGACCGAAGGACAGCTTCACGGAGTCGATCAGCACGAATATATCTTTAATCCGCCGCCGTATTCGCAATAAGACGTTATGGCTTGAACGATTCTCGATCGGCAATCTGACCGCAACGAATGTGTCCATGCTCTATTTAAAGGGAATCGCGAATGAGCGAACGATACAGGAGTTAAGGCGACGCATGAATGCGATTCAAGAGGACGGCATTTTGGAAACGGGAACGATCGAGAGGCATGTGCAGGACCAGCACTTGACTCCTTTTCCTACGTTGTACAATACGGAGCGGCCGGATGATGTCGTCGGGCATCTAATGGATGGACGAATCGCCGTACTGGTCGATGGGACTCCGTTTGCGTTGATCGGGCCGATCACTTTTTTTCACTTTTTTCAATCCGTAGAGGACTTTTATCAGCGAGCCGATATTGGCCTGTTAATAAGGGTACTTCGTTATATCGGCTATTTTCTATCGATGCTGCTGCCTGCGCTGTACATAGCGGCGATGACCTTTCATCAGGAGATGATTCCGACGCCATTGCTTATCTCCCTTGTTGCGCAGCGCGAAGGCGTGCCGTTTCCCGTCATCGTGGAGGCGCTTCTGATGGAGCTAAGCTTCGAGCTGATGCGGGAAGCAGGAGTAAGAATGCCGCGAGCTGTCGGGCAAGCGGTATCCATTGTCGGCGCATTGATACTGGGACAGGCGGCGGTACAGGCGGGCATCGTGTCAGCGGCTATGGTAATCGTCGTCGCTGCGACCGGAATTGCGAGCTTTACGGCTCCAGCGTTCAGTATCGCGATATCGGTGCGTATATTGCGTTTTGGCTTTATGATGCTGGCTTCGATGTTCGGCTTATTCGGCATCGTAATCGGCCTATTTATTCTGACGGCGCATCTATCGAGTCTTCAGTCATTGGGCAGCCCGTATTTCTCCATTCACAGGAAGGGAAGGAGCAAGTAGAGCATGTTCAAACGCGCTATACTCCTAACTGCACTAATTGCCTTATGCCTGCCCGCGCTCACCGGCTGCTGGAACAGCCGCGAGCCGAAGGAGCTGGCTATCGTGATGGCGCTGGGCATCGACAAAGCGGAGAACGATAAGTATAAGATTACGTTTCAGATTGCGAACTCCGGTGTCGTCGCTCCCGGCGTGGTAGCGGGCGGAAGCTCCTTTGCGGTGCCGATCATGGTGTACTCCGGCACAGGCAACTCCATCTACGAGGCGATTCGCAAGACGTCGCGCAAAGTGCCTCGGCAATTGTTTTTTGCGCATATTAGGCTGATTGTAATCGGGGAGTCGCTGGCGAAGCAGGGAATAGAAGAGCTGTTCGATTTCTTCGATCGTTCGCGGGAGACGAGGCTAACGTCAATGGTGCTCATCTCGCGAGACGTCGATGCATCGCAGATCGTGCAGACGCTCACGCCTATGGAGAAGCTGCCCGCCAACTCGATTATCGGGACGATGGGCTTCACGTCTAAGCTATGGTCGAATAGTATTACGGTCTACATCGACGATCTGATCCGCATGTTGGTGTCCGAAGAGCGGACGCTTCTCGTCAGCGGTATCCGGCTCGTTGGTCAGGTGGAGGCGGCGCAGAAGCGCGAGAATGTGGAACAGGTAAAGCCAAAGGCTATCATTACAATCCAAGGGATGGCGGTATTCGAGAAAGGCAAGCTGAAGGAATGGATCGACGGAAAGCTTGCGCGAGGCGTGATCTGGACGCGAAACGAAATGAAAAGCTCCGTCATGCTGGTCGCGGCGGGCGACAAGAAGGAAGCAATCAGCATTGAGGTGGCACGCGGCAATACGAAGGTTAAGGCGCGGCTCGTTCAAGGGAAACCCGTCTTCCATGTGAACATCTGGGCGGAGGGCTTCATTACGGAGAATGAATCGGAACTTGATCTGAACAAGCCGGAGGCGCTGGATACGCTCGAGCAGGAATGGGCAACTGCGATTAAAGCTGAGGTGGAGACAGCGGTAAAGCATATGCAGACGGATAAGCTCGATGTACTGAAATTCAGCAATGTGATGAAGCGTGCCTATCCAAAGAAATGGCTGGAAGGGCTGAAGGAGGACTGGAACGATACGTTCGCTAGCAGCGAAGTTCAAGTAACGGTTCATACCGAGCTTCGAAACCAAGGCCTCAGGGGCAAATCGTATATTAATAGCATTAAGAAATAGCAATAGACAGCCGTAACGTAAGGCGGGGTGAAGGTAGATGGAAGCGGCGAAAATGAGCAAGTTCCAGTTCTTTTGCCTAGTTATATTGTTCGAGCTGGGCGGCGTTATTGCGCTTGGCGTCGGTCAGTCGTCGGCGCGGCAGGACGTGTGGATTGCCGTGCTTCTAGGCATGCTCCCTGGCATCGTCATCTATTTTGTGTTCAGCGGTCTCTACAAGCTGTATCCGACTATGCCCCTGACAAGCTATATTCCGAAGATCATAGGTCCATTCCTAGGCAAGCCCATCGCCTTTTTGTACAGCGTACATTTTGTCTACCAGTCGGTGCGCAACTTCCGCGGCTGCGCCAATACGATACAAGTATCGGTATTCGATGAAACGCCGCTTGTTGCGCTGCTTGCCTTAATGGCCGTGGCGATGATCTATATCGTTTATTTAGGAATCGATGCGATGCTGCGAACGATTGTTACCTTTCTTCTTGTGCTGTTCGCTTTAGGCTTAGTAGGAAATATATTCATATTCTTCTCCGGAATCGTCCGAATTGATTATCTGCTTCCTGTTCTGGAGAACGGATGGAAACCGGTCATTAATACCGTGCCTTTGACTTATTTTTTGCCTTTCGGCGAGCTATTTGTAAGCACCATGTTTTTTCATTACTTGGGAGGCGGGGCTCAATGGTCGGGTATTAAGGTGGGGTTTGCTGCAATGATCCTCTCGGGGCTTATTATCAGCTATACGATGGCGCTCAATGCAGCCGTATTAGGCCCGGATCTGCTCAGTCGTTCCACATTTCCGCTGTTTGCCGTTACATCGAAGATCAATATCGGGGACTTTATTCAGAAAATGGATGGAATCTCGGTATCCTCGCTTATGATCAGCTATTTTTTCAAGGCGACCATCTATTTCTATGCGGCGGTGCTGGCCGTAACCGATTTATTTAAGCTGAAGAGCATCAAGTCGTTCGCGATTCCGCTTGGAGGCATCGTGATGTTCTCCTCGATTATGATTGCGGAGAATTCCGTAGAAAATTACATCGAGGGATATATAATCAATCCTTATGTGGCGTTTGTGTTCCAGTCGGCCTTTCCGATTGTTCTGCTTGCCGTGGGCTGGTTGAGACGACAGCGGCGAACCGCTTCTTGAGTGATGGGGAGGCGCAACTGCCAATGAAGATGATGGCGCTGAGGAGAACGATCAGCCAATCATCGACGGGCATTCGGACAAAATACGAGAACAGGCTGCGCAGCGCTTCTTCATAGGTCATGCCTTCAAATAGGTTCATCGTGTAATCGTAAGCCATATTAGAAGCGAAATATAGTAAAAATAATAGGAAAAGCTTCATAGATGGTCCTCCTTTCATCGGCTATGATTATATATAACTTGCCGCATTGGACAAGCTATTATGCGGTTCTTTCGTATTAACGGCGGATTCCGTTTTTGAATAAATACCATTTTTGTGCTAAAGTTTTAATAAGAATATCTTATGTTGGAGGTTGGACTATTGGCGAAAGTACATAAAGGATTATCGTTTGGCGAGATCCTGAAACGTTTTATTTTTATTACAATCGGTTCGATCATGATGGGTGTGGCGCTGGAGATGTTCCTCGTGCCGAACCAAGTGATCGATGGCGGGATTGCGGGTATTTCGATCATGCTCGCAGCAAAGACTCCATTGCCTATCGGGCTTTATTTATTCATTGTCAACGTTCCGTTCCTGATCCTAGGCTACAAGCAAATCGGCAAGACGTTCGCGATCTCCACGTTATATGGTATCGCGCTCATGTCGGTAACAACGGCAATGCTGCATCATGTTGAAGCGTTCACGGACGAGAAGCTGCTGGCGGTGCTGTTCGGCGGTCTTATTCTCGGCGCAGGTGTCGGTCTCGTTATTCGTTACGGGGGCTCGCTTGACGGGGTGGAGATCGTTTCGATCCTGATTTCGAAGAAGATGCGTGTGCCTGTCGGACAGATCATCATGATCTTCAATGTTATCGTGTTCATTATCGCTGGCTTCATATTCGGCTGGGATTCGGCCATGTATTCGATCTTCACTTACTATATCGCGATTAAGGTCATCGATATTGTCGTAGAAGGCCTTGAGGAATCGAAGTCGGTAACGATCATCTCCAGCGAGCATGATGAAATATCGACAGCCATTATGGACCGTCTTGGACGGAGCACGACGCTGATCCAAGCGCGCGGCGGCTACTCCAAGGAAGAGACGCAGATGATTTATTGCGTCGTGACGAGGCTGGAGCTCGCGAAGCTCAAATCAATCGTGCAGTCCATTGACGCGAAGGCGTTCATTGCCATCGAGTCTGTATCGGACGTTATGGGCGGCGGCTTCACCAAAGGCAGCATTCACTAAATAGAAAAAAATCCGAACCGCGGTCGAGAGACGCTGGTTCGGATTTTTTTTTTGTACAACTGACCAATTAACGTACTGGCTAACGGACATACAGGACACTAATGGCCATTATTTGGCCGCTGCTACATCGTTACGGACACCACAGACCCTAACTGCACCAATCGAAGCGATTTCGCTGCCAAATACGCCTGTTAGAGTCTTATATGTCCGTAAGACCAGCTAAAATCGTCAATCAAGCTTATAAGGACCTCTGGTGTCCGTTAGCAGGAGCAGATTTTCGTATGCTAATTGGTCAGTCGTAGTTTTTTTTGAGTATAGTCCTATGTTCGGATGTTGATGCGAGTATTCAACATTGGCGTATAAGCTTGACTGCGCTAACGTTAGGCAGATCGTAAAGTATGTTGCGTGCTGAAAGGTTAAGCCGTCGTGGAGTGTCCTGTTGTTGTCGCATCGCGGGCGAGCCCTTTGTCACTGACGCCGAATAGAAAGGCGAGCGCGATGAGCATGCTGCCGGATGCCACGTAGAACAGGATTTGATAGCCGAACAGATCGATCAGTCCGCCCATAAGCGGCGGCGAGGCGATCGCCGCGAGCGACGAGAACACATAGTAGATGCCCGTACGTCTGCCGATGCTTTGCTCCTTGCCAAGTCCGATAATGAAAGGATACGAGTTGATGTTAATCATCGCCCAGCATATACCCCCCGCCAGCATAAGGAGACGCAGCGGTAGCAGCGTATCGATGAACGTGATCGCAGCGAAAATAATAATTAAGCCGGTAACGCCGATCATGATGATCTTTTTCTTGCCGAACCTGCGGCCTAGCAGCCCGCTCGGGATGGCAGCAAGCACGAGCGCCAAGGAGAAGAAGCCGAGCGAGAAAGCGGAATCTCCTTCCTCTAAGCCGAGATGCTTCTCCCCGTATAGAGTGAATAAGGCTTCAACCCCTTGGTAGGAGAGAAACCAGAAGAAGATGGCGCCGAGCAGGAACACCGTCGGACGGTTGAGCTCGCTCTTGAACGACAGCTTCTCTCGGCTCTCGGCAGGGATATAGGCGATGGTATCGCGTTTTTCCTTTATGACCTTTATTAGGATGAATAAGCAAAGGATTGTTACCGCCGCAGAGGAGAGAAACGGCAAGGATTGGTCCGCGTCATACATCTTCGATCCGACGAAGAAGGCAAGCAACGCACCGATGCCGCCCATGAAGTTAATAATCCCGTTCGCCTGCGAGCGCTTGCCATCCGGCGTTATGTCCGGCATCAGCGCGACCGTTGGTGACCGGTACAGGCTCATGGACAAGTTCATAAGCACCATGAAAGCGACTAGCGTAATGAGGCTGACGTGGAACGGAATAAGCGCTACGAATAAGGCGGCCAGCGGCATGCCGATCATAAGGTAAGGCATGCGCTTGCCGAATCGTGTGAACGTTTTGTCGCTTCGATTGCCGATCCACGGCTGCAGGAAGAGCGCGAAGTAGTTGTCGATCGTCATCATGAAGCCAATCAGCGCCACGCTCGACAAGTAATTGTCCAAGAAGAACGGGACGAAAGCGTTGTAAAGCGCCCAAGCAAGGCTAATACTAAAAAAACCAAAGCCGAGCAGCCACGTTTTTTTCATGACGGTTACGCTCCTCTCGATTGCAGCACCAGCGCGAGTCGATCCGGATAATCGGTAATGATGCCTGCAACGCCGGCTTCAGCCAAGCTGACCATCTCGGCAGTCTCGTTAACCGTCCACGGGTGATAGGCAATGCCGTTAACGGCCGCCTCTTCTACCCACTCCGGCAACACGGCATGTTTACTGGCATGCAGCGCCGACGCTTGCAGCGTCTTCGCATACGCCCAAGGTTCATACAGCCCTTCGACATACAAGATGCCGGTACGGATCTCAGGAGCAAGCTGCTTGCATAGAGCAAGCGAATAATGATTGAAGCTGGAAATAATGACGCGATCGGTTAATCCGTAGGTGCGCACCGTGTCGATGACTTGCTGCTCCATGCCTTCATAAAGAAAGACGCCGTTCTTAAGCTCCAAATTCACAATAATGTCTGTGTCTTTCACAAGCTCCAGCAATTGCTCCAATAGAGGTACTTGCTCCTCGGCGAAGTCAGGATTGAACCAGCTTCCGGCATCCAGCCGCGCTACATCGTCATAATCGGTATCCTTGACGAATTGGTTCAGGCCTGCCGTACGCGCGAGTGATTCGTCGTGAATCAGGACGAGCCTTCCGTCCCGCGTTCGTTGTACATCGGTTTCGATCCCTGTCGCGCCAAGCGCCAACCCTTTGATGAAAGCGGCCATTGTATTTTCCGGACAATAAGCGCTCGCCCCGCGATGGGCAAAGTTAATGAGCTGTGTTGTAATCGTGATTCACCCTTTCTGATTGTTGTGTGCGCCTGTGTTTCAACTATAGCTGACGTTTGTTACCGCAATATTAGAAGTGCTGACGGAACGGAAGAATACGTTTTCACAATAATAGTAACCGAATTGAGGCAAATAGCAAGACTTATGTATAGGTTCTACTCTACCCCGTTTTTCGGAAAAGAAATACGGCTTTACATACCCCTGCAGGGTATGATAAGATGCAATTATCAAATATACCCCATGGAGGTATGTGTATGGCGAAGGAAGAAGCGGTAGACGCGAATCATAATCATCAGCATGCGCACGCTACTGACTGCGCCGCGCCGGAATCGAGTGGAGAGCACTGCGGCTCGAAGACGGAGCGCAAGAGCCACCACTCGGATAAGATGAAGGCGAATCTGACGACCCGGCTGAACCGGATCGAAGGGCAAATCCGTGGCGTTAAGGCGATGATAGATAAGGATACGTATTGCGATGACGTGCTTAATCAGATAGCGGCAGCGCAATCGGCGCTTAACAGCGTCGGCAAGCTCTTGCTTGAAGGACATATGAAGAGCTGCATCGTCGAACGTATTCAGGCGGGCGAGAATGAAGTGATTGACGAGCTTCTGACAACGGTTCAGAAATTAATGAAATAATTTGGAAGGGGTAATGATAATGACAAACGTAACTTTGAAGGTTGAGGGCATGACTTGCGGACATTGTGTTAGCGCAGTTGAGAAGGCGGTCGGCAACGCCGGAGCTGCAGGCAGGGTCGATCTGGCAAGCAAGAAGGTTTCGGTAGAATACGATGAGGCGAAAGTGTCGCTGGACGCGATCAAAGCGGCTATCGAGGATCAAGGCTACGACGTTGTATAAGAAGAATCAATCGTTCAATAGTATAGACGGAGGCTGCCTAGGCCTCCCTATTTTTACTTTAAAATATACCCCATATGGGTATGTGGAATGGCGGTGCAAACCAATGAGCAAGGTGCAGGAAAGCATTCAAATTACGGGTATGACTTGCGCGGCATGCGCGAATCGGATCGAGAAGGGGCTTAATCGTATGGACGGGGTTGAGGCTACCGTCAATCTGGCGCTAGAGCGCGCTTCCGTCGTTTATGATTCGGGCAAGCAGGACAGTGTCAGGCTGGAGCAGAAAATAATCGATCTCGGTTATGGCGTCGTGAAGCAGGCGCAGGCAGAGAAAGGTGACTATAAGAAACGCGAGATTCGCAAGCAGCAACTAAGGCTAGGAGTGTCCATTCTCTTGTCGTTGCCGTTATTATGGGCCATGGCCGGACATTTCGCCATGACGTCGTTCGTGCCCGTTCCGGAGATGTTCATGAACGCTTGGTTCCAGCTCGCGCTTGCCGCGCCTGTGCAGTTCATTATCGGCTGGCCGTTCTATGTCGGGGCATACAAGGCTCTTCGCAACGGCAGCGCTAATATGGACGTCCTTGTATCGTTAGGGACATCGGCGGCTTTCTTCTATAGCTTATACCGTACGCTTGAGACATTGAATCCGTCGATGGCTGGGCACGGAGCGCATAATATCGAGCTTTACTACGAGACGAGCGCGGTACTGATCACGCTCATCGTGCTTGGCAAGCTTCTGGAAAGCTTGGCGAAGGGCCGGTCTTCGGAGGCGATCAAGACGCTAATGGGGTTGCAGGCGAAAGAGGCAACCGTTATACGTGAAGGGATTGAGCAGAAAATCGCTATTACCGATGTTGCGGTAGACGATGTGCTTATTGTTAAACCAGGCGAGAAAGTGCCGGTCGACGGCATTGTGATATCGGGTGAATCGACAGTCAATGAATCGATGCTGACCGGCGAGAGCATGCCCGTCGAGAAACGCGAAGGCGATGCGCTCATCGGAGCAACGATCAACAATAACGGCGCGCTGCGCATGAAGGCAACGAGAATCGGCAAGGATACGGCGCTTGCCCAGATCATTCGGGTCGTTGAGGAGGCGCAAGGGTCGAAAGCGCCGATCCAGCGGGTAGTCGATCGCATATCGGGCATATTCGTTCCGATCGTAGTGGGTCTTGCCGTGCTGACGTTCATCATTTGGTTCGCATTCATTGAACGTGGGAACTTCGCACATGCGCTGGAAAAAGCGATTGCCGTACTCGTTATTGCTTGCCCATGCGCCTTGGGTCTTGCAACGCCTACGTCGATTATGGCCGGCTCCGGCCGCGCCGCTGAGCTTGGCATATTGTTCAAGGGCGGCGAGCATCTAGAGAGCGCCCATCGCATAGACACCATTATTCTCGATAAGACGGGAACGATAACGAAGGGCAAGCCCGAGCTGACAGACATTATCCTCGCGAGCTCGTACGAAGAGAAAGAACTGCTGAGGCTTGTAGGCGCAGCGGAGCGTCAGTCGGAGCATCCCGTAGCCGAGGCGCTAGTGACTGGCATTACGTCCCGCGGGATCGAACTGCCGCAATCGGAGCAATTCGAAGCGATACCCGGTCATGGTATCGCGGCCACTGTAGATGGGCAACAATTGTTAATAGGAAATCGGAAGCTGATGGCGATGCGTGACGTAGATGCCTCAGCAGCATACAAGGAACAAGAGCTGCTGGAGGCATCGGGCAAAACCGTCATGCTCATAAGCATTAACGGCAGCTATGCTGGGATGGTCGCTGTAGCCGATACGGTGAAGGACACTTCGGCTGCGGCTATTGCAAGGCTTAAGCAATTAGGATTGGAAGTATGGATGCTGACCGGAGACAATGAGCGAACAGCGAATGCGATAGCCGAGCGGGTCGGCATCGACCATGTCAGAGCCGACGTGCTGCCGGAGCAGAAGGCCAAGGCGGTGCAGCGGCTGCAGGCCGAGGGTAAGAAGGTTGCCATGGCGGGAGACGGCATTAATGACGCTCCGGCACTCGCAGCGGCAGACATTGGCATGGCGATAGGCGGAGGCACGGACGTTGCGATGGAAGCCGCGGATATTACGTTAATGCG
This sequence comes from Paenibacillus sp. YIM B09110, assembly GCF_037167145.1. NCBI lineage: Bacteria > Bacillati > Bacillota > Bacilli > Caryophanales > Paenibacillaceae > Paenibacillus > Paenibacillus sp. YIM B09110. The sequence continues at coordinate 186,251 of NZ_JBANSP010000005.1, read as the reverse complement.
CGGCGACTTGAACAGCATAGCCGATGCGATTAAGATGAGCAGGCTGACGATGGCGAATATTAAGCAGAACCTGTTCTGGGCGCTTGCATACAACGTGATCGGGATACCGATTGCCGCTGCCGGCTTCCTCGCACCTTGGCTTGCAGGGGCGGCAATGGCGCTTAGCTCGGTATCGGTCGTATTGAATGCGCTAAGACTGCAGCGAATGAATGGAATCGATAGATAGATGAGAGGGAGTACACGTACGATGAATAATACAGCAGGTATAAGCCTGGCCAAGCGGATAGCATGGGCATCGATCATCAGTGCCAGCCTAATCCTTGCAGGCTGCGGCCAAGCAGAGAATCATGCCGATCACGCTGCGAATGCGGAAGGCGGTGAACAATCGTCCGGCGGTCATGAAGGTCACGGAGCACCAAGCGAAGGGGAGCAGCAGACCGAGAGTGAAGCAGCATCAGATCATGCCGCTGTAAAGTGGAGCTTCCCGTCAGCCGGCATTGCTGCTGGAGAGAAGGTGAAGGCCGAGGTATCTGTCTTCGACAAAAAGGGGCAGCCAATTGATAGCTTCGACATGAACCATGAGAAGCTGATGCATCTAATCGTCGTAAGCGAAGATTTGTCTTACTTCGACCATGTTCATCCCGAATATAAGGAGAACGGGAAGTTCGACGTCGAGCTTGTCTTTCCGTCGGGAGGTGCGTACAAGCTGTATGCGGATTTCATACCGTCGGGAGGCGCGGGAGAAGTGATTGCTGCGAATGTGAATGCTACGGGCGACGAAGCAGCGGCAAGCAAGCTAAAGCCAGATGAGCAGCTTATGAAGACGGTGGAAGGGATTGAAGCAATCTTATCGCTATCCTCCCATCAAGCAGGCGAAGAGGCCGAGCTAACCTTCACGTTCAAGGATGAACAGAGCAAAGCGGATATTACCGACCTGCAGCCGTATTTGGGCGCAATCGGCCATGTCGTCATCGTCAGCGAAGATTTGGGACAATATCTGCATGTGCATCCCGTCGATGATGCAGGCAGCGGCCCTGAAGCCTCCTTCCATACAACATTTCCAGAAGCAGGTATGTATAAGGTATGGGGTCAATTCCAGCGAGATGGCGATACCTTTGTCGTGCCATTCACGATTTCGATAGACTAGGAAGCACCATAGAATTAAGAAGATGCCGCTGCTGATCCACGAAGGAAACTAAAGCAAGAAGGACCTACCGCATGCGATGCGGTAGGTCCTTCTTGCTTTAGCTATTAACTCAACTCTAACGAATCCTACGAACCTTATTTGTGCTCAATTAACTAACTCGGCTTTGTTAAGAATCTAGATATTCTTATTTAATCTCAGAATACTTGATACGACCTCAAACCATATGAATAAGGCTATATGGATTCGTTAGATTGTAATTGGAGTAGAGAAACAATGAATAGAGTTACCTGGATTCGTTAACAATGCCCGAGTGTTGAGTGTTGAGTATAATCTATATCGCTTGCAGACCGGCCCGGTTAAGCAGGTTCCATGGCTTGTTGTAATGCGGCTGGAAGAAGAAGTCGACGAAGCTCAGCTCATCCATCGTCATCTCGTTCTGGATACATACCGACAGCGTATTGATCGCTTGAGTCAGATCGACCTTCGAGAGAATTTGCGCACCTAAGATTCTGCCGCCGTCTGCCTCATAAACAACCTTGAGCAGTACTTTCTCATGAGTTGGCATGAACGCTGGACGGTAGTCGTCTTCAATTGTGACACTTTTCACATTCAATCCCGCAGCAACTGCCGCCGCTTCCGTCATGCCGGTCGATGCAATATTATTATCGTAAATCTTAATGCCCGACGTTCCTTGCGTGCCCAAGTATCTGACCGTAGGTTTCACTAAATTTCTCGCGACGAGCGTCCCCATTCTTACGGCGTTCGTAGCAAGCGGAATGTAGGCGTGCTGTCCAGTCGGATTATAATGAACGGCGCAGCTGTCGCCAGCGGCGAAAATATCCGGTTTGCTCGTGTGCATGTAGCTGTCTACGATAATGGCCCCATTCGGAAGCATATCGACCTGCCCCTTCAATAGCTCGGTGTTCGGTCGGAAACCGATGCAGAGGACGACGAGATCGGCTTCATATTCGCCGGCGGTTGTATTCACCTTCGTTACGCGTCCGTCTTCCCCGGTAAACGATGTAACCATTTGGCCGAGCGCAAGCGTAACGCCTTTGTCCATGAATTGCTGCTCAACGACCGTAGTGAACGACTCATCCAAATATTTGAATAATACACGATCCATATTATCGATTAGCGTTACTTGCTTGCCTAGCTCCTCGAATGCTTCCACGAGCTCGATGCCGATGTAGCCAGCGCCAATGACGGCGATACGTTTCGCATGTTTTGCTTTTTCGATAATCGTTTGCGAATGATTGTAGTTTTTGCATAAGACGATATTATCAAGCCGGGTACCTTCCATCTGCGGGATGATCGGCCACGAGCCCGTTGTCATGACAAGCTTATCGAACGTATCGACGAATGCTTCACCGGTAGTGAGGTTCCGAACCTCAATCGTCTTGGCATCAGTATCGATGGCGAGCACATCATGCTTCATATGGGTTGTTACGCCAACTGCTGCAAGCTGGTCCGGCGAAGCATAGAACAGCTGGTTAGCGTCCTTCACGATACCTGCAACATTCAGAGCAATTCCGCACGACAGGAAGGAGATGTTGTCATTTCTTTCATAAACGGTAATAGCAGCCTCCGGATAAAGGCGGGCCATCTCAGTAATAGCAGCAGTTCCGGCATGTGTACATCCTACAACAACAATTTTCATCATCTTCAAACGCCTCCTTGTATGGGTGCAGACTTCCCGAGGGGGAAGACTCCTAACATCGTGAATTAATTCACAACCAACTATACAATGTGAAAACATTCACAACCACTTCTTGCTATTATCATATTCCTTTCACGACGAAATGACAATGAATAAATTGTGACAAAATTCACAAACAATTTTTTCACCACATCAGAAAGTTTAAGTGCATTACAGTGATAAAACGTAAGGAGATCGTTCTGATTGGCGATAAAAACTTCCGCTTAAACGCGGTCGCTCATCCTCGAAGTACTCCGATAGGAGTTTTTCTCATAATAAGTTTTGGCGGCGATGGCGCTTTGGCAGTTGAATTGTATAAAATAAAGATAGGGGTGAACCGAATCGTAAAAGAGAAAGGGAGGGTGCAATTTGGAATATGCGTTCACAGGTAAGGTTGTGCTTATTACTGGCGCAGGCGGCGGCATTGGACGCGTTGTCGCGCTAGCCTATGCGCAGCAGGGCGCTGTCGTTGTGATTACGGACAAGCTGGAGGACAAGCTCGAAGAAACGGCGAGTCTGCTTCAGGAGAAGGGCTTCGATTCACACCGATATGGGGCCGATATGAGCAAGCCGGAGCAGATTGTTGCCCTGATTGGTCAGATCGGCGAGCTGCTTGGAACGATTGATATCGTCATTAATAACGCGGGATTCGGCATTTGGAAGTCGCCTTATGATCTAGAGCTTGATGAATGGGATGATGTTGTAAATACGAATCTTCGCGGCACATTCGTATGCGCGAGGGAAGCTGCTAAGCTAATGCGTGCAAGCGGAGGCGGCTCGATCGTCAATATTTCTTCGACTAGAGCGTTGATGTCCGAGCCGAATTCGGAGGCGTATGCCGCTTCCAAAGGAGGTGTTTTGTCACTAACCCATGCGTTGGCCGTATCGCTTGGGCCCGATCGCATTACGGTGAATGCGATATGTCCAGGCTGGATCGAGAACGGCGATTACAGTCAGCTTCGTTCCGAGGACCATACTCAGCACCCGGCACAGCGTGTCGGTCGACCTAGCGATATTGCGCGGGCTTGCCTCTACTTGACGAACCCTCAGAATGATTTTATAACAGGTACAAGCTTAACCATTGACGGAGGCATGACGCGAAAAATGATCTATGAGGAGTAGCTCGTCAAGCTAGCGGGTATGTGAAGAGTTGGCATAGGTGCTGCACGCGGCGAACATAATAGAACATATCGTACTTATGAAGAGTTAGGAGCATACCTTTATGTATAATGAAGCGTTGTCGATATTGGATCATAAGATTAAGGCGATCGAGAGCGATACGGGCATGATTTATTTGGTCGGACCGATTCGACTGCCGGTTCACCTTGGCGAAGGAGAAGCGATCTTTCAGTGGTATTGCTGGCTGAGCTGCGAAGAGAAGCTGGAGGACGAAGAGCAGATTATTAAGAAGCTGTCGTCCGTAAACCTTGCCGAGATGCAGCAATCCAGCGTGCTCGTGTATGGCGATTTCGAGGAAGCCGACGAGGCATGGATTCGGATGCACAGCATCTGCCATACCGGCGATATATTCGGCAGCATGCGCTGCGACTGCGGCTTCCAATTACATGAGTCGATGCGCAGAATCGCCCAGAAGGGTGCAGGCGCTCTCTTCTACTTGGCTAATCACGAGGGGCGGGGGATCGGCCTGTTCAGCAAAGCGATGGCCTATCTGCTGCAAGAGAAAGGTTATGATACAGTCGATGCGAATCTCAAGCTTGGTTTTGCCGATGACGTACGCAATTACGGCGACGCGATTAAGGTGCTGAAAGCGCTCCGTTCCAAGCCGGTTTCACTTATAACGAATAATCCGCGCAAGCGCGACGCGATGCAGGAAGCAGGCATGTCGGTAACGGAGCTAATTCCGTTATGGGGCGACAGATCCGAATACAACGAGCGCTACCTGGATACAAAGGTTAATCGGTCGGGGCATCTAACTACGGTATCGGCTTGTCCGAATGATTAGCAGCGTATAAATTGGACAGGGCTGCCCTGCCAGCAGTGAATCTGCTAGCGGGACAGCCCTTAATTATTGCTTATATTTAACCGGACCTATGCGTGAGCGACAGGTCGTATGGAATCCCCATGTTAACAGCAAACAGCAAATGTACTCTTAGTTGCTTAACTACGCATCCTAATACAACGAAAGCCCTACCTCTCTTCCGTCCTTGCGGCTCCGATGACCGCGCCAGTGTGAATCAGAAATAGCACGAAAATTGGTTTGAGAATTAACAGCACAGAAATCAAAATCTGAGGAAAACGTTGAATCCTACTAGGGGATATGCTGAGGGTTAAATATAACACATTCACTACAGTATACACGGATAGCTGGGCAAAAGCAATATATTTTTCAAAAATTGCAAAAAAAGAATGACAATAGTCATTTTGGACACGATAGGAGGGAAGGGGGAGGCGATTAGAATGCCTGATTGGTTGGAAATTGTGCTGCGTACACTCGTTTCCGTCGTTATTCTATTTACACTGACTAAAGTTTTGGGCAAGAGACAAATTTCCCAACTGTCGCTGTTCGAATACATAACGGGAATATCCATCGGTAACATCGCAGCTTATGTATCGCTTGATTTGGACAATCTGTGGTATTTGGGCATCGTCTCGTTAGTAGTCTGGGTTAGCGTCTCGGTCGGTATGGAATATATTACGATGAAGAGCAGAGTTATTCGCGATTTTGTCGATGGGAAAGGAACAGTCATCATTCAGGACGGTCAACTGGATAAGAAGCATCTGCATAAGGAGCGACTCACGCTCGATGAACTGTTGGAGCAGCTGCGCAAAAAGGATGTATACCGGGTTGCCGATGTGGAGTTTGCAGTCATGGAGCCAAGCGGTGAACTTAATGTATTGCTTAAGAAGGAGCATCAGCCGCTTACGGCGGACATGCTCGGCTGGAAGCTTAATAAGGAGACGGAAGCCAAGACGGTCATTATCGATGGACAGGTGCTAAGTGATATGGTTGACGAGAGCGGCTATAGCTTGGAATGGCTTCATCACGAGTTGAAGAAAAAGAAGCTGACGCCGGAAAGTGTTTTTCTCGCCCAGATCGACAGCGATGGACAATTGAACATTCAGACTGGCGACAGAAGGTCGAACCGGGAAAATGCCGGCAAGAAGCCGAAGGATCGGATCGATGCCTTGTCCAAACAATTCGAATCGGAGCTTAAGCGCCTTGGCGAGCTCGCACGCAATGAGGGCGACCGCCGTGCCTATCAGTCGGCGCTTGATCGGTTCCAGGCGGGGTACAGCCCGGCCATGCCTGAGCAGGACCATAACCCATAGCAGAAAAAAATAAGCCTGTCGATCCTTCTATTTTAGTAGAGAAGGATCGACAGGCTTTAATCATTTACTCAGTCCATCTGGCTGCCCAAAGCTTCATTTCTTTTAAAATATGCGTTAGATCCTCGCCCTTTGGCGTTAGCGTATATTCTACCGTTACGGGGACAGTCGGAAATACTTTGCGTTCAAGCACACCCTTTTCTTCCAAATGGCGCAGCGTGGTTGTTAGCGCTCTCGGACTAACTGACGGAATAAGTCTTTGCAATTCACCGAACCGCCTCGTTCCGCAAAATAACTCCCTCAGTACGAGAAAGGCCCACTTGCCTCCGATTACATCCAATGTTTTCTCAATATTGCATTCGATCTGAACAGGCTCTTTAGGTACATAATTATGCGCGCTCACTAAGCCAGCTCCCTTCCTACCATCAGTTACTATTAGTATAGTATATATACTGTAGTTAATAAAATGAATAAACATTCACTACTTTATTAATCGCTAGAACTGCTATACACTACTAGTGAGACGAGGAAAGATTAGAAGGAGTGGATCCATTTGAATTACAGAAGAGTTGGCAAAAGCGGGCTTAAAGTAAGTGAAATCGGACTCGGCAGCTGGCTTACATACGGTACGGCAACAGCTGAGGAAACCGCGCAGGCTTGCATTCATAAAGCATACGATCTGGGCATTAATTTCTTCGATACGGCTAACGCCTACAATAACGGGGCTGCGGAAGAAGTTATGGGCAGTGCTTTGAAAGCGTATTCGCGCAGCAGCTATGTACTTGCGACGAAGCTGTTCTTCCCGATGGGTGCGGGACCAAATGATAGGGGCTTGTCACGCAAGCATATTATGGAGCAATGCGACGCGAGCTTGAAGCGGCTGGGCACGGATTACATCGACCTATACCAATGTCATCGCTTCGATAATGATACGCCGGTGGAAGAGACGCTACGTGCGCTTGACGATCTAACGGCTCAAGGCAAAATATTATACGCAGGCGTTAGCGAGTGGTCAGCGGGACAGATTGCAGATGCAGCATCGATCAGCAAAAACTTGAATCTGCGTCCGCTGATCTCGAATCAGCCGATCTACAATATGTTCGAGCGTTATATCGAGAAGGAGAACGTCATTCAGCAATGTGAGTGGGAAGGTATGGGACAGGTTGTATTCTCACCGCTTGCGCAGGGCGTATTGACTGGCAAATACAAGCCGGGACAAGCGATTCCGCAGGACAGCAGGGCGGCTAACGACAAAACGAACGGTGTCATTAATAGTTATTTGCGCGAGGATGTGCTTGCTTGCGCGGCTAAGCTGGAGGCACTGGCTGCAGAGCTTGACGCTTCGCTATCACAATTCGCGCTCGCTTGGGTGCTGCGTCAGCCGAATGTGAGCTCGGCGATTATCGGTTCGAGCCGTCCTTCTCAGATCGAAGAGAATATTAAAGCGATCAATCTGGACTTAACCGATGAAGTACTTGCACGTACAGAGGATATATTGTCCGAGATCAGCGGCTTCGCGCCAATGAGATAGGCAAGCTGAATACGATTAAGGCTCTCCAGCAAAGCTGCAATAAGCCTGCCGGAGAGCCTTGTTTTTTTTTGCTTCCATTAAAGTGTGCAATTTGGGGACTTATATATAGGAAGAGATTTTTTCGACATGCTATTGTTGACCCCTATTGCGTTGTTGGCGATGTGGAATGACGATTGGGTCGGAGATCGACCTCGGCATGATCGTACCGCCTGCAAAATGATATTTGACCAGGTTGTTGAATTCGTCGAGCGACGGCATAAGCGAACGTCCGCCCCAGGCGATTTTCGCATATTCATTAAAGTGATTGATGAGCTCCATGTTGGCCGAGATATGCACTTCCTGCACAGCAGGGGCCATCTTCCGTATCTTCAGCGCGATCGTCTGCTTCAGCTCGTCAGACAAGTTATTGTAGTCATTGACGGTGAAATAAGAGTTGTACGGACCGGCCAGTCTTCTGTTGTTCGTGTAGTTGCTGCCTGTTGCATGATTGTATACGCCTTCCGTCGTACCCGTATTGTCCTGCTCCACTGTGCCGCCGGAGCTGCGAGTGCCGACAGCCGACCAGTCGAGCATAATGCCGACGTAGGCGTTCTTATCCGTAAGGAACACAAGCCCCGAGGCAATGCCGTTAAGGCTGGACACTTGGTTCGATATTTTGGAGCTGTATTCGAAAAAGGCATTGTCATGCTGATATGGATTAGTCGACATCGTGCCGAATGCTTTGTTCAAGATCATCTTGGGATCTCCGGTTTGCCTGCTGCCGTAATCGGTGTCGCTGTTCTGCGATAATTGCTCGTAATTGCAGCCGGTTGCGACTGCCGAGAAAACTGCAGCAGACAATAATAAAGCGGCAATTCGTTTCATCATAATAGAATGCCCCCCATTCATACGATATTGGCTTTAGCTTCTGCCAGGAGCGCTTAAATATACGTTTCGGGGCGCATACATAATTGACCATGGGTTTGGTGCACAATGTAGGGTAGGTGGACAGATCCGAGACAGCCTGTTGGCAACGTTCGCAAGTGCTGAAAAACGCCCGTATATCGCGATTTTGACAGCTTTGAGAACAATTTGTGAACTCTCTGTGGAACATTGACAAATAGGTGCTTCAACTTTATATTTAATAAAGTGATTTAAGTTGCAGGAGTTGTAAAAACATCTGTGAGAACACGCAGTTAGCCGCTTGCCACGCGAAATTTGGTAACTGCGAAAACGTCAAAAGTGGGGTTGATTAATGATGAAACGGTGGCAATTTGTAAAACGGCTTGCGCCGCTCATGGCCATGATGGTGCTCGTGTTAGCGGCATGCGGACGGGAAGATTTGTCGACGCTGAATCCCCAGGGACCTGTAGCGGAAGAGCAATTCGGACTGATGAAGCTGACGATTGGAATCATGTTGATCGTGATTGTAATCGTATTTGCGATTTCTTTGTATGTAATTATTCGTTTCCGCAGACGTAAGGGAGACAACACGATTCCGAAGCAGGTTGAAGGAAACCATAAGCTGGAGATTATCTGGACAGTAATCCCGATCATCTTGCTTATCATTCTTGCGGTTCCGACTGTACAATCGGTATTCAACTTGTCGAAGGACTACAGCAAAGACCCAGACGCAATTAAGGTAATCGTTACTTCGCACCAATACTGGTGGGAATTCGAATATCCGGAGCTGGGCATTAAGACAGCGCAAGAACTTATTATCCCGACAGGCAAGACGATCTCGATCGAAGCGAAATCGGCGGACGTGCTTCACTCGTTCTGGATTCCTTCGCTTGCAGGCAAGATCGATACGAACCCTGGCGCGAACGTAAACAGAATGTATTTCTCAGCGCCAAAAGAAGGCGTTTACCTTGGCAAATGCGCCGAGTTGTGCGGACCTTCCCACGGCTTGATGGACTTCAAGGTTAAATCGGTAGACGAGTCCTCGTTCGACCGGTGGACGGCAGCTATTCAAGAACCAGTAGCATTGCCAAGTGATCCTGCAGTAGCTGAAGCGTTCCAAAGCAAGTGTCTTTCTTGCCACGCAGTTGGCGATCTAGGCGGACCGGCCTTCCCTAACTTGACGGGTATCGGCAGCCGCGAGAGCGTCGGAGGTATACTCGTTAATACCGATGATCCGCAGTATAGCAATGAGGGTTCCGTATACGATAACCTGTATCGTTGGATCAAGGATCCGGAAAGCGTTAAGCCGGGCAACCAAATGGCCGGTGCTTACGATCTAACCGAGCAGGAGCTTGAAGGTATTGCAGACTACTTATCGAAACTGACTCTCGACTACGAACAATAAATCATCGGTGATTGAAGGAGGTACCTACTTTGGCTCATGCTCATGCTCATACGCATGCGGTCAAACGTCACAGCGGTTTGATGGACTGGCTGACAACGGTTGACCACAAAAAAATTGGAATTTTGTATTTGCTGGCAGGAGGATTTTTCTTCCTAGTCGGCGGCTTGGAAGCCTTATTGATTCGGATTCAGCTTTGGAAGCCAATGAATGACTTCGTAAGTGCTGATACGTTCAATGAATTGCTTACGATGCACGGAACGACGATGATCTTCCTTGCAGCGATGCCGATTCTATTCGCGCTCATGAACGCGATCGTGCCTTTGCAGATCGGCGCGCGTGACGTTGCTTTCCCTTTCTTGAACTCGCTTGGCTTCTGGACATTCTTGTTCGGCGGCATATTACTTAATGTAAGCTGGTTTACCGGCGGAGCGCCGGATGCAGGCTGGACAGCCTATGCACCGCTCTCTGGCACGACATACAATGGCGACCATGGCGTCGACTATTATGTTCTTGGTTTGCAGGTTGCCGGTATCGGTACATTGATCGGGGGCATTAACTTCCTCGTAACGATCATCAACATGCGTGCGCCAGGCATGACATTCATGCGTATGCCGATGTTTACGTGGACGATCTTCATTACTTCCGCTCTAATCTTGTTCGCATTCCCAGCCCTTACGGTTGGCCTTGCGGCACTCATGTTCGATCGATTGTTCGACGCGAACTTCTTCGACCCATCGGGCGGCGGTAATGCCGTACTATGGGAGCATATTTTCTGGATATTCGGGCATCCTGAGGTTTATATCCTCATCCTGCCGGCCTTCGGCGTTATTTCCGAGGTAATAAGCACATTCTCGCGTAAGCGTCTGTTCGGTTACAGCTCCATGGTATTCGCTACAATCCTGATCGGCTTCTTGGGCTTCATGGTTTGGGCGCATCACATGTTCACAACAGGTTTAGGACCGGTTGCGAATGCGCTGTTCTCCATCGCAACGATGTTGATCGCGGTACCGACAGGTATCAAAATCTTTAACTGGCTGTTCACGATGTGGGGCGGCTCGATTATATTCAATACGGCTAACCTGTTCGCAGTAGGCTTCGTGCCAACCTTCGTAATGGGGGGCGTAACCGGCGTCATGCTGGCTGCCGCGCCTGCCGACTTCCAGTATCATGACTCCTACTTCGTCGTAGCGCATTTCCACTACGTTATTGTTGGCGGTCTGATCTTGGGTATCTTCGCCGGCCTTCACTACTGGTGGCCGAAAATGTTCGGCCGCGCGCTGAACGAAACGATTGGTAAATTGACTTTCTGGACGTTCTTTATCGGCTTCCACTTAACGTTCTTCATTCAGCATTTCCTTGGTCTTCTTGGTATGCCTCGTCGTATCTGGACGTACCTTGACGGACTTGGCTTTAACGAAATGAATATGATTAGTACAATCGGCGCGTTCCTGATGGGACTCGGTACGATCTTCTTCCTCTTGAACATTGTTACAACAGCGTTCAAACCGAAGAATGCACCTGCTGACCCGTGGGGTGACGGACGTACGCTGGAGTGGACGATTCCTTCGCCGGCTCCTGAGTACAACTTCGCTCAGACTCCGCTTGTACGCGGCTATGACGCTTATTGGAAAGAAAAGATGGACGGTCACAAAGATATGACACCAGCGGAGCCGCTTGGTCCGATTCATATGCCGTCTCCATCGATTCTGCCTTTCTTTATGGGTCTTGGATTGTTTATCGCAGCACTTGGCTTCATGTATGCGCCAGACTGGGGCAACTTGTTCGACGGCTTCAAAGCTGGTTACGCATTAGGTATTTTCGGCCTTCTCGTCCTGTTCGGATGCATGTTCTTGCGTTCGGTCATCGATGATCACGGCTTCCATATCGAAGAAGAAGAAATCCTCAAAGACAAGGGGGGGAAAGCATGAGCGCACACTCGCATGTAGAGGGGCAATTGCCTCATGAGCCCGAAAAGGCGACCCTCGAGGGACGCAATAAGGTATTAGGTTTCTGGTTATTCCTTGGCGGCGAAACTGTCTTGTTCGGAACGTTGTTCTCCGCGTTCCTGGCACTTCGCCATCAAGTTCTCGGCGGGCCTCCTGCCGAGGAGCTGTTCAAGCTTGGTCTCGTAGCAGCAGCTACGTTGATCTTGCTTACATCCAGCTTGACGAGCGTATTCGCCGTTCAAGCGCTGCACAATAACCAAGTGAAATCATTGATGACTTGGTTAGGGATTACGGTTATTCTGGGTGCAGGGTTCTTGGGTCTAGAGATCTACGAGTTCGTGCATTATGTACATGAAGGCCACGGCTTTACAACGAGCGCATTCAGCTCCTCGTTCTATACGCTCGTCGGCTTCCACGGCGCGCACGTTGCTTTCGGTATCTTGTGGATTACGCTTCTTATCATTCAATTAGGTAAGAAGGGTCTGAACACTACGACGGCTCCTAAGGTATATATTGCCAGCATGTATTGGCACTTTATCGACGTCGTATGGGTATTTATCTTCACCGTCGTGTATTTGATGGGAAAGGTGGGCTAATCGATGGCAAGCAATCACACAGCCACAGAGGAAGGCACCAAACGTCATAAGGTCGAAGGACCGAAGAAACACGTCATCGCCTTTATTTTCTCACTGGCGCTTACATTGGTCGCTTTCGCGGCTGTTATGGGCGGAGAAATCAACAAAGACTTCATCTACATTATCTTGATGGGAACAGCCTTCTTGCAAGTATTCGTACAGATGGCTTTCTGGATGCATATGAAGGATCGTGGACATACGTACGCGCTTATCGGAATATTGGGCGGAATATTCATCGTCTTTACTTGCGTCATTATGGCGGAGTATTGGGCTTGGTGGTAAACCGCAGTTGAATTTCATTGGAGGAGGGTCCCAAGGCTTGGGTCCCTCCTCTTTTCTAGAAATGCAAGTTCAGTTCGAAACTGCAAGTGAAAGAAAGGAGTTTCCACGATGCTAGGCTTAGAGTATTTCACATTCGAAGAGTTGTGGACCCCGTTTTTTTTGTTCGGAATGGCCGCGATTGTCATTCTCTATTTCTATCTAATCGGTCCTTGGCGACTTAAGCATATGCCGGGTGAACCACCGGCAACGGTATTGCAGAAGACGATGTTCGTAACGTCTGCTGTGCTACTTTACTTGTCGCATGGCGGCCCGCTTAGCCTGCTAGGCCATATGATGTTCACTTTCCATATGGTCAATATGTCAATTTCCTATCTCATTGTTCCGCCGATGTTCCTGCTCGCTATACCTGCATTCCTATGGCGCAAAGCATTCGCTGCAGCCTTCTGGAGCAAGTTCAGCAAGCTGATGCATCCTATTGTTACGTTAGTTTTGTTCAATATGCTGTTTTCTATCTATCATGTACCGATGATTCATGATTACGTCATGACGCATTTCACTGTTCATCGTCTCTATTATTTGATTCTGTTCATTACTTCATGCATGATGTGGTGGCAGATTACAAGTCCCGTATCAGAGTGGGGCCGACTGACGGATCTGAAGAAGATGGCTTATGTATTCGCTAACGGCGTATTGCTTACGCCTGCGTGCGCTCTTATTATTTTTGCCAAAGAATCTATGTATGCAATCTACAGCGATCCAAGCGTATGGGTAACGGCTATGGGCTATTGCGTATCGGGTGACCCTAGCAGACTTCTTGATCTGGGCGGCTTGGGCGGAGGCCCTCAATTCTTCAACATGATGAATGTTGTGGAGGACCAACAGCTCGGCGGTATCGTGATGAAGCTTGTACAAGAGCTGATGTACGGTATTATCCTGGCGTATATTTTCAAGCTATGGTTCAAGAAAGAGCATACCGAGGATGAGTTGCCTAATCCAGGCACCGCTTAATGAATAGATAAGGCATGTGCTGAACCAATATTATTATGATTACAATAGGTGGGGGATTTATGGACAAGTTTACGATTGTGCCTTCAATTAGCACTTTCTTTATCGTTCTGAGCGGCATACTTGTCGCGATTGGATGGCGTCTGGCGATTAAGCGCAAGCTGGAGCAGCATCAGAAGGTTATGTTCGCTGCGGCTGTCTCGGCGCTGCTGTTCTTCATTATTTATGTATCGCGTTCGGTGTTCCAAGGGAATACGGAGTGGGGCGGACCGGATGAATTGAAGCCTTATTATCTCGTCTTCTTGCTGTTCCATATTGTGACGGCGACAGTCGGCGGGGTATTCGGTATCACGACACTGACGCTGGGCTACCGCAAGAAGTTCGCAAAGCACCGTAAGTGGGGCAGAGTAACATCGGTGGTATGGTTCGTAACCTCGATTACGGGCACGGCGGTATATGTGTTGCTGTACCTTATGTATCCGGGCGGCCATACGAAGCCGGTTTTCGACGCTATTTTTGGCTAATATAGGTGTAAGTGAACTAGGCATATCAGACGGTTAATTCGTCAGATGTGCTTTTTTTTTTGCTGCAAAAAAATAAAAAGGAAGTCATTGACAACTGTGTATATCGTGAGTATACTGTGTATAAAGATATATACAGTATACTTACTGATCACATCGAGGGGAGCCAATAAGGTGAGCAAATGGAAAGGTGCATGGTTTCTTGCCAAGCAAGAGTTAGTGAGGGATCGATGGAGGAGCATTATAATGGTGGCGATGATCGGATACATCCTTTTGTTCACCCTTCCGGTATTTATTGATTCACTGACAGATAGTGAAGAGGACTCTATGTCATGGTTCACAGACTTCATTTACTTATCGTTGCTGCCTTGCCTGGGCTTCGTCCTTAATAACACGATGATGAATTACTTCAAGAAGGATACCTACTCGAAAAAGCTCGCATACTTGCGAACATTGCCTATCACACCGCAGCAGATTGCATTAGGCCGACTCATTCAACTAACAATTGTTTTATTCGCAGCACAGCTCATCTATTTCATAGCGCAATATGTCATCATCCATTTCGCTTCTTCCGTAGTCATCGATATTGGCGACTTCGTTTTATATGCAATATTCTGGTTCGGATATTCGCTTACGATTGCAACCTCTTATGTGTACTGGGAGATGGGGTACAGCGGTAAAATTTATATGGTTGTTTGCACCTTGGTAGCGATTCTCTTCCTAGGTATTGCAATAACGATAACTTGGCTAGGTCAAGGCAATATCGTCATTGGAATATTGGAAGCAATCGAAGAGGGCAAATGGTGGATTGCGCTTATTACCCCGGCAATCTCTGCAATAACGATTCCTCTCGGTTACCGTGTGCTTTCGAATCGAATTGCCAAGCGCAACTATATCGTCTAGATGAATTGAAACTAAGAAGAAGGTGAAGCCATGCGGTTGCCCATACAAATTAACGAGCAAAGCGCCGAGCCGCTCTATCATCAAATAGAAGTTCAACTGCGGGCTTTAATCGTAAGCGGACAATTGCAAGAGGGCACGCTGCTGCCATCGATTCGAGAATTGGCACAAACGGTGAAGTGCAGCGTAATAACGGTTAAGCGAGTATACAGTGACTTGGAGGCAGAAGGTTTACTGAGAACTAGGCAAGGAACTGGCACTTATGTAGCTCTGGTTGGCGAGCAGGAACGTGATCGACACCGGTTATCGGCTGTGACCGAGGCGATGGAGCAAGCGATTATCGCCGGCAAGCGAGTTCAATGTACGGAAGAGGAGCTTCAGTTGCTGTTCAAGGAAGCGATGAATAAGCATTTTGATTAGGGCAGGAGGCTATTGCGATGACAGAAGAGTTGGCGGTTAAGATGAAGGGCGTCGTACAGAAACGCTCGAACTTTCATCTAGGACCGATGGATCTTATGATTCCAAAAGGCTATATTACTGCGATTGTCGGACCGAACGGCAGCGGCAAGAGCTCAACCTTCAGACTGCTGCTCGACTTGGTTAAGGCGGACGAAGGCAGCATTGAGCTGCTGGGACAGCAGGTAGGCAATGGCGTGGATATCGAGCTGAACAAGAGGATCGGTTATTTGCCGGAAGAGTCTTGGACGCATGAAGAGAAGATGAAAGCAACCGAGAAGGCGGAATTCCAGCGGTTCTGGTACGACAATTGGGATGTGAACCGTTATCAGGAGCTGCTGAGAGTTCTAGAGGTGGATCCGAATCAAATGCTTGGCAAAATGTCCAAAGGCAGTCGGCGCAAGTTCGAATTCGCCTTGGCCCTTGCACATGGACCGGAGCTTCTGCTCCTCGACGAGCCATCCTCGGGGCTTGATCCTCTGGCTTGGAAGACGATGATCGATGTGCTGCACCGGTACATGGATCGCGGCGATCGGACGATACTGATGACTTCGCATATCGTCGAAGAAGTGAAGCGCCTTGCCGATTACATTGTCTTCATGTCGCAAGGACATGTGCTCGGCATGTATGAGAAGGATGAGCTGTTCAGCAGCTGGTTCATCTACTTCCTTAGCGGAGATGAGCTAACGGCTGGAGTGGCAGCGAAGATGCCGGGGCAATGCGGTGTCGAGCATGCAGGGGGAACAACCTACCGCATTACGACGAATCAAGCCGGGCAAGCCGAGCAATGGTGTTCCGAGCAAGGACTTACGTTAGTTAGCAGGCAAGCGATGGAGCTGGATGAAATTATGGCCGCTCTATTAATGAAAGATAGATTGAACGCGAGATCCAACTAAAAGAGGGGAGCAATAACATGAATCCATTAAAGGTTGAGCAGATCGTTAAGCAATATGGGGAGAAGACGGCTGTAAACGGCATTAGCTTCGAGGTAAGCGAAGGGGAAATATACGGATTGTTAGGCGCCAATGGTGCGGGAAAAACAACGACGATGCGTATGGTATTAGGTCTTATTTATCCCGATGAGGGCAATATCTATTATCACGGCAAGCCTTACAGCAGCGAGCAATTGAAAGGTCTTGGCTATCTGCCTGAAGAGAGAGGTCTCTATCCAAAGGTTCGCGTAAGCGATCAAATCATATACTTAGCGCAATTGCGCGGCATGTCGAAGAAGGACGCGGACGCCAACCTGAAGCGCTGGCTCGATCGGTTCGAAGTGCCCGAGTACTACAACAAGAAGGTTGAAGAGCTGTCTAAGGGTAATCAGCAGAAGATTCAATTCATCGCATCCGTTATCCATAATCCGAAGATCATCATTCTCGACGAAGCTTTCAGCGGACTCGATCCGGTTAACGTGGAGCTGCTGAAGTCGACGGTTAAGGAGCTTCGCGATTCCGGCACAAGTATTCTGTTCTCGACTCACCGTATGGAGCATGTCGAGGAGTTATGCCGCAACATTACGATTCTTCATCGTTCGAATGCCGTTCTTAAGGGCAGCTTGAAGGAAATTAAGAAGCAATTCCCGAAAGAACGCGTCATCCTGAGCACGGAGAGTGAAGTGACGGGACTGGAACAAATTCCAGGTGTAACTGGCGTTACGCGTCATGAGTATGGTTATGAGATTGGCATAACGAATGAAGCAACAGGCGGACTTATTTTGCATCATGCGATTGGTCAAACGACGATTACGCGCTTCGAGATCAAAGAACCGACGTTAAACGAGATTTTCATCAAAACAGTAGGCGGTGACGGCCATGAATAACTTCTGGACAGTAGTTGGCTTTACGATTAAAAACAAATTCAGAGGCAAGGCATTCCTCATCACAACTTTGATTATTGCAGTCATTATATCCATAGTTGTTAACCTTCCTTATATATTTTCGTTATTCGGAGACGGCAACAAAGTAACGAACATCGGTTATATTCAGTCGTCCCAGTCGGAGCTTGCGGCAGGTTCTGCTATCGGCGATCAATTGAAGGCCTATTATGAGGCTCAGGAAGACTCATCGATTAAGCTGATTCCTTTCGAAGATAAAGGAGACGCTGCTGCCAACGAAACCGAGCTTAAGAAAGCAATCACGGATAAAGACATTAAAGGTTACTTGGAATTCGGCGAAGTTACAGCAGAGAGCGGCTTGCCTAGCATGACCTACAAGTCGGAGAAGCTGATGGAAATGGAGCTTACAAGCTCGCTTCAAAGCACCTTGCAAGCGATTCGTATGGAAGCGGCGCTGCAAAGCGCAGGCCTGACGGACGAACAAAAAACGCAATTGTTCACGCCGGTTGATATTGAAACGGTTCAAATCTCTGCAACAGAAGGTGCAGGCAGTATTGGAGAAGGCAAGACGCCTGCCGAGCAAGCCATGAATATGGGCTTCGTCTATGTGCTCGTTATCCTACTCTTCATGACGATTATGATTACAGGTCAATTGATTGCTTCGGAGATAACGGCTGAGAAGAGTTCGCGCGTCATGGAGCTGCTCATTACGAGCGTCGCACCGCTGAAGCAAATGTTCGGTAAAATTCTAGGTATGTTCATTGTGGGCTTGATTCAAGTTTTTGCTTACGTAGCGGTCATCCTCATAAACGTAAGCCTTCCGCATAACAGTAAGACGTTGAAGGACCTTAACATCGACTTCAGCCTGATCGATCCATCGCTTATTGTTTATGCATTGATCTTCTATGTGACTGGATACTTCCTGTTCGCAACGCTGTTCGCGGCGATCGGCTCGATCGTAAGTCGGACGGAGGATCTTGGCCAGGCGGTGCTGCCGATCACGATGATCTCGCTCGCCGGCTTCTATATCACAATCTTCAGCATCGCGAGCCCGGACAGCATGCTCGTGAAAGTGACATCGTATATTCCGTTCTTCTCGCCATACGTCATGATGCTTCGTCTAGGCTTGGCTGATCCGCCAATGTGGCAAGTACTGACTTCCATCGGCATCCTGCTCGTATCGATCTATGTATCGGTATGGATCTCGGCTAAGATCTACCGTACGGGCGTACTCATGTACGGCAAGCGTCCGAGCTGGAAAGAGATTCGCAAGGCTATGAGGGCTTATAAGATTTAATGGGTGTCGCATGTTCTTTGTGAGTAATGCTTATAACTGAGACAGATTTATGTAATAACTGAGACTTTTTACACTACATGTTTGAGATAAATGAAAACCCCTGATAAATCAATTACATTGATTTATCAGGGGTTTTCACATTTTCCTATAGGATAGTGTGAAAAATATTTGTTAGATTGCTGTTCAAAAATAGTAATAAATTTCTGCAATTATAACTGATATAAATTGTAAGAATAGACTTTGGTCATAATCGTTTTAAAGCAAAGTTTGATTGGATACTAATAAGCTCACAGAGTGAGAGCAAAGGTACCCGAATAATAATAAGATACTCTCTTGCCTGGTTCATTTTAATTTGGTACAAATACTGACCTGGCGTAATACCCAAGGTCTTTTTGAATCGATTTGGCATATCCTGTGGAGTCTGGGCCCCTTTTCTGCGTTATAATAACGGCAGATTCTACATGGTGACAACGAATCAGAGGATACATCATACTAGCGAGTGAAAAAGTAATATTGTTATACTTAATGTAAATCCGTTTTATATTCACATTGAATTATGGAAGATATAATAGAAGTAAATATATGAATATTGTATTAATTTTAAAGTGATAGTTGGATTTGATATCCATTTACAATCATGGGGATAACTCGGAACAGACGAAAGCACCATGATGGCAATTGTCAATTTCGGACTGGATAAAGCTTTTTTCGACCAAGAGAGTAGTATTATTAAATCCCGGTGGAAACTTCGTCACCGGCCAGTTTGGAGATCCAGCAAAATCTGCAGTTGTTTGATGTCCGATTTGCCAGGGGCTATCATCATTTTCTATTGACCACCTGGAGAGAAAAAAGTCAGCATGACTTTCCACTTGTTTGAAGATGAGAGAATGATTCGAGATTACCTAAAGCTCCAGACATCATGAGTTGCCAATGACATGCTCAGATGCCTTTGAGCAGCCCGAAGTGCGTTTTAATTGAGAGATTGCTTTGCTAATTGCACAGATAACATGTTCAATAATAATTATATTGGAGGAATCATATGTCATCCGATGCGTGGAAAGAACAACTGTATAAAGCCTACCTCTTTGTATACTTTACGGAGGATGAGGAGAGAGGAGAACAAGTTTATTTCTCATTAAGCCAAGATGGCTTATATTGGAAAGATTTGAATAATGGTGAACCTGTATTAAGTTCTGGTATAGGGGAATGTGGAGTACGGGACCCATATATCCTTCGTTCTTCATTGGATCAAAAGTATTATATCATTGCGACGGATTTGCGAATGTCAAACGGAAAAGGCTGGGATGTAGCGCAATATAGCGGAAGTCGCGCTATCATCATATGGGAATCCACAGATCTTGTCCATTGGTCAAAGGAGAGGAGCATTGAGATAGATCTCCCTGAAGCAGGATGCGTATGGGCTCCAGAATCAATTTATGATGAGAAAACAAAGGAGCATTTGGTTTTCTGGGCATCGATGATAAAAAGGGACGAGCAGCCGGCGAAGCAAATCATCTATAGCTCCAGAACGATAGATTTTATGAACTTTTCCAAACCTGAGATCTACATTGAACGAGATAATCATATTATCGATACGACGATCATTAAAGTTAGAGATGTTTATTATCGCTTCTCTAAAGATGAAACAAAGAAATGCATTACGGTTGAGCAAAGTAATTCACTCGTATCTTCATCGTTCAATACCGTCCATTTTCCTATTCTGAATAATATTTTCGGAGTGGAAGGTCCTGCGATATTCAAATACAACGACCGTAATGAATGGTGTCTATTGATTGATCAGTTTGCGGCTAATAAAGGTTACTTGCCTTTGGTCACTGACAATTTATCCAGTGGTCAATTCCGAATATTGAACGAGCATGAATATAATTTTGGGGATACCTTAAAAAGGCATGGTTCAGTCTTGAATATAACTCAAGCGGAGTTTCGAGCACTAGAACATGCATGGGGATCTTCAGTACAATGAAAAATGTCTGTCATACGTCGATATTCCTGCTCTGATTAGAGTGGGATTTTTTAAGTGGTGGTCATAATGTATGAGGATAAACTGCAATAAAGTTTGCTTATAGGACAGGGCGCTTGCGCTGGCCGGAAGGTTCATTGAACCTATCCGGTCTTCTTTGTATTTAAATCATAATATAGTTTTATTCGTTGTAGAATTTTATCATTTTAGTCAATTATTTAGTGGAGTATAATTCTTCATATAGTCGTATGAATTTTGAATGATGCACGAAGGGAGCTTGATTATGGCGAGATCGGGAACGATCGACAACAGTCAAATTTGGCATGACAACGACGGGAATGCCATTCATGCGCATGGTGGGGGCTTCCTGCAGGAGGGCGATTATTATTACTGGTTCGGCGAAAGTAGGCAAGGAAGCAAGAAAGTCGCATGTTATCGTTCGACGGATATGGAGCATTGGGAATTTCGCAATCATGTGCTGAGCGTGGACTCCGCCTTTCAGTCGGTCTATTACAGAACATTTTCGGAAATGGACCCATATGGGACTATCGATAAGGGATACGGAAGCGGCTCCGTCATTGAGAGGCCAAAGGTGCTGCATAACGCGTTTACCGGCAAATATGTGATGTGGATGCATTGGGAGAACGGACGCGATTATCTTGATGCTCGCTGTGCAGTAGCGACTTGCGATACGATCGACGGGGACTATGACTATCACGGGAGCTATAATCCAATCGGTCAGATGTCGAGAGACTGCACTTTGTTCCGTGACGACGATGGGACAGGCTACTTCATATCGGCGGCACGCGACAATGCCGATCTGATGATCTATCGGCTGTCGGACGATTACCTCAGTATTGATGAACATGTGAAGACACTATGGCCCGGACAGTATCGCGAGGCACCAGCACTCTTCAAACGGGGCGAACTGTATTTCCTCGTGACATCCGCATGTACAGGTTGGTATCCGAATCAAGGAGCCTACGCCTATGCATCAAGTCTGACGGGCAAGTGGTCGCAGTTGTATGATCTGGGAGGCCCGACCACTTATGATTCGCAGCCGGCATTTGTACTTACGGTTCAAGGGATAGAGCATACGACTTATCTATATGTGGGAGACCGCTGGGATCCGTCGAATTACAGCCAATCCTCTTATGTGTTTCTACCGCTTGAATTTTCAGAGGATCATATTATGAGCATGGATTGGCAAGATATCGTAACGATAGATACCGATACGGGAGCGGTTGGCGGCGAGTATGTGGATAGCGGCTTATACAGAATTTATTGTAATGGCCCTGACCAATATCTGGCCCCGGATGCCAGGCATATAGCAGAAGTTGAGGGGGCGGTTGGGGCCACGAAGCTAGCTTACGCCTCAGAAGATCTGAAGTGGATGTTGGTAGATGTGGGGGCGGGAAAGGTGCTAATTCAGCACGCCGAAAGCGAGGGTTACTTACAGCCCTTAGGTCAGTCGGATTCGGAAGGCGCAGCAATTGTGCTAGCAGAGCGGGTCGGTCATCCCTCAGAAGAGTGGGAGTGTGTCACACTCGATCAGTGTTGGTGTCGATTTCTCAATCGCCATTCTGGCCTGGCGCTGACCATCTCGGGAGAGAAAGGTGGGAAGCTGGTCCAGAGTGACCGGCGCTCCACGTATGATACGCGCAGAGGGTTCGATTCTCAATTGTTTCTGCCCGCAAAGGTATATTAGCTTATGTTCGAGAATGTGCGGTTCGAAGGGCTGTGCGAGAATCCTTCCGTCGTGCAAGGATATGATGAGGAACGTGCTGTGCACAACTTCATGTTCAAGGGCTTGTGGATTAATGGTTAACACATTTTAGATACCAAGTCGGGCAATATCTTAATCGGCGAGCACGCATCTGATATTGTTTTTGAGTAACAAACGCTTCTGAGAGAGCTATACGAAGATAAGGGGCTGCCAAGATTATGGAAATCAAAGATTTGAAGGATGCAGAACTGGCATCTATGCTGAAGAGCAAGCTGATGAGAAACAGGAACTCTGGCCTCGAGGCATCCGAGCTTCACTTGAATAGTGAGGATATGGAATGGTGGCGGGATGCCAAGCTTGGTTTCTTCAGTCATTGGGGCTTGTATTCCTTGTTGGGACGCGGTGAGTGGGCCATGTTCAACGAAAAGATTCCGCCGGAAGAATACGCAAAGCTTGCCGATCGCTTTTGTCCCAACAAATTCGACGCAGGCGAATGGGCGGAGCTTGCGAAAGAAGCCGGTATGCGTTACGCCATTATGGTAACGAGGCATCACGATGGTTTCGCGATGTGGGACAGCCCGGGCAGTTTCGAAGGTTTTCACAGCGGCAATTCTGCTGCCGGCCGCGACTTTGTCCGAGAGTACACGGACGCGTTCAGGGAAGCCGAAATTCGGACGGGTTTGTACTATTCGCCGATGGATTGGCGCTTCCCCGGCTACTTTCAGCCCCAGGAGTTGGCTGACAATGCCGAACTGATGAAGCGGCAAACCTATGAACAAGTGCGGGAACTGACGACGCGTTACGGGATGATCGATATTCTCTGGTACGACGGAGGATGGCTAGCTCATTCCGGCTCGGATGCCGATGCAGCGTGGTTCTGGGAGCCAATTAGGTTGAACGAGATGGTCAGGGAAAACCAACCTCAATGTGTCATTAATCCAAGATCTGGTTGGGCTGGCGATTTCCAGTGCGATGAAGGGCTGCATGAGGTGGTCGGAGATATAATTCCTTTCGATTGGGAGAAGTGCTTTTCGATAGCATATCACTGGTCCTACGAGGCTGAAGAGAGGGCGCTTCCACTCGAACGGACGATCCGTCTTATGCTCGACTGTTTCGTTCGAGGAGGCAATGTATTGATTAATGTCGCGCCTAACCCGGAAGGGGAAATTCCAGCAAACCAACGAGAGCTTCTTAAACAGATTGGCCGGTTTATGAATAAGAACGGTGAAGCGATTTATGGAACAAGACCGGGGCCGCTTCAGCCCGTTGATGGCGTATACGGCATGACGAAAAAAGGCAGCCAGTTATATTTGCACGTGATGGATACAGCCGCGTTTGACGGTATGCTTCTGCCGCCATTTCCATATCCTGTTGCAGATTGTCGTCTGTTGGACGGAACTCCTGTTGTATTTGAGCAGCATGAGCAAGGTTATATCGTCAAGATCCCTGTTGAGAAATGGGAGCCTTATGATACTGTGGTTGTGTTTACAATCGCGGAATAGCAGGAAGTCCGACACCGAGGGTAGTCGATTGGCTGTTAAGTCCTTCTCTGTAATCTTGCCTGAGTTCGGTTCTGGAGGCAACTACGGAGAAGGGTTGTCGGCTGGGAGAAAACGTAGAAACGTAATTTAGTTTTATAATTCATAATAAACTAATATTTATTTTATTTTCTAAAAATGATAAAATAAAGAAAGGCAAATGGATTATATTTTTCGTTATTATCATAATAAATATTTTCAATATGTAATATTAAGTTATTTATATTATATCAAAAAGAAAGCGGTTTCGGAAAAGTTGGGCTTTGCCAAATTAGCTTTTTGTAATTGATGCGAAGCTTATTCAGCGGGAGGAAAGCAAGTTGAAGAATGCTCTAGCAGGTAGTATCCAACCTCAAGGGAAAATGAGCCAACGCAGCTCAGCTTGGAAAAGAATAAAGAGACATTGGCAATTTTATCTGCTGATTCTAGTGCCCATGGTTTTGCTTGTTACATTTCATTACGTTCCCATGTACGGCGCGTCCGTGGCCTTCAAAGAATATAACATCATTAAAGGCATAGCGGGTAGTCCATGGATTGGCTTAAAGTATTTTGATTATTTTTTTAAAGGCCCGTATTTTTGGCAGATTCTGAAAAATACGATTTTAATCAGCTTGTACCAGTTGCTTGTTGGCTTTCCCATTCCTATTATTTTTGCACTGGCGCTTAATGAAGTCCGAAGTGCATTTTTTAAAAAATGGGTGCAGCTAGTCACCTATGCGCCGCATTTCATCTCGACAGTAATTGTTGTATCGATGATGTCACTATTACTGGGGCCGCAGATCGGGATTGTCAACAATTTGCTGGCAGATTTAGGGCTGGATCGAATTAATTTTATGGGTGAGGCTTCCTATTTCAAGTCTCTGTATGTCTGGTCGGGTGTTTGGCAGGGTACGGGTTTTAGCGCAATCATTTATTTGGCAGCGCTATCAGGGATTGATCCCACGCTGTATGAAGCGGCTCGAATAGACGGAGCCTCGCGATGGAAGAAAATCATTCATATTGATATTCCGGGAATTATACCGACCATCATCATTTTGCTGATTCTATCGATTGGTGGCATTATGTCCGTAGGTTTTGAAAAAGTATATTTGATGCAAAACTCCATGAATGCGGATTCTTCTGAAATAATTGCTACTTATGTGTATAAGGTTGGTCTTCTTAATTCCAATGTCAGCTTCGCTACGGCTGTAGGTTTGTTCAATTCCGTCGTCAATCTGATTTTGCTTGTTAGTGTCAATGCTATTGCTCGAAAAGTAAGTCAAACCAGCTTGTGGTAGCGGAGAGGGTGCAGGGATGAATAATACAATTAGGATAAAGGAATCTCCTGGAGACAAGTTGCTTCTATTGGGGATATATGTGTATTTGGTTGTTTGTTCGTTAGTTGTTTTATATCCACTGATTTACATTTTAAGCGCTTCATTTAGTAGTCCGTTCGCTGTGATATCTGGGAAAGTATGGTTATACCCGGTTGATATTACGCTTATCGGATATGAGGTAGTATTTAAAAACTCGCAGGTGATAATTGGCTTTGCCAATTCATTGTTCTATGCGATAGTCGGCACTCTGGTAAGTGTTACAGTCACATTGATGATCGCATACCCCTTGTCCCGTAAAACGTTCTATGGGCGAAACCTGATTATGTTTTTGCTGACATTTACCATGCTATTTGGCGGAGGAATGATTCCGTTGTATCTGGTTATTAAAGATTTGCATCTTATCGATACCAGATGGGCGCTTATAATTCCTGGGGCACTGGCCGTATATTCCGTTATTATTGCCAGAACCTTCTTCCAAAGCAACATTCCTGATGAATTGTCGGAAGCTGCTGAAATTGACGGCTGCAGTGATATGGGCTTTCTGTTTCGAATTGTACTTCCGTTATCGAAGTCGATTATTGCCGTACTGGTTCTGTTTTCGGCAGTAGGCTATTGGAACGCATATTTTGATGCTTTGCTCTATCTGAAAAGCGTTGACAAGTACCCGCTGCAGCTCATTCTCAGAAATATTTTACTGCTTAACGCATCCGAGAATCCGACCAATATAACAGAAATGATGCAGAGACAAGGCCTTGCGGATCAGATGAAGTATTCGCTTATCGTGATTTCGACGGTTCCAATTCTACTCATCTATCCATTCGTACAGAGGCATTTTGTGAAAGGGGTCATGATCGGCTCACTTAAAGGCTAAATCGAAACTTTGACAGGGGGGTGAGACCGGCTCCAGCTGATGGGCGCTACAGTATCGATTGAGCTACAAGATAAGACAAGGTTTTAATTTAAAAGGGAGGTTAACGCATTGAGAAAAAAAACGGGTTTATTGTTGAGCGTAATGTTGTGTATAACCATGGTGTTGGGGGCTTGCTCCGGTAATAATGGAGGAAGCAGATCGGAGAGCACGAACAAACCGGACAGTACTGGAGAAACAACCGAGACGTCATCGCCGAATCAGGCTCCTGTGCCGTTGACTGTGTTTATGGCGGGCAATCCGGAGGTGGACTATGACACCAATTCGTTTACGAAGGAATTAAGCGAGAGACTAAATGTTGATCTAGAGATACTGGTAAATAATTCACAGGTTATTAAGGAGAAGAGACAGCTTTCCTTGACAAGTGGAGACTACGCAGATGTGTTTTTGCTGGACTGGACAGATATCATTACTCCTGCGGAGCAAATGAAGCTGGGACAACAAGGGGTTTTAATCCCGCTTAATGATTTGATAGAGGAGCATGCCCCTAATATTAAGAAGCTGATAGATGATATTCCGTATTACAAGGAAGGCGTGACGGCTCCTGACGGAAATATTTACGGCTTAGCGTCCATTAACGAATGCTACCATTGCTCCTATCCTGCAAAGATGTGGGTGAATACGGAGTGGCTGAAAGCCTTAAATATGGAGCTTCCGAAAACAACCGAAGAATTCAGGCAAATGCTTGTTGCTTTCAAGAACAACGATCTTAACAATAACGGTACCAAAGACGAAGTTCCTTTCTCCAGCTTGAAGGGCGAGTTCTTCACATATCTTATGAATGCATTCATGTATTCAGACGGAATAGCAGGGTCTTTCTTGCAAGTTAACGACGGCAAGGCAGAATTGGTGGCGGACAAACCGGAGTTCAAAGAAGGTCTGAAGTATCTTACTTCTCTGTACAAAGAAGGGCTGATTGATCCCGGCGCAATGACGAATGAATGGGATGCTTTCAGAAGTCTGACCAATCGCGATGGCATTGCAATGGTCGGGGCGATTGCGGCGATGCATCCATTTGTATTTGCTGCAGGAGACAATCCGATCAATACGCAATATGCGGCGCTTCCTCCGCTGACAGGTCCGGCCGGGCATTCGACGGCTCAATATGGCGGAGAGCAAATTTTTGGGGCAGCATTCGCCATTACGAATAAAGCGAGCAAGGAACAGCAAATAGCAGCCATCAAACTGGCGGACTACTTGGCATCAGAAGAAGGAACGCTTCGTGCGACATTTGGCGAGAAAGATGTCAATTGGGTTGATGGAGGAGATAGCGACATCGATTTGAACGGTAGCAAGGCAAAGTTTAAGGTACTGTCCCTTCCTGCCGAGGAATCTGCAAAGCTGAACAACATATGGGGCGAGGTTGGAACCTTTGTCAAAACAAAGGAATTCCGCGCTTCTCAAGCGGCCGATCAGAATGAATTGACTCCAGCCGGTTACGAGCTGCGATTGTTTAATGCTACGAAACTGTATGATGGACATCAGCCGCAGGAAATAGTGCCAGGGGCATTGTTTATCGATGAGGCCGATCTGATGGATTACGGCTTGATTCAAACCAATATTAAGAAATATATTGAAGAGAACGCCTATAAGTTCATAACAGGAAACAAAAACCTAGACAAGGATTGGGAAGAATACGTAAAAGGATTCAAGAAGCTGGATGCCGAACGTTATGTGAGCATTACTCAAACAGCAATGGATAATCAAAAGTAAGGAATGACCAGAAAAGCATGCAATTTAAGTAAGCATTAATGGATAAGGCACGAACAAAAACAGCCGGTACGCGGGACTAAGGTCAGTTCGCTGCCGGCTGGCTTTGATTTTAACTGGCTATCCGAGCCTAGGGGATCGTAAGACTGACTCATTCTGCCCCTTGTCAATCCTTTTATGGGCAGCTTTACGCCACGGCAGGCAGAAAGCAAGTTTGCGATAAAGTAAGATTACCAACGGTTGAGTAAGTATTAAGTTGTAAGCGTTTACGATACGAGGGGGGTTCCAGCCAATCTACTTCTTTCTAAGACCTTATCTCCTCAAGAAGATCATCAGAAACGATTTCCGTCACGTTATTGAGATTTGTCGATCCTAATTAAACTCATGTTAAGCGACTCATTTAGATATAAGAATCACCTTAAAATATGAATTAAGAGCGATTACAATTTCGAAGTACAGTCTGCAAATATACAATGAAGAAAACCTCGAATCTATTATATTATTGGTTAATTACCAAGGCTGGAGGTGAGTTTAGAATAGATTTAGATAATAGAAAGTAAGAAAATCTCGCAAACAAATGTATGAAGTAGGAGGTGTTATTGAGCAATTGCATAGTAGGATTAGTTATGTCTAAAACAAAAAAAGCGAGGAGATGTAAACTATGTTTTCGATAAGAAATACTAATAAGTCTAAATGGTTAATCATATTTTTGTTAACGCTTACAATATTGGCTTCCTTGTCGTTCGTTCATTCAACCGAAGTTCATGCAGCCGAAACGACATTGGTCACCTATCCCAACCCTCCGGGCGGTGCCGCACTTAACACTGACTTCACCGTAAAGGTACGTGCAAATGGTGGTGCTTGGCAGGATCTGGATGAGTATGATACAACGGTAGGGGGGTATCATCCCTCTCATGCATCCTTTGTTTATTTCGATGTTGATGGTCCCGTTGATGTATCGGTGACCTATAATGCTGGTACAATTACATCAGGTGCAGTCCGACCAACAAGTAAAGGTATCACCCCGAATATCAACGGCAATACAATGACATTTACCATACCTGGTCCTACTAAGCTTTCGGTAGAGGTTAATGGGGATATTAACCACAATCTTCATCTTTTTGCAAATCCATTAGAAGTCAATCCTCCAAGTCCTAGCGATCCCAACGTCATATACCTTGGTCCCGGTGTTTATCAAGGAGACCAGACGGTGCCAAGCGGCAAGACACTTTACATCGCCGGCGGAGCGGTTGTAAAAGGCGGTGTGTTTTTGGATGGCGCCACTAATGCTGCAGTTAGAGGCCGTGGAATATTGGATCGTCCTTCATGGAGAGGGATATCGGTCAACTATGCCGAAAACATCACGATCGAGGGTATCATCGTAAACGATTATGGCATGGGGGGCGGGGGTGGTGATTTAGTCGATCTGCAAAATGCCAATAATGTTACGATAAATAACATCAAAGGCTTCAGCTACAAGAGTTGGACCGACGGTATTGATACTATGGGTTCTTCCAATGTTACCGTCAATGACGGTTTTATCCGCTCTGGCGATGATTCTATGGCAATATACACCGCTCGCCCGGAATCGAATTTTTGGGGCAATACCACGAATCTAACGGTAACGAACATGATTTTGATGCCTGATGTTGCTCGTCCGATTAATTTTGGTACTCACGGTGATCCGACTGAATATGAAGGCGGTCTATTGATTGATTCGATAAGCTTTTCGAATATCGACATTATGCTAAATAATACGGGAAGTCCAATGGCTCCCATCCAGTTTACGAATGGTGACGGCAATCTAATCCAAAATGTTACTTTTAATGATATACGTATTGAGGATAATTATGTAAATTCGATTGTTAATATAAATAATGTTTGGACCGCTGGCCAGACTGGCCCGGGGCGTGGAATTAAAAATGTCTATTTCAAGAATATCACCTATACCGGCAGCAATAGTACGGGTTCCAGCTTGACTGGATATAGCCCTAACCGTATGGTTGAAGACATCACCTTTGAAAATCTGGTGGTCAACGGTAATCTGATTCTGACTCCCGCTGCGGGAAATATTAATATCAACAGCAATACCAGCAACATTAAGGTCGTAGCTCCAGGTGCGGGAAGCTACACGCCGATTCCGGCCCCGTCCCCTACTTATACCAATCTGGCGTTGAATGCGACTGTCAGTTCGGATAGCGAAAAGCCCGGTCAACCAGCTACCGGCGGCAACGATGGCAATCATAGGACTAATTGGACCGCTAATGATACGAACACCGGCCACTGGTGGAAGGTAGACCTTGGCAGCAACAAAACGATTCATGGCACCAAAGTTATTTGGGATTCTAACAGTATAAACCATTTATATAAGATTGAGGTATCGACAGATAATACCAACTGGACTACAGTAGCGGACAGGACTGCAAGCAATAGCACTTTCAAGACGAATAACGATCTCTTCAACGCTTCTGCCAGGTATGTGCGGATTACCATAACTGGGTCCGCTGGTGTTCCAGCTTCTTTCAATGAGTTCAGGGTGCTTCAACACAGTGGATCATCATTAGTGAAAAATGGTGATTTTGAGAACGGTCATTTCGCAGTTTGGACAGGCAATGGACTGTTAACGCACATTTCTGCCGCAGTCAACAGCTCGTTTGGCCTTGATCTCCGTAGCCCTGGTAACTACGCAGAGCAAAAGATAACCGGACTCAGTCCTAATACTTCATACGTTCTTACGGTCGACGCCAAAGGAGTATCAGGTACCGGTCGTGGCTACATTTATATAAAAGATCATGGCGATGTCCAGATCAACAAAAGCATTATTTCCGATAATAATTTTCACAGCACGTCCATTATCTTTGTCACAGGACCCAACGCTTCATCTGCAAATATCGGAGCATATGACACAGCCGGAAGAGTTCAATTTGATAATTTTGTCTTACGTCCGCTGATTCAAAACAGCAATTTTGAAAACGGTACGATCTCTGGATGGATAGGCTCAGGAGCTGCCGCTCAGGTCTGGGCTGCAAACAACAGTGTTTATGGCATTGAGCTATGGAACTCAGGCAACTACGCAGAGCAAACGATAACAGGACTGAGTCCCAATACCTCATACACGTTGACGGTCGATGCCAAAGGCGTATCGGGCACGGGAAAAGGCTACATTTATGTGAAAGACCACGGCGGTTCCCAGATCAACAAAGGCATTGTTTCAGATAATAATTTTCACAGCACGTCTATTACCTTTGTCACAGGGCCCAATTCTACAACCGCAACGATAGGAGTTCACTGTACGGCCACAAGGGTCGCATTTGATAATTTTGTAGTAAAACAAACGCCTAAGCTGGTTACAAATGGGGATTTTGAAAACGCTACAATCTCTGGATGGACAGGCTCCGGAGCTGCCCCTCAGGTCTGGGCTGCATACAATAGCTCTTATGGCGTTGAGCTTCTGAACCCAGGTAACTATGTAGAGCAAACGATAACCGGGCTCACTCCAAATACCTCTTACACGTTGACGGTCGATGCCAAAGGCGTATCGGGTACAGGTCAAGGCTACTTTTATGTGAAAAATTATGGCGGCACCCAAATCAACAAAAACATTATTTCCGATAACGCTTTTCACAAAATGACCATCACCTTTGTTACTGGACCAACCTCTACATCCGCAACGATCGGTGGTTACTGTACGGTCAAAAGAATAGCGTTTGACAATTTCGTCTTAGATTTAAGTCCTGTACTGGTCCAAAACGGCGATTTTGAAGTTGCGAATATCACTGGTTGGTCAGGCTCTGGAGGTACAGCCCAGGTATCGGCTGCGAACAACAGCGGATATGGACTTTCGCTCTGGAACCCGGGTAACTACGCAGAGCAAACGATAACCGGGCTTAGTCCGAATACCTCCTACACGTTGAAAGTCTATAGCAAAGGCGTATCAGGCACTGGTCAAGGCTACGTTTATGTGAAAGATTACGGCGGTACCCAGATCAATCAAAACGTTATTTCCGATAATACATGGTACCTCACTACAATTAACTTTGTCACAGGTCCCACATCTACAACCGCAACGATTGGAGCTTATTGCACGACAACAAGAGTCACATTTGATGATTTCGTCTTGAATCCCAGCTAATTAAGCAGAAAATGGAAAAGACGATTCAGAAGCGGAACAAGGAAGCATGAAATTGAAATTTAGGGCAAAAGCTCGGTACTATACCGGGCTTTTGCCCTCTTTAATAAGAGCAGAATGAGGGATAAGTCAGATTAAGGACTCTTATTTGCCTAGTACTGCCCTTTTTTGTTATACCGGGACAGTATAATATTTATCCTTTTATATGATTGCTTCTGAATTCGCTCGGTGTCATACCTTCGGATTCCATGAATTTTTTGTTGAAATAGCTGAATCCCGGATAGCCAGCTCGTTCTGCGACCTCTTTGATTGGAATGATCGGATGGCTGACCAATAGATGCTTGCTTAGCTGAATTCTGCATTTTGTAATATAAGAGACGGGCGTCATCCTTGTTACTTTCTTAAATAAGCTGCAAAAATAATTAGGAGTATAACCGGCTGCCGAAGCCCAATCCTCAAGGATGAAAGGAAGATGGGCTTTGCGCTGCATATCAGGCAGCAGAGCAAGCATTTTCTCTACATTGTCCACTCCACGATAATGAGAGAACGGATGGGCGGCACTGAGAAATTCAATAAGGACGCTATAAGTAAGGGCGGATATGCGCGATGGGCGCAGAAAGTTATTTTGTTCGATTTCATCCAGAAGGCTTACGAAATTGCTTATGAGCATACTGCCGTCCTTAATGTTCCAAATACCTGATTGATGAAAACCATTCTCCGCGACAAACGCAGGTAACGTACTTCCGTAAAGCTGCAACCAGTAAATATTCCAAGGCTCCTCTTCTGAGCGGTAATATCGCATTCTGTCATTCGGGATATGCCAGAATACATCTCCTTCGTGAAGCTGATACGTCTCATTACCTAGTTCAATATACCCCGTGCCGCTGGCCACATAATGCAGGCTGTAATCTCTTACGCCATCGGGGCGGTTTACGTTATGACCCATAGGTTGGTCGTAATTTCCAACGGAATGAGGAAAGCAGAAGAAACGAAACTCAGAGAAGTTAGGTAGGTAGAATTCGCGTTCAGGCAAAGGGATTACCTCCAATATGGTATTGTATATAAATCATAATATAGTTTCAACATAATTAAAATAGAATTATATAAATTGTTTTTAATTGTGAGTATACTTGAATCATCAAATCATAAATTAATTTTACTGACGAGGGGACGTAGACAGATTATGGCAGCAGTATTGCCCATAAGGCATCAGGCACTAATTAACAATGATTGGACATTCATGTATGGAGATATTATCGATGGCAAAGAAGTTTTATTTGATGATTCGAACTGGTATGATATCGGCATTCCGCATTCGTTCGGCATTCCTTATTTCATGGAAAATGAATTTTATGTAGGCTACGGCTGCTATCGCAAGCATCTTACCATTCAGCCAGGGTGGATAGGAAAGAGAATATCACTTGATTTCCAAGGTGCATTCCAAGATGCCGATATTTATGTCAACGGTAAATGGGCCGGTAATCATAAGGGCGGATATACGGCATTCCATATCGATATATCTGAGCTTGTACATGAGGGAGATAATTTGCTCTTTGTACGGTTGAATAATTTGTGGAATCCACGTCTCGCTCCTCGCGCCGGTGAACATGTGTTTAACGGAGGCATATACCGCGATGTCAGTCTCATTGTTACGGAGTCCGTGCATGTCGATTGGTATGGTACATTCGTTACGACTTCCGAAGTTTCCACTGAAAGCGCTAGCTTAAAGATAGAAACTGAAATCGTGAATGAAGAAGGAACAACGGTAGACTGTTTACTTGTCTCCGTCGTGGAATTCGAAGGTACGAGCATCTGCGAAATGAGAAGTCGGCAGTCCATCGAGTCGGGACAATGCTTTGAATTTAGTCAACAACAGTTGCTATTCGAGCCGAAGTTATGGCATCCAGATTCACCTAATCTGTACCGATTGAAAAGCTACGTTTATGTGAACGATGCCTTGCAAGATGAGTATGAAACAAGTTTTGGGGTGCGTTCTATTCTTTTTGATGCCAAGGAAGGATTCTTCTTGAATGGTGAGCATTATGACATTATCGGCGCTAACGTGCATCAGGATCATGCAGGGTGGGGCGACGCTGTAACAAGAGCCGGCATATCACGCGATATTAAGCTGATCAAAGACTGCGGTATGAACTTTATAAGAGGCTCTCACTATCCGCACCATACGTACTTTTCTGCTGAGTGCGATAAGCAAGGGTTGCTGTTCTGGTCGGAGCTCTGCTTCTGGGGAATCGGAGGCGCAAATACGGAAGGCTATTGGGCAAGCAGCGCGTATCCTGTTCGTAATGAAGATAAAGAAGAGTTCGAAGCAAGCTGTATGAGGGCGTTGCAAGAGATGATACGAACGAATCGCAATCATCCGAGCATCATTACATGGAGCATGAGTAATGAACCGTTTTTCAGCGATGAAGAGGTAATGGATGAAGCCCGTGCGCTTATCGTTCGTCTCGTTGAAGAATCTCATCGACTTGACCCGTCACGTCCTGCGTCTGTCGGCGGTGCCCAGCGGCAAGGATTCGATGTGCTCGGGGATGTCGCAGGCTATAACGGAGACGGTGCAGCGTTATATCAGGATCCAGAATTCCCTAGCTTTGTTTCGGAGTACGGCAGCGTAATAGGCGTTAGGCCGGGTGAATACGCACCAGGCTATACAGACGGAGTAGAGGCCAACCCGAAGTGGAGATCAGGTAAGGCATTATGGTGTGGATTCCATCATGGCAGCATTGCATCCAATATGGGTTATATGGGAATGATCGATTATTATCGCTTGCCATTGAATTCGTGGTATTGGTACAGGAATGAACTTCTTGGCATCGAGCCGCCGCCCCTAGCATTTGAAGGGTTGGCTTACGCTCTTAAGCTAACAGCCGATAAGCATGCTATTCTTACCGACGGTACTGACGATACCCATCTTATTGTGGAGGTCGTGGATCGAGAGGGCAATCGAATTAGTAATACATTGCAAGTGGAGCTTGAGATTGTACAAGGAGGGGGCCTATTCCCTACAGGGAAATCGATGCGTTTCTCGCCGGACAACAATAGCTTCCTCGATGGTATGGGAGCAATTGAGATGAGATCGTATTTCGCGGGGACGATCAAGATTCAAGCAAAGGCAGAAGGGGTGCATTCTGCAGAAATCAGCATTGAGGCCGTTGGAGGGGAATTATGGAAAGGGCAGTCAATTCGCCTGCAACCTGCCGCCCCTTCAGTTTTGAAGGCACCGACGCACGGATCAAGCTACAATATTGCAAGAAGCAGGCCAGTCTTTTGCAGCAGTTTTGCAGAAGGGTATCCGGCTATGAGCGTAACTGACGACTTGGCGGATACGTGCTGGAAGCCTGGTAATGAAGCGGAAGGTCAGTGGATCATGATTGATCTAGAAGGACTTAAGAAGGCTGAACAAGCAGCTATAACGTTTGAAGAAGCGGATACTCCTCCTTATTATGAACTGTTTTATTCATTGGATGGAAAAATTTTCTTCCCGCTTGAAGGTAACAAAAAAGAGGGGACGAACACGGTAGTCGTTGATGAACTGCCGAGTGGTGGCCTCCGTTATCTGAAGGTGTCGTTTCCGACAGCGCCTGTTGCAGTAAACAAAATTGAGATGCATACCTAACTTGCGCATCTCGAATCAGGTATCATATTTATCAATTATTCACAGAAAGCAGGGTGGAAAATGAAACTACAATATGCAGTACCGGCAAACGTATGGACGGAGGCTCTTCCTATTGGGAACGGAAGATTAGGTGGAATGGTCTTCGGAGGTGTACACCAGGAACGAATTCAGTTTAATGAAGATACGTTATGGTCAGGTTCCCCCGTAGATGGCAACAACCCGGATGCGAAAGAAGCTTTACCTCGTATTCGAGAACTCATTAATGACAAAAACTATAAAGAGGCCGATAAGCTCTCGAAGCAGATGATGGGGCCTTACACGCAATCCTACCTCCCTTTTGGCGAGCTTCTTATGACGATGGAGCATGGAAACGTATTCCATTCGTATAGCCGAGAGTTGGATCTTGAAGAAGGGATAGCGTCTGTTCGGTATACGGTCGGAAGCATCCAGTATATACGTGAATATATAACCTCCTATCCGGATCAGATCATGGCAGTTCGGTTAACCGCAAGCGAGCCTGGAGCATTGAGTCTTAAGGTCAGACTTGACAGTTCTCTGCGATATGATACTGCATACGAGCAAGACGTCTTCATTATAAAAGGATTTGCGCCCGAACATGTCTCTCCAAGCTATATGAATGCAAGCAACCCGGTGAAATATGGAGACGGTGAGCTTACGAGGGCGATGCGTTTCGACGCTAGGTTGACCGCTTCGCATGAAGGAGGATCACTGAATATAACCCATAGCGGCATTCAAATCAATGAGGCAACATCGGTTACGTTATATCTTAGCGCTGCAACGAGCTTTAATGGTTTTGATCAATTGCCGAACCAGAACGGGCGGGATGAAGCATCGCTGACTTTTTTAGCTCTTTCGCAAGCTGTAACCAAAGGCTATGACGCCATTCGTCTTGCCCATGCTGCGGATTATAAACCCCTCATTGAACGCGTTTCACTTAAACTAGGGGATCGGGTATCGCCTCCTGAGATGTCTACCGATCGAAGAATAGAAGAATACGGCGTTAACGATCCTGAATTGGTTGAACTGTTATTCCAATACGGGCGCTATCTGATGATTGCCAGCTCCCGACCGGGAACGCAACCTGCCAACCTTCAAGGTATATGGAATGAAGAACTGCGTGCACCTTGGAGTAGTAATTATACGCTCAACATCAATGCGGAGATGAATTATTGGCCCGTTGAAAATTGCAATCTAAGTGAAATGCATATTCCACTTCTTGATTTTATTGGAAATGTAGCAAAGAATGGCAAGAAAACAGCAGATATCAACTATGGCGCTGAAGGATGGGTCGCACATCATAATTCTGATATCTGGGCGCAGTCAGCCCCGGTTGGAGGCTTCGGAGACGGTGATCCTGTATGGGCGCTTTGGCCAATGGGTGGCATATGGTTGACTCAGCATTTATGGGAACACTTTTCTTTTGGTCGAGACTTGGAATACTTGCGCACTTATGCGTATCCAATCATGAAGGAAGCAGCTATCTTCATTCTTGATTGGCTGCAAGAGGATAACGACGGTAACTTAGTCACGTCTCCCTCTACATCGCCCGAACAAAAATTCGTCAAAAACGGGGAACGATTTGCTGTTAGTAAATCGGCCACAATGGATACCTCGTTAATATGGGAGTTGCTTACAAACTGCATCGAAGCGTCGGTGCTATTGTTAGCTGACGATTCATTCCGTGAAAAGTTAAAGACAGTCCGTTCAAAGCTATATCCCATGAAAATCGGTTCTGAGGGCCAACTTCAAGAGTGGTACGAGGACTTTGAAGGAGAAGCACCGGATCATAGGCATATTTCGCATCTAGTAGGCGTGTATCCCGGAAGACAGCTTACTGAAAAGGGAACGCCTGAGCTTTTCCAAGCCGCAAAGCGGTCTATGGAGCTTCGTGGAGATGGCGGTACGGGCTGGAGTCTTGGCTGGAAGGTGAACACATGGGCAAGATTTAAAGATGGAAACAGAGCAAAGGCGTTGATTTCAAATCTTTTGTCGTTAGTTAAGAGTGATGATCCGATTAGCTTTACGAAAGGCGGCGTTTATGCCAATCTGTTCGACGCGCATCCGCCATTTCAAATCGACGGCAATTTCGCTGTGACTGCAGGAATAGCGGAAATGCTTGTACAATCACATCAAGGATATATTGAACTGCTCCCTGCGTTACCCGATGTATGGGCGCAGGGATATGTGAAAGGATTAAGAGCAAGAGGCGGCTTTCAGGTTAATATTAGTTGGACGGACGGAAAATGGGATAATGCGGAAATAAAATCAAGTGAGAACGAGGAGTGTGTGCTGTATTCGGAAAATCAGATTGCTGTGTACGAAAATTTGAGCGGTGCCGTTGTTGGACATTATTATAACGGTGAGGGACTATACCGATTCCCTGCAGCAGCTGGGAAAACCTATCTACTCAAAGTGATTTGATTGACGCGTTATTAAGCAGTGGATATAATGACTTGTGAAGCAGAGACTGCCGATTCATACAATACGGTTAGTCTTTGCTTTTATTCATTTCAATCTCGCTTAAATTTTGTTTCATCCAATAGAAGGGGGGCCTTCTTTATGAACACAAAAATGACTAGGGTATATAGGCGATTTTTGATATCCTATTTAATCGTACTGCTTTTGCCTAATATTGCAGGATATTTGTCATACCGTGTATCTATTGATGTTGCACAAACCAGCTCGATCGAAAATAGCCTCCTGCTCCTAAGCCAAAGCAGCGAGATGATTGAGGCGCGTCTTGCAGAAGTTACTGCATTCACAAATCAGTTGGCCTTGGACCATGACTTAGATAAGCTTATAAGCGGAAAGAAGCAAGAACCAGAGGAATATGACGTTTTTAATTTGTGGAAGACAGCAAGAGATATTTCCACATATAGCAAAACGAATGATTACTTGCAACATTTCTATATATATTTAAGCAATAATGATGCCATTATTGCCCCTAACGTCGTCTATTTTCGCCCGCGCCAATTTCACCAACTTCATCACTACAAAGAAATGGAATACGATGAATGGATTGAAATGCTAACGAAAGAAACGCATGAACATGAGATTGTGTCGGCGCGTCCCTATATAACAGAGAGTAAAGAAATATCGGTGTTAAGCTATATCCAGTCGCTGCCGCTTAATAGCTTCCGTGAGCCTAAAGCTACCTTGGTCGTCACCATCGACAAGAGAAAGATAAGCACCCAATTAGAAAAGCTTGCAAAACTGTATGGAGGTTGGGCGTACATTTCTAATGGTGAAGGGGAGATTATTATTTCGGAAGGCATCGAGGCCGAAGAAATTGGTAATCTACCCCACATACCATCTGGTGAAGAAGGGGATAAAACCTTACTTCATAACGGGAACTTGCTCATCTCGAGTAAGTCCGAATTATTGGGCTGGGTCTATACAGCCAGCATTCCCGAGAAAGCGTTACAAGCTAAAGGCGATGTCATTAAAAATCTGACATTAACATTTACCTCGATTACATTAGTGATAGGTTTTTCGATTATATTGTTTTTCACATACCGCAATAGCAAGCCTCTTTATAAGCTTATACAAGTGCTCAAGGAGCGTTTCGAGATCGAGCCCTCGGATATCCGCAACGAATATGATTTTTTAGCGGGTAATATTACGAGCCTTATCGCAAATAATGAGCGGTTGCAGACAGAACTGAAGGATCAGTTGCCGCTGCTGCGAGATGCGTTTATAAAAAAACTGTTAGTTGGCGGTATGTATTCCATAGAGGAGATCAAGGCAGAGGCTGCTCAGGCAGCAATGATGGATATCGGCCATTCCGGCATCGTGCTTATCATTCAAATGAATGACTACACTGGTTTGGATGCAAAAGAATTCATTAATGAATTGAATGTAGGAAGGCTATTAATCAAACAATCGCTAAGGGACTTAAGCCCAGATGCTCTTGTAACTGATTGGGGCACAGACAAAATCGCCATCATTGTTCAGGACGCAAGTGGAAATGGAGATCAACAATTGCGCAACGAACTAGAAATTAGCTATACTCGGTTTCTAGAGCATATCTATGAGCAATATCATCTATCCATCATGATTTCCTTTGGGACAGTGTTTCGAGAACCAAATGCCGTTGGCCAATCGTTTTCCGATGCATTGATTACTCTTGAATATGCCGTTCAGAACGGAATCAAAGGAATAAGCCGATACGAGTATTCCGTCAAAGATTCGGACTTGTACTATTATCCGATTGAGATTGAGCAGCGCTTGTTTCATGCTCTTAAGTCGGGCTACGAGGAGGAAAGCAAGCGAATCCTCGTTCACATCTTGCACCGTAACTTCGCGGAACGGATACTGACACACGAGACAATGCAGAAGCTTACTGGCGAGATCTCCGGTACGATGTATAAGCTTTTGGATCAACAAGGAGTTTATGACGAACAATTTGTAAAGCGAATGAAGCAAGCGCTTGAGAACATCAATCCGATGTTAGGGAGTAAAAAACTACAGGACAGCTTTGTTTTGTTGGCAGGAGAACTATGCGATATCGTTGTCAAGAAAAAGTCGGACTTGAATCAGGAGATGATCCAAACTGTAATCATGCAATTGGAAAATGAATATGCGGATTCAAATCTGACGCTCTATCGCATTGGTGAGAGAATAGGTCGGCCAGAGAAATATTTATCTCAATTATTTAAAGACATTACCGGAGATACGATATCTGATTACTTGGAGCGGCTTCGTATTGACCAGGCATCGTATCTATTGACAGGCAGTCAACTGACAATTGACGAAATAGCTGAGCAGACGGGGTATAACAGTTCGCATTCGTTTAGGAGAGCATTCAAACGAGTAACGGGCGACTCGCCGAGCAGTTTTCGAGAGAAAGGCAGATCGGGATAACCGATCTGCCTTTTTTCTATGTAGAGCAGGATTAATGTACGTTGACGGAATATTGTACCCTGATGCTTTGAAATGCAAAAATTGTACCGTGTTTTGGATCAAAATGTACCTTAAATCACTAAGTAGGATCAGGTATCGTAGGGGTATGAAAGCGTTATCTAAATGTATGGCAGACAATCAACTGGAGTAGACCTGATTAGGGGAGGAACCAAATTTGGAAACAGTAATAGAAGATAAGAAAGGAATACGACGGAGAAAAAAAACGAACGCCACGATTGCCTATTCAGCCAAGAAGAGTCTAAGGCTTCATTGGCAACTCTATTTATTAATGTTACCACCGCTTCTTTATTTCATCATTTTCAAATATATTCCGATGGCTAATTCCGTGCTAGCTTTCAAGGATTACAACATCATTAAAGGGATATGGGGAAGCCCATGGGTAGGTCTAAAGTATTTCAGATTATTTTTCGATAATCCGGTAGCGTTTACATTGGTGAAGAACACGCTATTCATTTCTCTTTATCAATTAGCAGCGTCTTTTCCTGTACCGATCATTCTAGCTTTGGCTCTTAATGAAGTCAGAAGCGGCCGATTTCGGAAGTTGGTTCAATTGATTACGTACGCGCCGTATTTTATTTCAACCGTGGTCATGGTATCCATCATCATGCTGTTCTTTGCTCCTAGGCTCGGGATTGTCAATATCGGGCTTAATCATCTCGGTATTGATTCGATTAACTTTCTTGGAAGTCCTGATATGTTTAGATCGGTGTTTGTGTGGTCAGAAGTATGGCAGACAGCCGGGTATTCTGCTGTTATTTACTTAGCAGCTCTCGCGGGTGTCGATCCCTCCCTTTATGAAGCAGCCAAGGTTGACGGTGCAACGCGCATTCAAAAAATAATAAACGTTGATTTACCTGGCATTATGCCTGCAGCGGTTATTATTTTAATTCTTAGCGTAGGAAATATAATGGCTCTCGGCTTCGAAAAGA
The DNA here is from genome assembly GCF_037167145.1 of Paenibacillus sp. YIM B09110. Taxonomy (NCBI): domain Bacteria; kingdom Bacillati; phylum Bacillota; class Bacilli; order Caryophanales; family Paenibacillaceae; genus Paenibacillus; species Paenibacillus sp. YIM B09110. The sequence continues at coordinate 144,588 of NZ_JBANSP010000005.1, read as the reverse complement.
TCTATCTACTGCAAAATTCTTTAAACTTGCAAACTTCAGAAATCATTTCGACTTACGTGTATAAAATGGGCTTGTTAAACGCCAATTACAGCTTTGCGACAGCAGTTGGGCTGCTAAACTCGGTAATCAATCTCGCATTGATTATCCTTGTCAATAACGTCGCGAAACGAGTGTCAAATAATAGCCTATGGTAAAGGAGAGTTAATATGAGAGCCGCTGCACTTCAAATAAAAGAATCCTCTTCGGATCGGATTTTTCTGGGGTTTGTTTATCTGTTTTTAACAGTCGTACTCATAGCTGTATTGTATCCGCTTGCTTATATTGTTAGTGCTTCGTTAAGTAGTCCAGCAGCTGTAAGTTCTGGTCGGGTATGGCTATATCCTGTTGAACTTAGCTTCGACGGCTATATCGCTGTATTCAAAAACCCACAAGTCATTACAGGATACGCCAACTCGTTATTCTATACGATCATCGGTACGTTCATCAGCGTAGTGCTCACCATTATGATAGCGTATCCGCTCTCAAGAAAAACAATTTTCGGAAGAGGTCCAATTACGTTATTCATCATGTTCACCATGTTGTTCTCAGGAGGACTTATACCGACATATCTCGTCGTCAAGACGTTTGGTTTGATTGATACTCGTTTTGCGTTACTGCTGCCAAGTGCGATTTGGGTCTGGCAGGTCATTATTTCACGCACCTTTTTCCAATCTTCGATTCCGGATGAACTTGCAGAAGCTAGCCAAATCGACGGCTGCAGCGATATTCGCTTTATAACAAGCATCGTTATCCCCTTGTCGAAACCAATCATAGCGGTTATTGCGTTAATGTATGCCGTTGGACAATGGAACGCCTACTTCGATGCGCTTATCTACTTGAAGACGCAATCTCTTTACCCGTTACAACTCATTTTAAGAAGCATTCTCGTTTTGAATAACGCCTCCAGTAACGTTGATGCATTGGAAATGTTGAAACGGCAGCAGTTAGCTGAACTTATGAAGTATTCGTTGATTGTAGTTGCCAGTTTACCTGTTATCTTAATATATCCATTCGTACAGCGCTACTTTGTACAAGGTATGCTGATCGGATCAGTTAAGGGCTAAGAGGTTTGTTAATGGGTTACTATGGAAAGGAGTGGTGTCTATGTAATGACTTTAGGAGCTATGCAAAGCTTTGATTATTATTCATACTTATAAAAAAGGGAGTGTACGTATGAAAAAGAAAGTATGGTCTACTGCAGTCGGTATTATATTGATTATTAGTCTAGTCGTGACAGGATGTTCCTCGAATAACAACGGCAATGCAGGCAGCACCAATGGGGAGAATAACTCAAATGGCACTAATGATGCTGCCCCCGTAAACGTATCCGTCTTCGCACATTTGCCTGCAGATAATGATTTTGCAACGAATAACTTTTCGAAGCTGCTTGAAGAAAAATTCAATATCTCGTTCAAATGGACGACAGTTCCATTTGATGGCGCTGCGGAGAAACGTCAAATTTCAATTTCCAGTGGCGACTATCCGGATGTGTTCATGCTTGTTCCATGGGTAGATAAGTTCTCTCAAACCGATTTGATCCGTTTCGGACAACAAGGTGTCGTCGTTCCATTAAACGATCTAATCGATCAGTATGGACCGAATATCAAGCATGCACTTGATAGCGATCCTTATTATAAGGCGATGAATACGGCACCTGATGGAAACATATATGGACTGAACCAATTTAATGAATGTTACCACTGCTCTTATCCGAATAAAATGTGGATCAATACTACCTGGCTTGAGAAGTTGAAATTGGATACGCCTAAGACGACAGAAGATTTCGCTAAGGTGCTTGAAGCATTTAAAACGCAGGACCCTAATGGAAACGGCAAGCAAGACGAAGTTCCATTGAGTGGCTCGGTAGAGACGTTCGGAGTACGTATTATACCGTTTTTGATGAATGGATTTATTTACGACGATGATCGAACGTATTTAACATTAAACAACGGGAAAGTCGACATCGCGGCTAACAAGTCTGAGTGGAAAGAAGGCTTGCAGTACATTAAGTCGTTGTATGATAAAAAACTGATCGATCCGGGCGCTTTCACGCAAAATGCTGAAGCGTACAAAATGATCGGTGAAAACGCCGACGCGCAGTTGCTCGGAGCAGGTGCTGGCATGCACCCTGCCATCTTTATAAATACGGGCGAAGGCAATTTGTACAATAAAGATTATAATCCGATTGCTCCTTTAAAAGGCCCATATTCCGAATATGCAAACTATGCCTATCCGGTTGATCCAGGCGCGTCTTTCGTTATTACGAATAAAGCAAGTAAAGAAGCTCAGATTGCTGCAATCAAAATAATTGATTACTTATTTACCCAAGAGGGGCAGATGCGAGGGAATTTCGGTGAAGAAGGAATCAACTGGCGCAAGCCGACAGATGGAGATATTGCACTTGAAGAATCTGTGGAACCTATCTTTGCTATGATTCCAGGTAAATCTGGAGGAGAGCCGTTGAACAATAGCTGGGGACCAATCGCCCAGTATTATCAACCGAAGGCATTCAGAGATGGCCAGGTTCAGGGAACGGACCCTTATTTACCATCCGGCTTTGAACGCAGGCTGCAAGAAGCTACGCATCTCTATGACGGCAAACAGCCGAAAGAGATTTTCCCAATTTGGGCGGTATGGATCGATCCAGCGAGTGTAGACGAAATGAGTATGACCCAAACGAATATCAAAGATTACATCGATCAAAGTGCGCTTCAATTCATAACGGGTAATAAGAGTTTGGACAAAGATTGGGACAGTTACGTGAAGGGTCTGGAAGATTTGAATTTGTCTAGATACCTTGAAATTATGCAGAAGTCGTATGACGACTCCGTAAAACAATAGGCATTATCGAAAAGAAACCTTGGATAAACCAAGGTTTCTTTTGTTAAGGAGTTTAATGAGATGGATCGCATAATTGTATATGATGCATCTAAAGGGGCAGTACGAAATGATGATTTCCAAGTAAGCGTACGAGTAGCCGAAGGTGAGTGGAAGGGATAAGGCCGCTGTCATATGGATATGGCATCCCATTCAATCAACAAGGGATTCAATTGTACTTCGTGCTCAATCAGCCGAAGAAGCTCGCAATTGAAGTGAATGACATGTATCGTTTGGCAGCAACGCCTGCCAAAGAGCGATACGACGTACGGATATTGTCTGGAAGGCAAGTACTGGAGATGATAGTTGAATAAAGATTAGATTGCAGCCGATCAGATTGATCGGCTGCTTTTTTCAATGAAGTCTTATGCTATCTTTATTCATGTTTGCCTAATAATCATCAACAAATGTAGAACGTACGGGTGGGATTCCAATCTCATCTTCATTGGTGAATAGAGAAGAATATAGTACTTGAAGATCTGGATAAAGCGGATGCGGTATTGTAAAAGATTGATATTGATTTAGAAGGCTTCCATCTGGTCGTATGGTGAATAGGGGCGTGTTTGGCTTCTTTTTGTCGGAAAAGTAAATCGAATCCGTCGTTTTGCGTATAACGTGAAAGTAATCCTTCATATTAAAATAGTTACTATAAAGGGTTTAATAGACTGCAAGAGAGGGGTAACTATTATCATGACACGTGAATTTCCAAAGCAATTTCTATGGGGGGCATCCACTGCCGCTCATCAAGTAGAAGGAAATAACCTGAACTCTGATTATTGGTTGATGGAGAGCATACCAGGAGGCTCGTTTACGGAGCCATCCGGCAACGCGGTTGACCACTACAATCTATACAGGGGCGATATTGGTCTTCTGGCAGGGCTCGGTTTGAGTGCGTATCGGTTCTCCATCGAATGGGCACGGATCGAACCGGAGGAAGGGCAATTCGATGAATCGGCCATTCAGCACTACCGTGACGTGTTGAAAGCATGCAACGAATACGGAGTGACCCCAATCGTAACACTTCATCATTTTACGTCCCCGCACTGGCTTATTAGAGAGGGTGGATGGCATTCGGAAGAGACACCGGCTCGATTCGCCCGTTATTGCGAGTATGTCATGTCCAAACTTGGTGATGCAATCCCGTATGTTTGTACAATTAATGAAGCGAACATGCCCGTCGGAATCAAAAAAATCATGGAAAGATATAAAGAAGCAGGGAACGCGCAGGTCGGGATCAATACGGACATGTCCAACATACAAGCCTATTATGCCGAACTAGGAAAAGCTTTTGGCGTATCGCCGCTCGAAGTGCATACCTTCTTGGCTCCGGCTACCGATCAGGGAATGGAAATCATATACCGTGCGCATACGGAGGCTCGAACGGCCATTCGCAAGGTTAGCCCAAACACACAAATCGGAATTACGATGTCGCTGTTCGACGTCCAATCCGTTCCGGGCGGAGAGGCGCTGGCGGCGGAAGAATTGCATGAGGAATTCCTTCAGTTCCTCCCGTATCTTGAAGAAGACGACTTCTTCGGGTTGCAAAATTATACACGTTCGGTGTATGGTCCCGAAGGTTTGCTCCCCGTTCCGGAAGGGGCGGAGACGACCCAAATGGGCTATGAATATTACCCTCAGGGGCTCGAGTCTGTCATCCGCGTCGCCCACGAGCATTTGAAGAAGCCGATTGTCGTAACGGAAAACGGCGTTGGAACGGACAATGACGAGCGGCGGATCGCTTTCATCGACCGTGCCTTGGAGGGGGTTCATGCTTGTGTTGCCGACGGCATTCCCGTGCTAGGATATATGCATTGGTCCCTATTGGATAACTTCGAATGGCAGCTCGGATTCTCGAAAACTTTCGGGTTGATCGCCGTGGATCGCACTACTCAACAGAGGTTTCCTAAGAAAAGCGCCTATCATTACGGAAGTATTGCAAGAAACCGAACAATCTGATTGCTGCTCGAAGAAAAAAGCCATTCCTAGGAATGGCTTATTCTTTGTCTTCATGGATAAGTTCCGATTGCTCTGAGAACAGAGCAGGAATCGTGAGTTCGCTTACAGCCCCGTTCCGATTATAAAAGCGCCATTTCGCCTGTTCATGAAATAATAGAGCAAGACGCTGAACGCTATTTCGGATGCCGATGTGCTCGCCACTGTGGTCAATAATGACCTTGCCTTGATTCAACCGTTCCAGTTGGTTCTCCGGGTAGCCGCTTCCACTGTCAGCAATGACAATGTTGGCGTAGGGGTAGAAGTCGATTTCGAAGGAATCGACCTGTATCGAAATATGGATGCTGCGATCCGCTTGGATCGCGTATTTAATTGAATTCTCTACGAAATTTTGAATGAGCATAGGAGGGACGAGCATGTCCGCAATCATTTGATTCGTCTCGATCGAATACGTAAACTTGTTATTGTAACGAATCGATTGAATCTGCAGATACGTATTGACATGTTCAATCTCCTCATATAGTGGGACGAAATCGGTTTCTACTTTGACCATATAACGATAAAAGTCAACGGAATGAACGATCAGTTTTTTGGCCGTCCAAGCATCTCCATTCTCCAGAAGGTTATAAACCATGTTCAAGGAATTAACAATAAAATGAGGCTGGATTTGCAATTGAAGATTGCGAAGCTGAGACTTCTGAGCCTTAATCTCCTCTTCGTATACGTTAATTTTTAATTGACGGACATCATCCATCATCTGGTTAAAAGTCTGATTAACAATCGAAAATTCATTCGATACCGAATAAGAAGGAATGCGGTATTGCAGATCTCCGCGTTGGATAAGCTTCATTGCTTTATTCAATCTTTGCAAGGGCATCACGACGACTTGTCTTAGAACGAAAAACGCGAGAGGCAACAGCAAGCAAACAAGGACGGAGATGACGACCATATATTTCTGCATGAAAGGTAAAGATTTTAGGATGATGCTCGATGGGATAGTCTCCACGAATGAGATTGGCACGACGGCGGAGGGGACCGTAATTACGATGCTATCCTCGGGATGTTTGGAACGAACGGCTGCCGCATCCTTATCAGACAATAATGACAAGGAAATGGTTCTGTCATTAGGTGTATAATGGCTTACAAGCCTGTCCAGATTGACATACACGCCGGATAATACGCCATTGTCTCCTTTGCTAAAGTGAATCATGCCCGATTGGTTATTTAACCTAATCAGATACCAATTCGATTGCATGCCGCTTATATCCAAAGTCGAAGCAGCTTCCAAGACGTAGGACTTAATTGCGTTTCTCTCATCCGGCTTCTGGCTGGTCTGCCCAGCCGAGATATAATCATTGTCTGTATATACGAACAAGGAATCGATGACGTTGACGCCGTTCGTGATTTGTTCCGCAAGATCAAGCGCAATTCTTTGCTTGGCTAATGCAGACACCGATTCAACATTGCTAAAGGCTAGTACAGGGTCGGATTCGAACCATGCGGTATTGACCGCGAAGGTGACCGCATTGTTGAGTTGATTATCAATTTGGATCCAATAGGACTCCAACATGTTCCTGTGCGTGCTCTGGACTTGATTCTCAAGCGTGATCCTGGTTTGGTAGTTGCTATAGATGAACATCCCAATGATAGGAATCAGAATCGTGAATAACGCAAGAAGCTTGAAAAGAATGGAATTGGTAAAACCTTTATCGGGTAATCGCATCATAGGGGTTAGCTCCGTATCCTTTGTACTCTACCGGGGCAGGGTTAGCCCCATTATACTTGGAAATCGAATGTTGTCAAAGACGTAACAGGAGGGAAAGCAACATGAATGTACTTATCGTCGACGACGAAATTAGCTCGATCCAAGCAGTATCGAACGGGATTGGATGGGATCGGTTAGGGATTGAACACGTTTATACAGCTGCGAATGTACAGGAAGCAATTCGACAATTCGACGGGAGTCCAATCGACATTCTGCTCAGCGATATCGAAATGCCGATGGGTTCCGGCCTCGAATTGTTACAATGGACCAACAAGCACTATCCGAATGTGAAATGCGTCTTCATGACTTGTCATGCGGAGTTTCACTTGTTGCAGGAGGCCATGCGATTGGGCAGCGTCGATTACATTCTGAAGCCATTGGACTTCTCGAAAGTGGAGCTAGTGCTGAAAGAAACGATGGAGAAAATTCGAACGGAGAGAATGTTAAAAGATAACAGCAGCTCCTGGATCCAAAACAAAAACACCGTTGTTAAGCAGTTTTGGAAAGATTTTTTCCTTGGCGAAATATCGCCTAACAAGGATAGTCTGACGAACTACTTCCGCCAGAAACGACTGGATGTAAATCTCGAGGGTTTATACGTTCCCATCTTGATCGTAACAAAGAAATGGACAGAGAATGTCAGTAAGGAGGATCAGAAGCTGCTGCAATATGGACTCCGAAACATAACAGAAGAGCTGTTCGTGATCCCGGAAACCGAAAGTGAAGTCATCTCATTCTCGGATACATCGATCTTGGTCATGCTGCAAATGGATGGGCATTCAGAAGGATATGATCTTAATCGTCAGATCGAGAAATGCTGCCGACAGGTGATCGATGCGGCAAAGATATATATCAAAGAGATCGTCTGCTGCTATATTGGCGTCAATGACGCCATCTACGAAATGCCTTCGGTTATTGAATCGTTGCAGGAGATGGACTTTAATAATGTCATTCACGAGCCTAACGTTTATTTTCTTCATCAAGACCAGAACAACAAGGAAGGTTATGCGTATTCCGACAATCGTATCGGTCAATGGAGAGAATGGTTAAAACAAGGAAGATATGCTGAGGTAAGGGAGAAAATAGAAGATCAATTGACCCCGCAGGGACAGAAGTTCAACATCAACCGTGTTTTTTTACGAAGATTTACGAGTGATTTTTATTATCTTATCTTCGGATTTACCGCCGATCGAAACATTTTCGTCAATGAACTATTTGCCCATGAGCAGTCGAATCGGTTGTTGGAGAAAGCTTCGGAGTCATTGGACGGGCTGTTGCAATGGGTCAATCATGCGATGGATATGATGCAAAATTTCGATCAGGTGAATGCGAACCGCGATAATCCGGTGGAGAGGACGAAGCAATTCATTCGCATGCATCTGTCCGATGAGCTTTCGATGGAACAAATTGCAAACAATGTGTATCTTAATCCAGATTATCTAACACGAATTTTCAAAAAACAGGTTGGCGTATCGATTAGCAAATATATGATCAACAAAAAAATGGAAGCGGCGAAAGATCTTCTGATGCAAACCGATAAAAGCATCGGGGAAGTCGCCATGCTGGTCGGCTACTACAATTACTCAAGTTTTAACCGAATTTTCACTAAAGAAACAGGGATGTCGCCGCAGGAGTTCAAAAAGCAGCAACAGAAGCAATACGATCGGTGAAGTAGTCGGAATTCGGAATCCTTTTAGTCGGATCATGTATAACGCGGTAGGTTCCCTTGCTCCTATAATGCTCATTAGAAAGACAAAAACGCTACTTAATTTGAGGGGGATCTGAATTGAAAAAGAAACTTTTACCCGTGGTGTTAGCATCATCGCTGTTGGCAGTCGGCATCATTGGATGCAGTAACAACAACGGCAACAGCACGGAAAACTCAACGGCACCAAATAATGCAAGCGTTTCCGAGGAAAGCGGACAAATCGACTTCAACGAGGAGCCTTATACGATCAAAGTCAATTACGCCGTATTGGGACAGGAGCAAGCGGATCTGCCTAAGATCGAAGAGAAGCTGAATGAGATTACCCTTAAGGAAATCAATGCAAAGGTTGATCTTGAGGGAGTCAGCTTATTCAATATGGCGAATGTCTATGCGCTCAAAGCCTCAAGCCGAGAGAAAACGGATCTGATGCTTCTCATGCCTGGAAGCAGTTATCTTCCTACCTTCGCCAACAATAAAATGATTCGCCCGATTAGCGAAGAGTTGGCCCAGTGGGGGCCGGCTATACAGGAAACAGTCGGCGACCTGCTCCCTGCAGGCAAATTCAAGGGGGAACAATATACAATTCCGCAAAGAATGGATCAACAACTTACGATAGGATTTAATATGAACAAAAGTATATTGGATAAGTACAATATAGATATCGCATCGATTAAATCGCTCGACGATATGGATGCTGTCTTTGCCAAAGTACAAGAGGGTGAACCCAATATGACCATGCTAGCGCCGGAAACGAGTTCGGCCAATATTGCGGGGAGTTTGGTTTATTCCGATATGCTTGGGAGCAATTACGGCGTCCTAATGGATGGAACAGGAACAAAACTTATTAACCAGTACGAATCCGAGCAAATGATTAACACGATCAAAAAAGTCCGGGAATGGTATCAAAAAGGGTACATTTCCAAAGACGTAAGCACCTCGCAAGATGATGGCAGCACGTTATTGCACAATGGGAAGGTATTTGCAAATGCTGTTTATTCCGTGGGATTCGCTGGAGGTCTATCCGTACCGATCGAGACGAGAACTGTAGCTATGCACCCAGCGGTTCGCAAGACTACCGATTCCCAGTTGTTCTTGTGGGCGGTAGCATCATCCAGTGAACGTCCCGATAAAGCGATCCAATTCCTTAATCTCCTAAATTCCAGCGCGGAGTTAACTAAATTGCTTAGCTTAGGTATTGAAGGGGAGCATTACGAGGTTAAGGCTGATGGTATCATCGATACTTCCAAAAATACAAATTACAACCAAAACAACTGGCTGATGTTTGGTGATTATAACAAGTTACCACTTAGACAACTTTATGTTGAACCTACCGGACTTAGTCCGGAAGCGTATAAAGAAGGTTTGAAAAAATGGAACGAAGATACAACGTTGTCACCGGCATATGGATTCTTGTTCGATCCGTCATCCGTAAAAACGGAGATCTCGGCGTTGGATGCGGTAAACGAGCAATATGCGAAGATCATTGGTAATGGCGGCGTAGATCCGGATGAGTTGCTGAAGAAATTTAATGATGAACTCTATGCTGCCGGATTGCAGAAGGTAATTGATGAGAAACAGCGTCAGCTTGATGCTTGGCTCGCCGAAGAGAAAAAATAAAATCTGATTGCTAGAAGTGTGCTTAATCAACGTGGTGGTGAAGAAGGAGTTGTTCCAGATGGGATAGCTCCTTTTCGTTTTCGCTAAGGGAGAGATTCAGTAAGTCGGAAAAGGAGATCTTTTGCGTCGTACTATGTATAACGGCAAGTGCCAATCCACGTGTAAGATACGTGTAGGAGTCAATTACATCAAGAAAGAACGAAATAGGAGGCGGAAATAAGTGAAAGCAACTGTAGATTTGGAGTTGCAAAGCGTACCTAAAAAAACGCGTAAAAAAAAGAAAAATTGGAAGTCCTATATTCCATTGTATCTCATGGCTTTGCCGGCGTTAATTTACCTGTTCATTAACAATTACATGCCCCTGTATGGCATGCAGATCGCTTTCAGAGAGCTTGATTTCTCGGGGAGTATCTTTGATGGAAAGTTCGTATGGTTCGAGAACTTTAAGTTCCTGTTCACGACCGACAATGCTTGGATGATGACACGAAATACGATTCTGTATAATCTCTTGTTTATCGTGGCGGGCACCGTTTTTTCAATCGTTGTCGCGATTCTCTTCAACGAGATTATTAGCCAAAAGCTTGCCAAGGCTTATCAATCTGCTGTGTTAATTCCTTATTTTATCTCGATGGTTGTTGTCGGTTACCTCGGCTTCGCATTTCTAAGCAACGAGAACGGATTTATCAATAATTCCATCTTGGAACCGCTTGGTATCGATCCTGTCTCTTGGTACTCTGAACCTAAATATTGGCCGTTCATTCTATTGTTTATTCATATCTGGAAGGGTATGGGATACAGCTTGCTGTTCTACATGGCAAGGATCTTTACGATTAATTCGGATTATTATGAGGCTGCCAAAATCGATGGTGCGACGAAGCTGCAGCAAATTATCCACATCACGCTGCCGCTCCTCAAGCCGGTCGTCATTCTTACGACGATTCTTGCTATCGGCAGAATATTTTATTCCGATTTCGGATTATTTTATCAAGTTCCCATGAATTCCGGTGCGCTATATGATGTAACGACGACAATCGATACGTATTCGTTTCGTGCGTTGATGAAGCTTGGCGATATCACGATGTCTACGGCAACAGGGGTCTATCAATCGGTGGTTGGATTTGTATTGATCCTCATTACCAATATGGTCATGCGCAAATACAGCAAAGAAGATTCATTATTCTGAGGACGGAGCGATCCATAATGATTGAAACTAAAGATAAAAAATGGTCCATGTTTGGACATATTCTCATGATCATTTTATCCATTCTGTCTCTAGCCCCCTTTGTTCTTCTTCTCGTATCGTCATTTACGGACGAAGCAACGGCGCTCAAGAATGGATACAGCTTCTTCCCGGAGAAGCTCTCTCTCGAAGCTTATCGGTATATTGCCGAGCAGTGGGAGTTGATCGGCAATGGATATTTGGTATCCATTATCGTCACCGTTGTCGGTACGCTAGCAGGTGTGATGATTTCTGCGATGCTCGCGTATACCCTGAGTAAGCATGATCTGCCCGGGCGCAGCGTACTCATGCTCCTGTTAACCTTTACGTTGCTCTTCAACGGAGGATTGACTTCGACTTACATTGTCTATACCCAAATCTTCAACATCAAAGACACTATTTTCGGTTTGCTTCTCCCGAATTTGCTAATGAACGCCTATTTCGTCGTCATGCTAAAAAACTACTTCGAGCATACGATCCCGAGCGCGCTCCTTGAATCGGCGCGAATCGACGGAGCAACGGAATTCCAGCTGTTCTACAGGATATCCATTCCTCTGTCTGTACCGATGCTTGTCACAGTCGGGATGACGGTCGCACTCAACTATTGGAATGATTGGATGAACGGGATGTATTATCTATCTGCCAACAGCAACATACAGAGCATTCAAACGATATTGAATAACATTAACGAGAATATCAGGTTCCTCCAGCAAAACAATGTAGGTACTGCCATGACAACAGCGGATCTGCCGTCAGCTACCGTGCGAATGGCTGTTGCCTTTGTCGGCATACTGCCGATGCTTGTATTCTTCCCCGTCTTCCAGAAATGGTTCGTCAAAGGGGCGACGGCAGGAGCTGTTAAAGAATAATTACAAATAAGGTCAAAGAGGAGGAGATTATCAATGAAACGCGATTTGGAACAATTGATTTCGCAAATGTCGTTGGAAGAAAAAGCGGGTATGTGCTCCGGACTGGATTTCTGGAGACTCAAAGGTGTGGAAAGGCTCGGAATTCCGTCCATTATGGTAACGGATGGACCGCACGGTCTGCGCAAGCAGAGAGAGGGTGGCGATCATCTCGGTATATTCGACAGCGTGCCTGCGACTTGTTTCCCTTCAGCTGTAGGAGTAGCAAGCTCGTGGGACCGGGAATTGATCGAGAAGATGGGGCAGGCGCTCGGCGAGGAATGCCAGGCCGAGGATGTTGCCGTTTTACTTGGACCAGGTGCGAACATCAAACGTTCCCCGCTCTGCGGTCGGAACTTTGAATATTTCTCGGAGGATCCGTTTCTTTCCTCCGAAATGGCTGCTCATCACATACAAGGCGTGCAAAGCCAGGGCATCGGCACATCGCTTAAACATTTCGCCGCTAATAACCAAGAGCATCGCAGAATGACGTCCGACTCCGTCGTCGACGAGCGGACGCTTCGGGAAATCTATCTCGCGAGCTTCGAAGGAGCCGTTAAGAAGTCGCAGCCATGGACGGTGATGTCTTCTTACAACAAGGTGAACGGGGAATTCGTTTCCGAGAACGAATACTTGCTGACCGATATTCTGAAAGATGAATGGGGACATGAAGGCTTCGTCGTATCCGACTGGGGCGCAGTGAACGAGAGGGCAGATGGGCTTGCCGCTGGCCTTGAACTCGAAATGCCATCCAGTAGTGGGATCGGTGAACAAAAAATCGTGGATGCCGTTCGCAACGGGAAGCTGTCGGAGGAGAAGCTCGATGGGGCAGTCGAAAGGTTGCTTCGCATCATCTTCAAATCGGTGGATCACAACAAGCAAGGAGCTAGCTATGACGTGGATGAGCATCATCAGTTGGCAAGAGTAGTCGCGCGCGAAAGCATGGTGCTCTTGAAAAATGAGGACGGGATTCTCCCGTTAGCCAAGGAAGGTCGTATCGCCGTCATTGGAGCTCTCGCGGAATCTCCTAGATATCAGGGTGGCGGAAGCTCCCGAATCAATCCGACCAAGCTTGAGGATATACGGGAAGAAATTCAGAAATCAGCGGGGACTGCTGCGAATGTCGTATACGCCAAAGGCTATGAATTAGACAGCGATGCAACGGACGCCAAGCTGGTGGAGGAAGCGGTTCGTACGGCGAGCGAAGCGGATACGGCCATCTTATTCGTCGGATTGCCGGATCGGTATGAATCGGAAGGTTATGACCGTACGCATCTTCGTATCCCGAATAATCAGATCGCAATGATCGAAGCGGCTGCCAAAGCACAGCCGAACCTAATCGTCGTATTGAGCAACGGATCTCCGGTGGAGATGCCTTGGATTGGGAACGTGAAGGCTGTATTGGAGGGGTACTTAGGCGGACAAGCGCTCGGCGGGGCTATCGCCGATTTGTTGTTCGGAGATGCTAATCCTTGCGGCAAGCTGGCCGAGACTTTTCCGAAGCGGCTTGAGGACAACCCGTCTTACCTGTTCTACTTCGGGGAAGAAGATCGGGTCGAGTACAGGGAAGGCTTGTTCGTCGGTTATCGCTATTACGATAAGAAGAAGACTGAACCGTTGTTCCCATTCGGTCATGGCTTAAGCTATACAAGCTTTGCCTATTCCGACCTATCCGTTGCCAACAAAGAAATACTGGAAGATCAAACGGTAGACGTTCAGGTTAAGGTGACAAATACGGGGAATATGTCCGGTAAGGAAATCGTTCAGCTCTATATTCGCGAAGTAAATAGTAAGGTTATTCGTCCCGACAAGGAATTGAAAGGATTTGCGAAGGTGGAGCTACAACCGGGCGAAGAACAAACGGTCCATTTCACATTGGATAAACGATCATTCGCTTACTACGATGTCGAGTTGAAGGACTGGCGCGTCGATACCGGTGAATTTGAAATTCAGATAGGGAAATCGTCTCGGGAGATCGTGCTGACGGGTTCCATTAAGGTGGAATCAACGAAGGTATTCCGCAAAAAAGCAACGCGCAATACGACAATCGGCGATCTTCTGGCCGATCCAGCAAGGCGCCCGATCATAGAAGGAATTATGAAGCAGCAGCAACCTACCGGGGAAGCTGAAGCAGCGAATCATGGGGATGCTTCTGAGATGGTGGAGGCGATTATGAAATATATGCCTTTGCGCGCGCTCATCTCCTTTAGCGGCGGGGCCATGTCGGAAGCGCATCTCGATCAAATATTAGATGCATTGAATGAAGTAAAATAAAGGCTTTCATCTTATTTCCTGGAGGAGTATGAACATGACTTATGTATGCAACCCGATCAATATGGAATATAAGTATCAGTTGACTGAAGCGAATGGCACAATGGTTACTTACAGAGAAGCAGCTGATCCGTCGTTAGTTCTATTCCAAGGCAAATATTATTTATTTCCTTCAATGACCGCAGGATTTCTGGCTAGCGACGATCTAGTGGACTGGACGTTCCATCCGCTGAATCATTTGCCGGTTTATGATTATGCTCCGGATGTTCGGGTCATAGGAGATTATCTTTATTTTTCCGCATCACATTTAACCAAGAATTGTTCCTTTTATCGAACGAAAGATCCGATTAGCGGTGAATTTGAGGAAATAGAAGGGACTTTCCCATTCTGGGATCCTAATCTGTTCGTCGACGACGATGGCAGGCTATACTTCTACTGGGGCTGCTCCAACCAGACGCCGATCTATGGGGTCGAACTTGATCTGAAGGATATGAAACCCAAAGGAGAGTCTATTGCTCTGATATCAGGCAACAATACGGTGATTGGGTATGAAAGAAAAGGCGAAAACCACATTCCTATATCGCAAGAAGAAATTGAGAGAATAGTGCAAGGGTATACACGCATGAATCCTGACATTTCGGAAGAGCAACAGAATATGATCCGAGTGGCCGTAGGGAATGATCCTTACATCGAAGGGGCATGGATGGATAAGCATAATGGGAGATATTATTTGCAATACTCAGCTCCGGGGACGGAATTTAACATATATGCTGACGGCGTTTACGTAGCGGATCATCCGTTAGGGCCGTTCACATTGGCTAACAATAATCCATATTCATATAAGCCGGGTGGTTTCATTCCGGGTGCAGGGCACGGATCGACCTTGGAGGATAAACATGGAAACCTATGGCATACCTCTACGATGCGCATTAGTCTCAATTATATTTTCGAAAGAAGAATAGGACTATGGCCTGCAGGCTTCGATCAAGACGGCGAGTTATTCTGCAATCAACGTTACGGGGACTGGCCACTCAAGATTGAACAGGCACAGTTAAATCCGTGGAACGATCCGGAATGGATGCTGCTATCCTACGACAAGCCTGCTAAGGCATCTTCCTCACTGGAAGGAAAAGACCCTTCGAATGCGACGGATGAGAATGTCCGGACCTGGTGGAAAGCAGCTTCTTCCGCATCCGGAGAATGGCTGGAAGTTGATCTGAACCGTGTATGCGATGTGCACGCCATACAAATCAATTTCGCTGATGATCAATTAAAGGTTGATCTTCCTGCCGGAGCTGTATTACAAGAAAGAAGATATATCGACGAACGTCGGCATTACACGAGATGGCTACTCGAAGGTTCGGTAGACGGCAAAACCTATTTCGTCATCGAGGATAAATCGGATGCCGAAACAGATTTGTCTCATGATCTCATTGTAAGAGAAGGCGGTATAAAGGCAAGGTATATCCGATGCACGGTGAAGGAGCTGCCTTTCGACCAACACGCATGTGTTTCCGGTCTGCGTGTGTTTGGGATCGGAGAAGGTACACTCCCTGAACAAACAAGCGGAGTCCAAACCGAACTTGTAAGCGAGCTCGATCTTTCCGTAACGTGGGGGAAAGACGAAGTGGTCGGATACAACGTGCTTTGGGGATTCGCGCCGGATAAGCTGTATCACAGTCATATGGTGTTTGGCGTTAATCAATTGACGATTAAAGCACTTGTCAAAGGACAGCCCGTTTATGTGAGAGTGGATGCTTTCAATGAAAGAGGAATAACCGAAGGGGAAGTATATAAAGCAGTCTGAGAGTGCCGAGAGGTTATTTGAAATTCAGGAGGAATGTACCAGTGTTAGGTAAATGGTATACAGTGGTGCCATCACAAGTGGGCAAATTAATACTAAAATTCACAATCCAAGAACACAATGACAGTATTGCGATTGAGCTTAGTACAGAACCTTTCCCTTTGGGGATAGCATTTGACCGTGTATCCGTGGAAGGGAATCGGATTATTGCTACGGGTAAGGCGAATGTGATGGAGGAAGTAGACGTATCGCTAGAGTTACACTTTACGGACAATCTGTTCAGCGGGTCTCTAGTGCTTCCACCATCTGGAACAATAACGTTTGACGGGCAACCTGGTGAGGGACCGCCCCTGTCTGAAGAGTTGATACAGGAGCTGGAGGTCTATCGGAAGAACCTTGTAATTGAACGAACGGATGCAGAAATTGCGGAGGAAGTAGAGAAGTTACTTCGCAAGATGTCCATTGAGGACAAGATCGGTCAGATGAGTCAATGTTTGTCGTCAAATTACTCCTTCGGCGACGATATTGCTTCTGAACCTTCGGAGAAGCTCGTCGAAGAGGGGAAGGCTGGTTCAATACTTGGCGCATTCGATATCGAACGCGTGTTTGAGCTGCAGCGTATCGCCGTTGAGAAATCGCCACACCGCATTCCGCTACTGTTCAATGCTGACATTATCCATGGTCATCAGACCATCTTTCCTGTACCACTTGCATGGTCGTGTAGCTGGGATATAGATGGTATCCGTAGCGCATGCGTAGTTGCAGCGAAGGAAGCGTCCGCGTCTGGTATTACGTACAATCACGGGCCGATGGTGGATATTACCCGTGACCCGAGATGGGGGCGTGTCGTAGAAGGCGCTGGTGAAGATCCATATCTTAGCGCGCGGATTGCTGAGGCACAGGTCCAAGGTTTCCAGGGCGATAGCTTATTCAGTCAAGAGACGATAATCGCTTGTCTGAAGCATTTCATTGGCTATGGAGCCGGGGAAGGCGGCCGCGATTACAATACGGTCGATATGTCAGAAGGAACACTTCGTAATGTCTACCTGCCACCGTTCCAAGCGGGAATTGAAGCAGGAGCGGGTTCTGTGATGAACTCATTCAATATTTATCAAGGGGTGCCAGTTGCAGGAAGTAAGTTGCTGCTCAAGGACTTGCTTCGGGATGAGCTTGGCTTCGATGGCATACTGATATCTGATTATGGCGCAATAGACGAGATTCGAATTCATGGTTGCGCCGAGGATGGGAAAGAAGCTGCACGCATGGCACTCGAAGCAACGATGGATATCGAGATGGTGACAAGAGCGTATGCAGACCATCTGCCACAATTAATTAAGGATGGTGTCTTGAAAGAGGAACAGTTGGATGATTCAGTACGCCGAATCTTGACTTACAAATATAAGATCGGAATCATGGACGACCCGTTCCGCTACATCCGACCTGAGAAAGAGAAGGAGTATCATTTCTCTCCCGATCATTTGCAGGAGAGCAGGGAACTTGCTCGCAAGTCAATCGTGTTGCTTAAGAATGACGGCGTGCTCCCGCTGTCACCGGCATCCGGTAAGGTCGCTGTTGTTGGTCCGTTCGCGAAAAGCAAAGACCTACTCGGTCCATGGCAGTTCTCGCGATATGGCAATGAAACAATAACGTTGGAGCAGGGCTTGCGAGACATTGTCGGAATAGAGGACTTACTTGTAACTGATGGCTGTTTGGTAGACAGCCAGATTGAAGGCGGCATTGAAGAAGCCGTCCGCATGGCGAAGGAAGCGGATGTTGTCATATTGGCACTAGGCGAGTCGAGTAACATGAGCGGTGAAGCGGCGTCCCGGATGGAAATCACGCTTCCGGACATTCAAAGAAAGCTGGCTGAAGAGATTGTGAACCTTGGCAAACCGACGGTACTTGTGTTAACGAATGGACGGCCAATCGTGCTTGATTGGTTCGATCAGCACGTGAACGCCATTGTGGAGACATGGTTCCTGGGTTCACAAGCAGGATGTGCGATCGCTGACGTGCTATATGGTTTGTATAATCCTTCGGGCAAGCTGACTATGAGTTTCCCGACCAGAGAAGGACAAATTCCGGTTTACTATAACCATTTTAATACAGGAAGACCTGTAACAGTGAAGAATAAAGACTCAAAGTACATTTCCAAGTATCTTGATGGAACAAACGAACCATTGTACCCGTTTGGCTATGGATTAAGCTATACAACGTTTGAGTATTCAGAACCCGTACTAAACAAGACGGTTATGACAGCTTCAGACACGCTTACGGTTCAAGTGAATGTTCGGAATACGGGAACGGTCGCGGGTGAAGAGATCGTACAACTTTACATTCAAGATTTGGTTGGATCTGTTGTAAGGCCGGTGAAAGAGCTAAAGGGATTTCAAAAGATCGCGTTGCAGCCAGGCGAGAGCAAGACGGTTGTTTTTATGATCTGCGAAGAAGATTTAAAATACTTTACGGCTGAACAGACGTACAAGGCGGAAACTGGCCATTTTCATGTATATGTCGGTTCAAGTTCGAGGAATGTTAAGCAGGCAAAATTCACATTGATATAATCACATGGGGTGAATATTCAATGGGAATGCCGGTGTGGGCTCAAAGTAATGCCATTGAGATTTTAAAATTAACGCAGGATGGATGGTGAAGGATACAGTGATTCGAATTTCATTCAATCACGATTGGACGGTAGGCAATAAATGCGGCTTTTTATCAGAAATGACGAGTACGCCGGTGCAGCCTAAGCCTGTTACTTTGCCGCATGACGAGATGATTGAAAGCAACAGGCGCAGGCCTCATCACTGTTAAGGTAACGGCGGAAGGCTGCGCTCCAAAATCAACGAAGATTAATGCAAAATAAAATGATAAATAAGAAATGATGAAGTTCTTGTCGCATCTTTCGAGGACGGCTACATTTTTGCGGATCAGTATATCTTTGGATTAAAATTTCAACTCATTAAAGCGGCAGACCAAATTCTGGTCTGCCGCTTTGTCATTAAACAGTTCAGTTCATAGGGCTTTTTTTCATCGTCTATGGCCGGTATGTATAGACACGAGTCCATGGTTTTTCTGTCTGCCAGTTATAGTTGCCTGTCACTATGAATAATACTTCCCCGTTCGGTCGTGTTTGTATTTTATCCTCTGTTACGTTTATATAAAAGCCTATGTTGGGATGGCTAAGCGCCGTGAATGCGCCAGTGTTGGCATCAAAGGCATACGTCTCCTGCTTGCCAAGCATCATGAATCGACCATCGAGTAATCGAGTCATGAGGAAGATCCCGTCCGAGCCCGGCGTCGCATACTCCTTGACTTGCCGCAGCTCCAAATCGTAAACGTATAATCTCGAATTAGCGTGTATGACTACTTTGGTCGAACTGACTGTTAGCACTTCAATAGTACCATTATTAACATCGTTTACTTCAGGGAGCTCAGCAGCAAACGGTTCCCATTTTTGCGTCTTGAAATCATAGACTTCCAAATCGGTTCCAGCTAATGTACGACCCCCAGCTACGAATACACGGCCATCGGGCAATTCCACACCTACCGGTGATAGGCGATGCTCGTTCATGTTCGATAACTTGGTCCATTTCTTCGCATACAAATCGTAGACATAAGCGTGGTTATAGCCCGAATTATCATCGGCTTCATCGCCAATGAACATAATTCTTCCCTTTGAAAGAGGTACGATACCGACATTCCTATCTAAATTCTCCGGTGCTTTCGGTAACAAGTACGACTTTTGCGTGTCGACATTTATTATTCGAAAGTTCGTCCCCCCATAACGAATAGGATCATTCTCTACTTGTAAAATGCCCCCGTTTAAGAGAGGAAATAGTTTGATAGCATCATGCACGATTAATAACGGTTTTCGTGTATATTGTTTTTTGGCTGGATCATATAAGAAAGAATCATTATAACCGGTCGTAAACAAACGCCCGTCCGACAATACCGTCGACCATGCCTCTTTCGAGGTTTGCTTATAATCCTTGAAGCTCCAGGCACCTTCCACCTTGCTGGATATCATGAGTGGAATGCGAACCGGCTCCGTGATTGCGGTCACAGGCGAATTGATAATCGTTCTTCTTCTGTTGTCTCCCCATCCCCATAATACGCCTGATTGATCGAGAGCATAATCGTTGGATATTTGAACAATATTCGTTAGCCCTTTCACCTTTACAGGAGTAGGATGTGGAGTAGAGCTTACAAGCGTGTATGGAAAATACCATATGTTCCAAGGGTCGTAGGAGTTCGATGTCTTCGCCCATACATCCGGTGTTGCGGGCGAACCATCACCTAGCTGCCCCCAAGTATTATCTCCCCATGTCCATACCGTTCCGTCCACGGCTAAAGCGCGCTTGTTTCCAATCGCTTTGATCTTAGGCAAGCCCTTTACCTTTACGGGAGTGCTGCGATCGATGGTCGTCCCGTCGCCCAAGTCGCCACTACCGTTATCCCCCCATGCCCACACTTGACCGTTACTATCCAGAGCAAAATCCGATAAAAAACCTGCATATACGGAAACAATATTTTTCAGCCCAGTTAATTTACTCCATTTATATCCATTGCTAAAATCTTGCTTCCCTACGGTGCCATCCTTGAAAACAACAAGCAGTTTTTCGTCACTGGAAGATATTTCTTTAACCTTAGTTTGAAAAACCTCGTTGCTTTCATATCGGAGCACGCCGTCTTTATCTATCGCATAAACTCTATCGTAATTCTGTGCGATGGCTGTTATTTTATTGAGCTTGGGAATCTGCATAGCTTTGGAGTAGTAAGAATCGAATTTCCAAACTGTGCCGTCTGCTTTAAGAGCGTAAGTACCGTAAATAGAGTTACCAAAGGACAACGATATAATATTATCAAGCCCTATCATCTGGTGCGATTTAACAGCGCCATACTCCCATACCTTTCCCTCTGTCGTAATCATTCTCGGAGCATAACCGCTAAAAATACTTTTGACCTTAAGTTCAGCTTGCGCACTTGTTTGGTCTGGTACAAATAACTGAACGGAGAGGATCATAAGTAAGGCCAACAGAGTAATCATAATCTTTTTCATCTATCATCATCTCGCCCTCTAGTCTATTTGGACTATTTTCCCATTAGAAATACTAACAGACAAGCAACAACCTGTCTATATTTCCATACCGGCGAGTAAGGCATATCGTTTTTCAACCAATAGGATGCAGCTAGGGGAATAGAAGGCGTAATCCGCGTAAACGAGCTTCGCGAGGGCATGAGCAACGTAATTAGCGATTTAAGATTTTTGCATTTGCCGTAAGCTTAGTCGTGCCATACTTCTGCCTCGTTTAAAATCAGATCCAATAGTTTGGGGAATCGGGCATGCAAATCTTCTTTTCTCAAAAAATAAATATGTTGCTTCCCTTCAATTCGGGGTTGAATTACTCCAGCCTCTCGTAAGATTTTTATATGGTGAGATAGCGTTGATTTTGGGATATGTCCTACCTCAAAAGCAGAACAGTTCTTCTCGCCTGTGGCGGCCAAACAACAAGCGATCTTCATTCTAATAGGGTCTCCAAGCGCATTAAAAACAGTCGTCAGATTTATTTCCGAAACATCAGGGATTTTTGGCATTTTCATAATTTAACGTTACCACAAGGGACTTATGGAATCAATGTTCGATTTTTTTCGAACTGAATATTGAAAGTGAGAAGGGAGTGTGTTAACATGTTCGTTATCAGTTCGATGAAATTCGAAATGTAATCACAGCTCTTTAGGAGGATTTTTATGACCACCACTTTAAATAACTATTTCCGATTATTTGACGCTTCACGTACAGAGAAACGAGCAATGGACGATTTACTTTCTATGTTTACACCAGATGCGGAAATAATTCTCAACGGGATAACTAAAAGAGGCATCGAAGGATTTATGAAAGCCTTTTATGAGTATAATAGCGATGTCAAACATATGTGGGACAAATGGGAACTGCAGTCGGACGGTAGCTATCGGACAAACTGGGCAGTTTGCGGCCAAGCGGTAGACGGTACGGTATATGCGAAAAAAGGTATCGATATAGCTAGGTTAAATGAAGAAGGAAAGATCGTGTATTTGGAGAATGTCCAAGAGGACAAGAATGCATTTAGCAAATATAAATGAGCTTTTACCTAAACCAAACGCACAAATGATGGCAATCTACATTTATTCTTTAAGGACTCCGTGGAAAAAACCGCGGAGTCCTTTTTTGCGTTCTTACTCCTTATAGAGCTTGCGATATTCAGTAGGCGACTTCCCGACTATTTTTTTGAAGACTGCGTGGAATGAACCGTTATCATGATAGCCGACGAGCTGCGATATCACACTGATTTTGTGCGAGGATTCACGTAATAGCTCACAGCTTTTTTGGATGCGGGTATTTTGCAAATACGATCTAAATGGTTGACCGAAATGTTTGAGAAACAGACGCTGTAGGTGCCTATTGCTCCATTTTGAATAATGGGAGAGGTCCGTCAAGGTGATGGATTCAGATAAATGTTGTTCAATAAAGTTTATTATTCCGGTGAAGTCGGCATTATCCGTTGTCGACTTTTCGTTAGTTGCGACCTTAAGCCTGTATACAAGAGTAATCAATTGGCTTAATAGTGCGTGGAGCATCGTTTTGGTACCGATACTTGGAACGGACATTTCGCGGTAGAGCGTACTCATCAGTCGCTCAATCGAGCCGTCTCTATCGAATACGGTGAAATAGGAATGCGTTTTATTTTCCAGCGTCGCTAGATGCTCAATAATCGAAGCATCCTCGATTTTCGAAGATAATAATTCAATCATTTGCTTATCAAATAAGCAATTATAGACGATTAGCGGTTCTTCGCTGTACTGAGGAGTGGATGGACGGAACACATGAGAAACGCCGATGGGTATGGCATACAACATGCCTTTATGCACGGGAAAAGTCTCATGTTCAATATGGTGAAATCCCTTTCCTTCAGCGACATAACAATACTCGATAAATTCATGAGAGTGAAAGGGAACGGTAAAGTCTTCTGCATAGCGGTTAATGTATAGATGCAAGTTGTTTTGCAAGAAAAACTCACTCTTGAAAAGTGCACTATTCCGATTCATTGGAAATTCACCTCTATTATTAAAATGACGCATTCACAGATATATTTTGTCCTGATTAGCACATATTTTGTCGATTTCAATCGTTATTATTATAAAGGAAGAGCAATGAAAAAATCTATACAGATCATTGATCGTGAGAGGAGTCACCGAGAGAAAAGATGAATGGCATATGGCGAAGATCGATATTAACAAAATTGTTCATGCTCTTTTGCTTGACGGTGTTGCCTACCTATGTGCTATCTGTCGTCCTATACAAATGGGGGACGGAGGAAGTTATCGAGAAAATCAACACGTCCTCTTATTCGCAGATGACGCAGTACATGGATCGGCTGGAGCAAGAGGTGCTGCGCATGCAGGCGATTCAATACGAATTTCTGAATGATAGGGACTTGGATCGATTGTCTACCATCGTCGATTATATGCCTTGGCTCGAGCAATTCTACGCGCTTAGGGGGTTAGGGCAACGGATCAATATGATCAAGAACAGCAGCGCTTACGCCAAGGATGTCAGTATTTTTTTGACGCGGGCGGGTAAAGTGATTTCGACCTCCGGGGGAATTAGTCCCCTTGAGGATGTGTCAGGGCTCGATATAAGGAATTTGGATCCGAGCTCTAAGTCTCTGGTCGCCTACCGCCAGGGAGAGTTGTACGTAGACTTCTATAATATCGTAACGGACTTCTCAGACACGAACCTGCCCTTGTTCAAAATCGAAATCATGCTGGACAAGGCCGTGTTTCAAGCCGACCTCGAGCACTTCGGAGGGGAAGAGGTTAACGTTCTCATGTTGTCGGATTCAAGCGCCAGCCGCGTTATCGGCAAGAGCAATATCGATGAGCCGAATCTGGCGGAGATGCTCGACGAGGCAAATAAACGTAAAGGAAATGGGGAGAAGCAAGGTTGGGTCGAACCGATTACGATTAACCAAATCGATTATTCGATGTTGGTCGTCAAGTCTGAAGAGCTGAACATGACGTTCGTTAAGTTCGTTCGCAAAGGTCAATATCTGGAATCGTTGGAGAAATACACGGCCTGGTTTTGGGCGTTTTCCGTTATATCGTTTCTAGCTATTTCAATGTTCATTATCTCGATGTATAAAGTAGTCTACAATCCGCTGCGCAAGCTGTCTTCGGCGTTCAAGCGGGTAGAGAGCGGCAATCTGAACATGACTATAACGGATTCCAGCAATAATGAATTCGGATTTATATATCGCTCCTTCAATCGGATGGTCCATGAGCTTAAGGTGTTGATTGAACAAGTGTACGAGCAGCGGATCTTAACGCAGCGGGCGCAGATGAAGCAGCTTCAGTCTCAGATTCATCCCCATTTTCTCTATAACAACTTTCAGATTATATACCGAATGGCGAAGCTGGAGGATCATGAGAATTTGGCTGATCTGTCGCTTAAGCTCGCGCAGTACTATCAGTACGTCACGCGCAACACAAGCGATGATGTACCGCTCGCCAGGGAAGTGGAATTCGCACGCATGTACGTCGATATTCAATCCGTCCGATTCCAGAATCGGCTCGTCGTGCAATTCGCGGAATTGCCCCCAGACTGTGGGCATATTATGGTGCCTCGCCTTATTTTGCAGCCGGTGCTGGAAAATACGTTCGAGCATGGGCTGAGGGACAAGGCGGCGGATGGCCGATTATCGGTTTCCTTTGAGATGGAAGATGAACAGTTCACGATCTCGATTGAGGATAATGGAGACGCTTTGACAAGCGAGGAGCTGCAGCGGCTGCAGACTCTGTTCAATACCAGTGGTTCGGCAGATGCGGAAGTAACAGGTCTGGTGAATATTCACCGAAGAATCCAGATTAAATTCGGCAAGACGAGCGGCATGCGGGCGACCCGCGGCAGTTCGGGCGGTCTGAAAATCACGATTGCGTTATCGAAGGAGGCGAATAACGATGTATAGGCTGCTCATCGTCGACGACGAGCCTGTCATTGTCGAGGGACTGTACCATTTATTCCAGCAGGTTACCGATATGGAGCTTGATATTATAACGGCTTATTCGGGCAACGAAGCGCTGGATTGGCTGAACCGTACGCGAATCGACATCGTGCTGTCAGATATTCAAATGCCGGGCTTGAACGGTATTCAGCTTATGGAGGAAATACAGCAACGCTGGCCGGCATGCAGAGTCGTCATGTTCACGGGATACAGTGATTTTGAATACGTATATCGTTCGATCCGGCATGAAGGCGTCCGTTACTTGCTCAAGAGCGAAGGTGACGACGTCGTATTAGATACGGTCAGAAAAATGGTTGCGGAGATCAAGGACAAGCTGAAGGCGGAACAATGGACGGAGCTCATCGAGAACCAAATGAGGAATGAGCTGCCCCTCTTGCAGAAGGAGTTCATCCTGGACGTTCTCTATGATCCCGCGACGGCAGAGGAACTGACGAATGGACAATTGGAACGTCTGAACATTTCGCTTAGCAGCGATCGTCACGTTATTCCGTTAATCGCACGTCTTGACCCTAGCGATAATCCAATCACCATGGATGAGCAGACGAGACAGCTGTATGCGCTTAAGCAAGCTCTCGAGCGATGTTTGGAGGAACGATTTCGTTTCGTTGCGATCTCGTTAAAACATACGTTTTGGTACGTAATTGTCCAGCCTATCGAACTTACGCCCGTTAGCGATGCCGCCTTGTATGTCAGGGAAGCTTTGGCTGTCGCGCAGCGTATCTGTTCGGAGTCGTTCGAGCTGTCCGTCTCGTTCGTCCATTCGGCAAATGAGGTGAGCTGGAAGGGGCTGGGACGTGCCTTTCCCTATATGAACGGGCTTCTTGATTACCGAATCGGACAGGAAAAGGAAGTGATTTTGTCCGAACCGTTGGAACAAGCGGACGTCTCGAAGGGACTTTCCGTGGAAAGGCTCAAGCTTGTGGAAGGTTATTTAATGAGCGGCAATGATAAAGGCTTTGTTGCATTCGTAGAAGAATGGATCGGCAATGAGGAAAGCTTTGGCGGAAGAGCAACGCAAGCGTATGCGGAAAATTACTATACGCTGATCGTTTATTTGCTTCAATCGTTTCAACGTTGGGGCTTAACGGAAAAGCTGTCTACGATCATCGATCTGCGTGCGTTGCTCCGATTGGACGGCTATCGTTCGTACGAGGACATGCTCGGCTTATTCCGTAGGCTGGGTGAAAGCGTCGTACGCCTCCGGAAGGATGAGGAGGCGGATCAATTGGAGCGGCCGATTCGATTTCTGCAGACCTATATGAAGGCACATCTGGCGCAGGATTTATCGCTGGTCAAGCTGGCGGAGCTCGTTCACTTCAATCCTTCATATTTATCCAGGCTGTTCAAACGAGTAACGGAGGAGAACTTATCGGATTACATCAACCGGATGCGGATCGAGAGAGCGATCGAGCTGCTGCTAAATCCCGACATGAAGGTCCAACATGCAGCGATGTCCGTAGGTTTCGTATCCGTTTCCTATTTCAATCGGGTATTTAAGAAGCTGGTGGGCAGTACGCCGCAGGCGTATAGGGACGCACACCAAAGCAAGTCAATATAGGAGAAGAAAACAGAGGCCAAGGTCAAGATCGGACGATATGAAAGCGTATTCCCAAGCGGGATAATAAAGGAGCAACATCATTCAAGAAAGCAAAACGATGGGGAGGTCGGAATAATGAAGATGAGAAAGAAGTCCGGCATATTGCTGCTTGTTGTTGTTCTGCTCGTTTCTTTGTTGGCTGCGTGCTCGAATAAAGCAGACAATGACGGCAAGAACACGGAGTCTGGCGAGCAAAGCGGCAGCGGGGCAAATGGGGCAAATGCACCAAGCGGAGAAGTAGAGGCGGGTGATCCTTTCGGAAGGTACGAGGAGCCGGTTGAGGTTACGTTCGCAGGTTATATCGACGATACGATGCAAAAGAATTTGCTCGTAGACGGCCTTTCTTACGAAGACAACCAATGGACAAAAATTATTGAAGAGAAGCTCAACATCAAAGTGAAATACAAGTGGATTTCCAAGACGGGAGAGCAGTCTGCGCAGAAAATGAACCTCGCGCTCGCATCGGGAGACATTCCCGATATACTCGTGCTTGATCCCGTGCAGCTCAGCCAAGCGGCACGCGCCGATATTTTGGCAGATATAGGCCCTTACATGGAGCAATATATGTCGCCTGAAGTGAAGGGACTTGTGTCGCAGATCGGAGAATCGGCGAAACAGGCGGCCACCTTCGACGGCAAAGTTCTAGGCTTCCCGAGCACGAATGACCTTGCTCCGGAAACCGGATTCCTATGGTTACGGACCGACTGGCTGAAGAAGCTGAACCTGGAGCTGCCGAAGTCTTGGGCGGATGTCAAGGCGATCAGCAAGGCGTTCGCTACGCAGGACCCGGATGGGAACGGCAAAAATGATACATTCGGGCTTTCTCTTAGCAATGACTACAACACGATCGAAGGCGTAATGAACGGCTTCCATGCCAATACGAAAATATGGGTGGAGAAGGACGGCAAGCTGGAGTTTGGAGGCATTCAGCCCGAAGCGAGAGCTGCTTTGGCCGAGCTGGCCGACATGTACAAAGCCGGAGAGATCGATAAGGAATTCGGTCTTAAGGGCGGCGACAAAATCGCTGAAGGTGTAGCGAATCAGCAGATCGGAATGACATACGGCCCGTTCTATCTGTCCCTTCATCCGCTTGGCGAGGCGCTGAAATCGAATCCGGATGCGGATTGGACACCGGTCTTGATTCCATCTATCGACGAGAAGCCGGTTACGAGCACCTTCACGCTCGGCTACGGCAGCTTCATCACGGTACGGAAAGGCTTCGAGCACCCGGAAGCGCTAATCAAGCTGCTTAACCTCTATTACAAAATGTATACCGAGGATTATAACCAGTACGGTGTCAGCGAGAACGGCAAAGAAAATTGGAGGCTCTCGCCTGTCGAGATTCGCGATGTATCGAAAAACGTCAATACGTACCTGGCGATCAAGGATGCTGTTGCAAGCGGCGATACGAGTAAACTGATCGGCGAACAAAGGGCGATGTTCGACAACGTGGACAAATTCCTGAAAGGCGACGCGTCCATGTGGGGCTGGAACAAAGTGTTCGGAGAAAACAGCACGGAAGCGGGCATCAAGCAGTTGATGGACAACAAGCAGTATGTTCAAGATAAGTTTGTAGGCTCGCCAACGAAGACGATGATTACGACGATGTCAACGCTGAACAAGCTTCGCGAGGAGACGTTCTACAAAATCATTATGGGCAACTCGCCGGCCGACGAATTCGAAGCTTTCGTGCAAAGCTGGAAGAAGCTTGGCGGCGAGCAAATTACGAAGGAAGTCAACGAGTGGTACGACGGCGTAAAGTAACGAATCAATAGCGATCAAGGTCTAAGCAGCGGTAGTTAGCCGGGTACTATGGCGCTTCCCTGCTTAGACGATCGCGTTATGACAATCAACCGAGGGGGACGATTATGAAGGGCTTCAGAAGTTCCAATACCTTTCCGCTGCATATGATGCTTCTGCCCGCTGTCCTGCTTGTGCTCATTTACAGCTATGGCCCGATGATTGGCGTGGCCATTTCATTCCAGGATTTCATTCCTGCGAAGGGGTTGTTCGGCGAGCAGGACTGGGTCGGATGGGACAATTTCAAATACGTATTTAATATGCCGAATTTTATGCAAGTCATTATGAACACGATTACGATCGCTTTATTCAAAATCGTGCTTATCCTCATCGTTCCGATTTTGTTTTCGCTGCTGATTAATGAAATCAAAGGAAAGACGCGCAAGAAGCTGGTACAGACAAGCATTTATCTTCCCCATTTTCTCTCATGGGTCATACTGGCGGGCATTTTGCTTGATGTTCTGTCTCCTTCCACGGGCATCATCAACAAATTTTTGTCCGTTCTCGGCATCGAGCCTATTTTTTTCCTTGGAGACAACAATTGGTTTCAATTCACCATTATTACTTCGGATATTTGGAAAGAGTTCGGTTTCAGCACCATCATTTATTTGGCTGCCATTACGGGAATCAATCCGTCGTATTACGAGGCGGCCGTTATTGACGGAGCTAACCGTTACCATATGATGCGGTACATTACGCTGCCTGCCATCTCCTATGTCATCGTTCTGCTTGGGGTGCTAAGCCTGGGCAATGTGCTCAATGCGGGCTTTGACCAAATCTTCAATCTGTATAGTCCGCAGGTATACGAGAGCGGCGATATTTTGGACACCTTTGTATACCGATTCGGACTAATGGACGCACAATTTGGTCCGGCTACCGCCGTAGGATTATTTAAATCGGTTGTTTCCTTTGTTTTTATTACGGTGTCCTATTGGATTGCCGTGCGCTTCGCTAACTATCGCATCTTCTAACGGGAAGGGAGGAAACTCCAATGAACCTATTCAGCCGAAAAAAGCTAAAAGCTTTCGATGTATTCAACGGGTTGTTTCTAACGGCGGCGGTGCTGCTATGCGTATTGCCATTCGTTCATATATTGGCCGTCTCGCTTAGCTCGAGCACGGCTGCTACGAAAGGAGTCGTCACTTTTTGGCCGGTCGAATTCAATTTGTATGCCTATAAATTCGTATTAGGCCGAGTCGACTTTTGGAGGGCCATGTACGTATCCTTAGAGCGTATATTGATTGCCGTGCCGATCTGCATGCTGCTTACTGTTCTTGTGGCGTATCCGTTATCTAAGGATCACTCCATCTTGAAATCGCGTTCGGCATATGTCTGGTTTTTCTTCTTCACGACCATATTTAACGGGGGCCTTATTCCCACTTACTTCATTGTCAAAGAGACGGGACTTATGGATTCCGTTTGGTCGCTCGTATTGCCGGGCGCGGTGCCTGTATTCAACATCATCGTATTGCTTAACTTCTTCCGTCAGTTGCCGAAGGAGATGGACGAAGCTGCCGTCATGGATGGAGCGGGACACTGGACCGTGCTGTGGAAAATATACGTCCCTACCTCGATGCCGTCGCTCGCGACGCTGCTGTTGTTCGTCATCGTATTTCATTGGAATTCCTGGTTTGACGGGATGATCTATATGAACGATCCGATGCATTTTCCAATGCAAACGTATTTAAGGACCGTCGTCACGATGCCGGATCTAAGAAACGTAACGCTCGAAGATTTGGAGAATTTGAAAAACCTATCGGAGCGGACGGTCAAAGCATCGCAAATTCTTGTAGGCGCGCTACCGGTATTGATTACTTATCCGTTCCTGCAACGGTATTTTGTAAAAGGCATGGTTATCGGCAGTGTTAAAGGGTAATCAAACGCCGTCTTAAACGAAAAGCGGGGGGAGAAATCTAAGCAATGATTCTATCTAATTTATTAGTGCAATATTTGGAAAATCCAATCGGCCTGGAGAGCAAGAATCCTTTGCTTAGCTATACGCTGACGTCGGACGTCTCTCATCAAGCGCAAACGGCTTATCGCATTCTAGCCGCTTCGACACAGGAGCATCTACGGCAAGAAGTTGGCGATGTATGGGATTCCGGGAAAGTATTCGATTCAAGACCTTTCGCGATCGAATATGCGGGCAAACCGCTGATGTCCAGACAACGAGTGTTTTGGACAGTGAAAGTATGGGATAAGGACGACATCGAGTCCGAGTGGAGCGAGATCGCGGTTTGGGAAATGGGACTGCTTGATGAGTCGGATTGGACCGCTAACTGGATCGGGCATGGGGACGGCATGAACGCGAATCCGTCCGCGGCGCCGCAGGTTGCGTATGACTTCGAGCTGAAGAGCGAACGGAAGATTGCTCACGCGCGTGCCTATATAAGCGGTTTGGGACTATTCCATGCCACGTTAAACGGCCAGCGGCTGGACGATGCATTCTTTCATCCTGGCGAAAGCGATTATTCGCAGACCGTTTATTATGAAACCTTCGATGTGACGAACATGCTTCGACGCGGCTCGAATGCGATAGGCATCGTCATCGGCAACGGACAATACGTCAATTTCAAGATAAATCCGGTCATGACGCTTGAGGATGGGACGGAAGCGCCCGAGCATCGGTATCAGAAAAGTGACAGCGGCTATACGAGGGAAGGGATCTACGGGGAGAAGAAGGTGCTCGCTCAATTGGAGGTCACCTACGACGACGGGGTGGTCGAGATCGTTGCGGCAACGGACGAGAGTTGGAAGCTGACGGACAGTCCGATTACGTTCAATAACTGGTATGGCGGCGAAGATTACGATGCCACGGCAGAATTGGAAGGCTGGGACTTACCGGGCATGGACCGAAGCGGTTGGAATGATGCGGTCATCATGAAGAAGCCTCTGGGGACATTAAGGGGAAGAGAATTTCTTCCTATAAGGATGATAGAGAAGTTTCCCGCCGCTTCCGTTACGAAGCTGGATAACGGCAATTGGCTCGTCGATATGGGGAGAAACGTAGCCGGATTTCCGGAGCTCGTTCTCCGCGGTACGACTGCGGGCGATCACGGGACCGTTATCTCCATGTATCCGGCGGAGATGCTGAACGAGGAAGGAACAGGCGTCGATCAAGCTTCTTGTACGCAAAGCGAGTCAAAGAAATATAACTGCAGCATTATAAATCGGTATACCGTGAAAGGCGTTGGAGAGGAAGCTTGGCATCCGATCTTTTGTTATCAGGGCTTTCAATTTGTAGAAGTATCGGGATTTCCAGGTGAAGCAACCATAGATAACTTCAATTGCTGCGTACTAAGAGCGGCCAACGAGAAGACGGGGACGTTCGAGACTTCCGATTCGGTTTTGAACAGGATTCATGAATTAACGGAGCGTTCGATTGAAAGCAACATGTATTTTTCATTTACGGACTGCCCGCAAATCGAGAAGTTAGGTTGGCTGGAGACGTCGCATCTCATGTTTCGTTCGATTACTTCCGGGTACGATATCCGGACATGGATTCCAAAGATTACGCAGGATATGATTGATGCGCAAACGACCGAGGAAGATAATCGTAACGGAGATCCGGAAGGCAAGGGGTATGTACCTGCCATAGCGCCCGAATATTATCGGATCGTCGGACTTCACAGAGACCCGAACTGGGGCGGCGCTTGTATTCTGACCCCGTGGGAGTACTATCAAATTTACGGTGACGTCACCCTGTTAAGAAGAGCTTACAAGACGATGACAACGTATCTGGATTATTTGGAAACACATACGCAAGATTCGCTTCTGATCGGTTATGCGCAGATGGGGGATTGGGGGCAGTTGAACGAAAGCACTCCGACCGTATTGGTGGAAAACTGCGCCTATTACTACATGTTAAGCATCATGGTTCGCATCGCGGAGCTGACCGGGCATCACGAGGATACGGCGATTTACCGGTTGAAAGCGGATGAGGTTCAGCGTAAATTCCACAGCCACGCAGATTGTTATCAACCGGAAAGCCGACATTACGGAAATGACAGTCAAGCGAGCTACGGCTGTGTTCTCTTCAGCGGCATCGTATGGAAGGAAAATATTGATACTGCCGTGACGTTTCTGAAAGAAGCGGTTCGGCGCAGGGATGATCATCTCTCCTCTGGGGAAGTGGGATTGAAACAGGTATTCGCCACGTTAGGCCGTTATGGTGCAAGCGATGTCGTCTATCGCATGGTCACGAATGATACGCAGCCAAGCTACAAATACTTTGTCGATAACGGATTAACCACGCTTCCGGAATATTGGAATTATCAAGAATTATGGCACGGCACGATGGTCCGCTCCAGAAATCACGCGATGATGGGGCATGTGAAGGAATGGCTGACCTCTTATGTTCTGGGCATCCGGCCAGAGGAGCCGGGGTATCGGAGGTTGATTATTGAACCGTCGTTAACCGACCTCATCGAAACAGTGAAAGGCAGCATATGGAGTCCTTATGGTCTTATTCGCGTGGAATGCGTTCGCAATGATGCCGGTATAACGTTAGATGTTGAGATTCCGGTTGGAGCGACGGCCGAGATTAGACTGCCTTTCATTCCAGCGGAGCAGTCAGCGATAGGGTCAGGAAAGTTCCGGTTCTCCATCAAGACCGATGGGGTAACGAACAGTTCCTTATTATAAGCAGTCAAACGAGGAGTCTAGGGGATTAGCTGCCTTCTTCATCGTGAAAAAATAAGAGAACGACCAAGCAGACGAGAGGGACCTTGTTCCTCTCGTCTGTTTTTTTGATCTACCTGTTTTGTCAATAGAGGTTGCGCCATGCTGGACAAGGGGCGTCCTTCAGTCATCTATCGATGATTTTTTGGGACAGCCCCTTTGTATTAGGGGGGATCATGACTGAAAATTAAAAGAAAAATGTCGGATTGATGATAGTGAGCGACTTGCGGTTTAGGTATGATGTATGAATAAAGAAACGTAAGGGGAAAGATTTAATAATTGGCAGATCGTAGCGTTCAATACGAGGATGGGCTGCTACTTGTATTTGTTACTAGGTTTAGGAGGCAAAAGAAATGTTTCGGTTATTGATCGTAGATGATGAAGCCATTATCGCAAACGGCATCAAGTCCAGCGTCGAATGGAGAAAGCTGGGCATTGAC
The DNA here is from genome assembly GCF_037167145.1 of Paenibacillus sp. YIM B09110. Lineage (NCBI taxonomy): Bacteria > Bacillati > Bacillota > Bacilli > Caryophanales > Paenibacillaceae > Paenibacillus > Paenibacillus sp. YIM B09110. Next base: position 110,851 of record NZ_JBANSP010000005.1, on the reverse strand, counting down.
AGAGTAGAGACGGCTTATAATATGCGTCAAGCGAAAGAGGCTTTTGATTCGGAATCGTTCGACGTGATGATCTGCGATATCGAGATGCCGCAAGGTACGGGCTTCGACTTGTTTTCTTGGGTACGAGAGAATCATCCGAAGACGGAGTGTATTTTTCTTACATGTCACGCGGAATTTGCCTATGCTAAGAGGGCGGTACAGCTTGGAAGCCTGGATTATCTCTTGAAGCCGGTTCCTAGGGAGGAATTGGAAAAGACGATAGACAAGGCGCTTGAGAAAATTCGTCGGGTACGGAATGATGCCGCTAAATTGCTGGAACATTTTTGGTCTGAGGTACTTCGTCAGGAAATACCGGCACGCGTAGATCAAATCTTGGAGCAAGCAAAACGGCACCACCTCCCCTATACAGAAAAAACGATGTTACTGCCTGTGCTTTTCCATCTTGATTATTGGGACAAAAAGCTTGGTCCGCGCGATGAACATATTATGTTTTATGCATTACGGAACGCCTTGGAGGAGCTCGTTTTGATTCATTACGAAGGCTCCCAAGCGGTCTACTTAGGTGATGGCGTCATCGCTGTTATTGTCCCGTCTGAAAGCAAATCGGATCTTCTTGAGGAAGGATTTCGTTTGGGAATACAGGAACGTTGCGCAGCTTATATACAAGCTTGCAATATGTACTTCTATTGCCATCTTTCGTGTTATGTAGGCGATGTAGCCACCATAGATCGGTTGGCCGTCATGTACAATTTGCTCGCCGAAACCCAGCGTAACAAACTGAATACGACCGATCGGGTGCTGGTCCTTAACGAGATGCCGGAAAAGGAGCTGGAGATTTCAAGTCCGAATATGAAGGTTTGGTCTGAGATGCTTCGGAGGTTGGAGAAAGAGCGGATGCTCCAAGCCATGCTGGCGCATTTGGAGGTATGGAAGAACCTTGATCATTTAGATGTGAAGCGGGTTCAATTTTTTTACCAGGGCGTCCTTCAGTTGGTGCTTCACACGTTGCAGGAGACAGGCTTAAGAGCAGAGGATATTTTACACGAGCATCTGGCACCCGAAAGGGCGATGGTCGCGACACGTTCGGTCAGAGATTTGCAACATTGGGTAAGCGAGGTCATCGAAATCGCCGTATCCAGCATGGAAGCTCTGGAATCGAATGAAACGATCGTAGAAAGGATACGACGGTATATTGCGCTGCACTTGGACGAGGAGCTCTCCAGGCAGTATATTGCGGACCATGTCGGGTTAAGTCCCGATTATGTCGTTAAACTATTCAAGAAGGAAGTGGGTTTGTCGATCACAGACTATATTTTAAAGGAGCGTCTGTCTCGGGCGAAAGAGCTTCTGCTGAGATCGGATATGTCGATAAGCGATGTTGCGTTGTCGGTCGGCTACCCGAATTTTTCATATTTCTCGACGCTGTTCCGCAAAGAATCATCGATGACGCCTCAGGAATTTCGCAAGCAGAATACCTGACGGGAATTATGGAATTTGGAATTTTGAGAGCGTTTCGCACTCCTAATAGTGGACTAAGGAGAAGCATTATGTGTTACTCTATTGAACACTTTTACGGGTGCTTTTTGCGTTGACGATCAAGGGAGGAGAAAGACATATGAACAAGAAGACGGGCAAACCCTTTGTCAATTCGATTCGATTTAAGCTGATTGCCGGATTAATCATTTTAATGCTCCCGATTGTGACGTACCTTATCTATAACAACGTTTACTCCATCAAAGTGGTCAGAAACCAGGTCGCCGCTTCGATTAGCAGCACCGTGAGCTTATATATTAATATCGTGGATCAAACTTTGGATTCCGTTGATGATTATTTAGTACGGTTAATTATGGAGGAGAGAGGTTTTCTGCCGCTTGAGAAGGCCGCTTCCAAGGACCTTGATACCTATCAATTGGAAAAATACCGCGTATTCAAAAAGATGGATGATGATATGGTTTATAATCAAGCGCTTGATTTTACCTTTATCTATAATACGTCTAACGACGATATGTTGTTTGTACCGAATCGGCAAAAGGCAAGAACGGATACGCCAAATTGGGATGAGGTACGGAATCCCTTAACCGAGATGACCCGTTCGCACCCGCTGGAGGAGGCGTTCGGGAATTCATGGTTCGACATTAAACTCGGAGATGACTTCTATGTCATGCGCGTGATGAGGTCAGGCAAGCAATATATAGGAATGGGGATTAATATCGATCTCCTGCTAAGCCCAATGGACCTATTGAATCTTGAGGGCGGAGCGCAAGTCGTATTCACCAACGAGCGGAATGTGCCTCTTGGGGATGAGCGGTTTTTTACTGAACATGATATAGATTTAGCTTTCCAAAGCAAAGAATATAGGCTAACCGGGGAAAATAAGAATTATCTCATCGTTGGGGATACATCTTCCAAAGGTCCCTTTCATTTGGTGACGTTAGTGCCGGATGATCTGATTCTTGAACAGCTGCCCTATTTATTGCGAATCACCTACTTGATTGCCGGTGTTTCTATATTAAGCATCGCTTTTGCTCTATATGCGCTGCGAAAGGTTGTACTGTTGCCGATTCATCGGACTCTCGTTGCCATGCGCAAGGTTAAGGAAGGTTTCTTGGATGCACGGATACCCTCCGTTCGTTCTTCCAACGAGTTCGAGTCGATGGGCGATACCTTCAACGGGATGGTAGCTGAAATTCAACAGTTGAAGTTCGACATTTACGAGGAGCAGCTCATGAAACAGAAAGCGGAGCTTCGGCAGCTTCAACTGCAAATTAACCCTCACTTTTTTTTGAATTCCCTTAATATCGTTTACTATCTGGCCTTGGATAAGAAGTTTTCTTTAATCCAAGAGCTTTCTTTGTTATTGATTCAATATTTTCGATTTATGTTTCAAAGCGGCGCGGACTTCGTTTCTCTTCAGGACGAAATCAAGCATACCGTCAATTACTTGCGAATTCAAAGTTTTCGTTTCCCCGGCAGCCTGACCTATGAAGTGGATTTGCCGGAGAAGCTGAATTCCGTTTCTTTGCCGCCCCTTGTCATTCAGACGTTTGTTGAGAATTCAATAAAGTATGCAATCGATACCGATCGGCAAACACATATCGAAATTTCAATCCGGGAATCCTCACACGATGAAATGAGTATCCGAGTTAGGGATACAGGTCCTGGATTTCCAGTGGAGTGGCTTAACAAGCTGCAGCAAAATATAAATCCGATGTCCGATCAAGGGGAACAGATCGGGATATGGAACGTGAAACGCAGGCTTGAATTGCTTTACAACGATCGAGCAACGATTCATTTCAGCAACCAAGACGGAGCGATTGTAGAACTTACTATGCCAATGAAGAAAGTGTAGTAATCACCTCCTGTCTACGCTAATTCGATAATAACGGATAATCAAAAGAACAATGTCGGGTTAGTGAAAGTAAGCCCAACGCGGTTCCGTTATGATGGATTCATGACGAGGCTTACATGAGTAGGATTAGGAGGCGAGAGCGATGCGAATTGGTGCTATTGAAGCAGGAGGAACAAAGTTTATCTGCGGAGTAGGCAACGAAAGAGGAGACATTCTCGAAAAAATCAGTTTCCCGACTACAAGTCCTGAAGAGACTCTTGGTCGAACTGTCGATTACTTGAAAACGCGGCAGGTTGAAGCGATTGGCGTGGGGTCATTCGGTCCAATCAATCTGCAAAAAAGCAGTCCCAAATACGGCTTTATTACCACGACGCCCAAATCAGGATGGTCCGATTGCAATGTGATAGGCATGTTAAGCCATCATTTTAAGGTCCCTTTCGGTTGGGATACGGATGTGAATGCGGCAGCCTTGGGGGAAGCCACGTGGGGAGCGGCAAAGGGATTAAATAACTGTGTTTATTACACGATCGGCACGGGGATTGGTTTAGGTGTTTATATAGAAGACCGTCTTGTTCACGGATTAATGCATCCGGAAGGCGGGCATATTGCCATAAAACGTCACGAGTCGGATTCTTTCAACGGGAACTGTCCGTATCATCAAGACTGTTTGGAGGGAATGGCGGCAGGACCTGCTATCGAGGCAAGATGGAACCGAAAGGCCGAACAATTACCCGAAGATCATGCCGCTTGGGATATGGAAGCTTATTATATTGCTCAGGCCCTTGTAAATATGATCTTAACATTGTCGCCAGAGAAAATAATTTTGGGCGGCGGAGTGATGAAGCAATCGCAACTTTTTGCTTCGATTCATAAACATGTACAACATATGCTTAACGGGTATTTAAATATCGACGCGATTGCTTCCGGGATTGATCGGTATATTGTTCCGCCTGGACTGAAGGAGAATGCCGGTATATGCGGCGCCCTGGCTCTAGGCATTCAAGCTTTAAAGGATGCAAATAAATGAAGCAATGAACTTTATAATTCATAGAACTGAAAATCAAAAGTCGCATAGCTGAATATTGAAAGCGCGTACCTCCCCTAATAGCGGACAATGGAGTGGCAACAAGCGGTCCAATTGAAAACTTATGGAGGAGGTTAAGGGTCGACAACGCGGTCATGCAAGAGCAAGCATTGGACTGGTGAAATTCAACTTTTAGAGGGGGATGAAAAAGATGTTAAAAAAGACATTATCTTATTCGGTTGCCATAGTCATGTTGGTTGTGGTTCTTGCGGGTTGCGCGGGGAATGCCAAAAACGATGGGAAGACTTCTGACGGGGATGGTTCTTCCAAGGACGTATATACGGTCAATTTCGCCTATCATGCGCCGAAGGAGGGCAACCAGCAAGAAGTTAACGAGCTCATCAACGAGTTAACGATGAAAGATTTGAATATGAAAGTGAATCTAATCCCGCTCAGCTGGGATACCTACAACTCGAAATTGCCTATGATGCTTGCGTCGGGTGAACCCATCGATATTTCATTTGCCTTTTCGTTCAGCATGCCAAGCTTCCTCGACGGCGGGTACATTGTAGATGCATCCGATTACGAGGAATATACCAAGGGCATTTACGAGTTGCTCGGCGATGAGGTGAATGCCGGTTATATCGGCGATCAGCTTGCGGGCTTCCCAATGATGAATTCGCGAGCGACTCCTTCCGGAATCTTTGTAAGAAAAGATATCTTTGACGCCCTCGGCTATAAAGTGTCCGACTTTAATGTAACGACAGACGACTATTCCAGCTTTGATAAGATCACGGAAATGTTCGCTAAAGTAAAAGAACAATATCCCGACATGATACCATTCGACGGGTATCGGACATTTGGTTTGAATGCATTAACGTACGTGGATGGATTGGGTGACAGCTTCGGTATCTTGGAGAACTACGGCCAGACGACGACCGTAACGAACTGGTACGAATCGGAGCAGTTCTTGCAATTCGCCAAGCTGAATAGAAAATGGTATTCGGAAGGATACTCGTCCAAGGATATCGCGGTGAATAAAGAATTAGGACAATCCAAAATGAAAGCAGGAAAAACGTTCGCGATTTTTGCTTCATACGGTCCTAACGTCATTACGGAGTTGAAATCGCAAACGGGCTACGATGCCGTTATGATTCCGGTTTCCAATAAAATGAAATCCTCATTGGCGGTCAGCGGCGCAATGAACGTTGTACTGAGTACGTCCAAAGACAAGGCGAAAGCGTTCCAATTTCTGAATTGGGCGTACACGAATGCCGAGTTCAACGATCTCCTCAACTGGGGAGTTCCAGGAAAAGATTGGATCATTAATGACAAAGGACAGGCGGATTACCCGTCGGGCGTTACTTCACAGACTGTCAATTACCATTCGGACTACGGCTTTATATATCCGAATCAGTATTTGATGCATCCGTGGGCTGGAAGTCCGGAGGGAATCTGGGAAACTTACAAAAATTTCGACAGCGATGCATTGATTTCAAAGGCATTCGGATTTACGTTCGACGCAGCTCCTGTGGCCATGGAGGTATCTCAGTTGAATTCGGTTCTTGCCAAATATGAGAATCCGATCAGCTTCGGTGCAGTCGATCCGGAGGCCAATCTTAAAAAGCTAAATGACGAGCTATACGCCGCAGGCTTGCAAAAGGTTATGGATGAAAAACAAAAACAGCTAGATGCTTGGTTGGCCAAGCAATAGGGACCACATTACACGATTCGGAGGCTGCTTCTATCGGAATCAGCCCCGAATCGGTTAAGGGGATATCGATCAACTATGAACAAAAAACTCGCCAACCTTAGAGAATATACGCCGCTCTATATCATGATGTTGCCCTGTGTCATTTATCTTATTATTAACAATTACATTCCGATGGTGGGAATCGTATCCGCATTTAAAAAGTTCCGCAGTTCGGATGGGTTACTTGGCAGTCCGTGGGTTGGTCTGCAAAACTTCGAATACTTGTTTCGCTCAAGCGACTTAGCCATCATTATACGAAATACGATCCTTTATAACGGCGCGTTTATTATCGTAAATACGGTCGTTGGTCTCATTGTAGCCATTTTAATTACAGAAATTAAGAACAAAAGAATGAGAAAACTATATCAAAGCTCCATTCTGTTGCCTTTCACGATGTCGATGGTCGTCATTAGTTATATCGTCTTTGCTTTTCTTAGTCACCAAAACGGCATGCTCAATAATAGTGTTTTCACAACAAATCCCGTTGAATGGTATAGCAATCCGACATGGTGGCCTCTGATTCTGATCGTAGTCGAGTGCTGGAAAAGTGTTGGATATGGCGCTCTGATTTATATTGCGGGCATTACGACTATCGATCGATCCTTAAATGAAGCGGCAGCTATTGACGGCGCGGGTAAATGGAAACAGATTACGAATGTTACGTTGCCTGCGTTGGTTCCTTCGATCATTACGATGTTCCTATTAAGTGTCAGCAAAATCGCTTATTCGGACTTTGGGCTGTTCTATTTAATTCCTCAAAATTCCGGAAGCTTATTCAATGTTACGGCAACGATCGATACGTATGTGTATAGCATGCTGATGGCTCCCGGCGGTATTGGGCGCTCGGCTGCAACAGGATTGCTGCAAGCCGTGGTCGGATTGGTATTGATTATTTCGGCGAACGCGCTTGTCCGCAAATTTAGCTCCAAAGACGCTATTTTTTAGAAGGGGGGCCATACCCGTATGATTGAAAACAAAGGTTACCAGATTTTATTCAACGTTATCCTTTTGATAGTCGCATTGTTCATGATTCTACCATTGCTATTGCTATTCATATCCTCTATCACGGACGAAAATACGTTGATTGCCAATGGCTACTCTTTCTTTCCATCCCGATTGAGTCTTGGCGCCTATGAATATATGGTTTCGAATTCTTCTACCATCTTGCGTGCGTACGGAATTACGATTCTCACAACTGCGCTTGGCACGATCCTTGGCCTTACGATTACGGCTATGATGAGTTTCGGGTTATCGATCAAGGGCTTGCCGGGGAATCGGATCATCAGCTTTTTCATATTTTTCACCATGCTCTTTAACGGCGGGTTAGTGCCGACCTATATCTTGTGGACTAGCTTGGGAGTTGTCAACACGTTAGGGGCCTATGTGTTCCCGTTGTTGTTGACGAATGCCTTCAGTATTATTTTGGTTCGGTCCTACTTAGCGTCGAACATTCCGAATGAATTATACGAATCGGCCAAAATCGACGGCGCCGGTTATTTCAGAATCTTTTTCCAGATGGTTATTCCTCTAGGGAAACCGATTTTGGCTACGATCGGACTTTTCTCGTGCCTGCTCTACTGGAATGATTGGCAGAACGCCCTATATTTTATCACGGATCCGGATCAGCTCAGTATTCAGGCATTGCTGAATAAGATGAATCAGAACATTCAGTCCGTCATCTCGAATTCCGTCTCGTCAAGCACAAGCGCTGTCACTAATTTGCCTCAAGCCTCCATACGGATGGCGATCGCTTTCATAGCGATTCTCCCGATCCTTGTCCTATATCCGTTCCTGCAAAGATACTTTGCAAGCGGAATTATGGGGGGAGCTGTGAAAGGCTAACATTTCGCAAATATCGCTTAAGAGGTGGTTGAAATGGAAAAGAAATTGGCTATTGCTCCAGGAACGCCTAACGATAACAACAGGGAGTATTTGCCTGAAGCCATCAGGAATTCGGATATGGTCGTGAACGAGAATGGCAACAACTCGAAGGTATATCCCGACAGACTGAAGGAGTATACCGATTCATTGGCAGACGGGGTACCGGATACCTGGTATGAATATGTCCCGGCTTCTTATGACGGAACCCGCAAGGTGCCTCTGGTCTTGTCGATGCATGGAGGATTGATGACCGGATGGGGGCAGGCGATCTACTCCTCATGGACGCTCGTAGCGGATAGGGAAGGGTTTATTGTCGTGTTCCCTAACGCTCACGAAAGACGAATATGGATGCTTGAAGTCGAGAAGAAAACGTTCGAGGTGCTAGGTGCGCCAAACCCGAGTGGTTTTTACATGCATACGCCTCCGGAACAGCCGGAAGATAACCATGATTTGAACTTCATGCTTGCTTTGATCAAGAGAATGTCGGACAAGTATAACATTGATGAGTCAAGAATTTTCATGCAGGGCATGTCCATGGGGGAAATCATGACGAATCAGTTCGCCCGGTATCACGGCCAATTGCTGGCGGGGCAAGCAGGGGCTGCCGGCATAACATGGCCGGAGGTGATTTTCGACGAGCAAGGGGACGTCATCAATCGCGCTGGTCCGCTGGCCGTCTGGCAGTCTCGCGTCGAGCATGAGAGCATACCGCTGCATGAAGATGAGACGGAGGCGTTTGTCACAAGAAATCGCGACTATTGGAAGCAAATGAATGGCTGCCAACAATACCCGGAAATCAAAATCGTAGGCGAGGACAACTTTGCTTTCTACAAAGGCGAGCACGCGGACTTCGTATTTCGAGACGTTAAGAATAGAGACCATGGGCAAACCCTGGATGACGCGGAGGTTGTATGGGATTACCTGTTCTCGGGCATTCGGCGCGGGGAGAACGGCGAAATCGTGAACGGCGAACCCTTATGTCCAAGGAGAGGGGATGCTTATGGCATCGCCTTGGCGAAGGGCAGCGCGAATGCGTACGTCAACAATCGCCTGATTAGGATGAGCGGACCAACAAGGAAACATCAAAAGCTGAAATATCACGGCCTGGACGGCGACGCAATCGTAAGAGGCGAGTACTTCATGGTGCCGGTCTCGTTCGTCGGCGAGATTTTTGAAGCGACGTATAGTCCTGCCGATGAAGGGCTTTCCGCCGAATTGGCGCTGAAGGACGGGAGAAGGCTGCAATTTGCCCGAGGCAGCATCGGCTGCGTCGTAGATAACCGCGTTCATTCCATGTATTGCGAAGCAGTATGTAATAACGGGGAACTTTTTGTTCCGATCGAATGGATTTGCAAGAGACTGTTTAACAACCACGTCACTTGCTTCGAAGACGTGCTGTACATTACCGATCACGATGCAGAGCTTTCCTTGAATATGGCCCTTCTTATCCGTGACGAAATTCTAGCATAAAGCGGGTAGGAGGACTCTATGAAAGACCTAAATAAAGAAAGCGTTTCTGACGAAGCAGTCCAAACGGTGTGGAACAAGGCATTTATTAATGTATTTGTCATGAACGTCTTCCTCATGCTGGGACTGTTCATGACAAATGCGCTTGTCCCAACGTATGCCGAGCATGTCGGGGCAACGGCCGCGATCGTAGGCGTAGTAACGAGTATGTTTGCGGTCACCGCACTTGCGGTTCGCCCTATAGTGGGACCATCAACGAGCTATTTTCGGAATAATCGATTACTTGCGGCCGCTATCGTTGTTACGATAGCCGCATTCGTTTGTTATGGATTCTCGGAGAGCGTTTCGATGATCATTGTGGGAAGACTTCTGCACGGAATCGGGATGGGTTTTTTTGCGCCTGTAAGCATGGCTCTTGTCAGCGACACGTTGCCAAGTCGCAAGCTCGCCTCGGGAATCGGGATATTTTCATTAGGGCAGGCAATCGCTACCGCCATCGGTCCAGCTGTTGGACTGGAACTGGTCCAACAATTCGGATATCGGGGAACGTTCTTCATAGGAGCTTTAATTATGGGGTTTGTGCTGGTACTCTCGTTACGGCTGAAATCGGATCCCCCGGAAAAGAAGAACGGCTTCAAGATAAGGCTGGTCGACATTGTTGCCCGTGAATTAACGATTCCTGCGACCATGATGTTTTTTTTAGCAAGTGCTTACTCTTGCATTAACGCTTTTATCCTTATTTACGGCGGGGCGGCAGGCGTCAAAGAAATCGGTCTGTTTTTCACAGCATACGCCGTTTGTTTATTCATTTCCAGACCGATTAGCGGAAGGCTGTCGGACAAGTACGGGGTGGATAAAATTCTTATTCCGGGAATGATTATGTTTGCCCTGTCTTTCCTGTTGCTTAGTTATTCCCGTGCGATTCCAATGTTCTTAATATCGGGTGCCGTGTCGGCTTTCGGCTATGGGATTTGTCAGCCTGCCCTTCAGACGCTTTGCATCCAGATGGTCTCCAAAGAACGGCGCGGCGTGGCTGGGAATACAATCTTCATTGGCGTCGATACCGGATACTTGATAGCGCCATCTGTCGCGGGCTTGATTGTAACGTATATACAAAGCCAAGGCGGAAGCGAGATAGCGGGATATGCTGTCATGTTTCAGTTCATGACCATACCGATTCTTATTGCGCTCATGCTTTTTTTATGGAAACGAAAAAATATCCTTTCAAAAATAAAAGATAGGAATTAATAATCAGGAGGCAACTTCAAATGTCTATCGCAACCTTGAATTTCGAGAGCGAGTACTTGAAATCGAATCATGAAATCAGCATTATTTTGCCCAACAAGCCGCGGGACATTTCCGCCAAGGACTATTACGAAAGCCAAAAGAAGTACAAGGTACTATGGCTTCTCCACGGCACGTACGGCGACCATACGGATTGGCTTCGAAGGACGAACATAGAATTGTACGCTTGCGAGAAAGACCTCATTGTCGTGATGCCGAGCGCCCTTAACAGCAATTATTCGAACTGGGATAGCAGCATGCTTGGATTCGGCATGTACGATTATTTGACCAAGGAGCTCATGCCATTGGTTTACAACTGGTTTCCGGCCTCAGACAAGCGCGAGGACAATTTTATTGCGGGCCTGTCCATGGGTGGACGCGGCACCATAAAATTCGCCGCAAACCATCCTGATAAATTCGCGGCTGCGGCCGTATTATCCGCTGCTCCCGTCAATTTTCAGAGCTTGACGGAAGAGGATTTGCTCAAAGACGACTTTTTTGCCAATCGGATGCGCGGTATGGTGCAAAATGCGGGAGGATTGGATGCATTTAGAAACTCCTCCGAAAATGTGTGGGATATATTGGACTCCCACGCGGGAAGCGGCAGACTGCCCCGGCTTTTATTCGCCTGCGGCACCGATGATGCGATGATATACGAAAACCTGCTTCTCTTTCAAAAACATGCCGATGAAATGAAGCTTGGAGCCGAGTTTTGGACACTGGAAGGGTACGGACATGAATGGAGATTTTGGGACTTGGCCATTCAGCGTGCGCTTGAATTTTTCGGTCTTGAGGATTCTGGGGCAAGCCCATATTAGAGCGAGTAAGAAAGGATCGTGACCACATGAATCAGAAAATCGTCATTATTCCCGGAACGCCAAACGATGAAAATCGCGATTATCTCCCCGAGTTGATCAAAAGCACGGATATGGTCGTGAATGAGAACGGAAACAATTCCCAGGTTTACCCTGCGAGATTGTCCGAATATACGGATGTTGTGTTGGACGGCATGGAACATACGTGGTACGAATACGTTCCGGCATCCTATGACGGAACGAGGGACGTGCCGCTAATCCTATCGATGCACGGAGGATTAATGACAGGCTGGGGGCAAGCCGTCTATACTTCATGGACGCTTGTCGCGGAGCGCGAAGGTTTTATCGTTCTTTTCCCGAATGCCGGCAGAGACAAATTTTGGGTTGTTGAAACGGAGAAGGAAAAAATCGAAGCAGCGCTTGCCTTTAAAGTGGAAGGGAAATCGATGCATGTGCCTCCTGAGAATCCCGAGGACAATCAGGATATGAATATGGTTCTCGTGCTTATCGAACGGGCAAAGAACAAATACAAAATCGACGAGGGCAGAATTTTCATCCAGGGAATGTCGATGGGGAATATGATGACGAGCCAGATGGCGCGGCACCACGGCAAAGTGTTTGCGGGCAAGGCGGGATCCGGCGGGCCATCGAGCCCTGGCGTGTTATTCGATAAGAACGACGAGCTTCTGAATCAAGCAGGGCCGATTGCGGTATGGCAGACTCGGCTTGAGCATGATCAGGTTCCGCCTCACTTCCATGGCGATACGGACTATGTCGTCAAGCGAAATCGGGAGTATTGGAAGCGGATCAATCAGTGCCGAGCATTGCCGGAAATCAAAATCGCGGGAGAGGACAACTTCGCTTTCTACAAAGGCGAGCATGCGGACGTTGTATTCCGCGACGTCAAAAATCGGGACCATGGACAAACCTTCGACGACGCAGAGGTCATATGGGATTATCTATTCTCGGGCATCCGACGCGGAGAGAACGGCGAAATCGTGAATTCCGAACCATTAATACCGAGGAAGGGCGATGACTATGCCATTGCCTTGGCGGCGGGCAGCGCCAAGGCGTATGTTAACAATCGCTTGATCACGATGCGCGGACCTGTTATGAAGCATCAAAAGCTGAAGTATCATGGACTGAGCGGAGATGCCATTGTAAGAGGCGAGTACTTCATGGTGCCTGTCTCATTCCTTGCGGATGTATTCGATGCAACGTTTAGCTCTAAGCACGGCGGGCATTCCGTTGAGCTGCAGCTTAAGGACGGCATGACGATGCAATTTGCCCGTGGCAGTATCGGATGCGTCGTGGATAACCGCGTGCATTCCATGTATTGCGAAGCGGTGTTACAAGATGGGGAGCTCTATGTTCCCATCGAGTGGATATGCAAGAGACTATTCAATAATCACGTCTCTTCCTGCGGGGACGTCCTTTATATTACCGATCACGACGCCGAGCTTTCATTGAATATGGCACTTCTCATCCGGGACGAAATTTTGACAAATGGAGGAGTGTAGTCGATGGCCGTTTTAAAAATGAACTTTCTGTCTCAGGCGCTGAACATGCAAACGAATGTTACGGTTATTATGCCAACCTTCAGCTTTGCCGACAGCATGGAAGGAATCGGCGCGAGCTACGTGCCTGGAATGAAATATCAAGTCATCTATTTACTTCACGGCGGAATGGGAGACGACAGCGATTATGTGAATTTCACCAATATTGTTCGCTACGCGGATAAGCACAAATTGGCTGTCGTTATGCCTGCCGCTAATAATTCAAGCTACACGGATTATGACGGGACGGATTTTTACACGTATATCTCGGAAGAATTGCCTAAGCTTTGCGAAACGATGTTCCCTATATCTTCTCAAAGGGAGGATACGTTTATCGGAGGCCTGTCGATGGGCTCTCATGGGGCAATGAAGATCGCAATGAATCATCCGGAGAGGTTCGCGGCCGTACTATTGATGTCAGGGGCGTCCTATCGCCCTGGCGTTCCAAGCGTAGTCAAAACGGTAGACGGTAATTTTCACTTCGATGTCGACATAACAGTCCCTATAAAGAGTAGCCTTCAGACGAAGCTGGATGATCCTGAATATATTCGAGATACCGTGAATGACGTATATAGCATAGCCAGAAGAAACGCTGGGGAAGGAAAGAAACTTCCCGCTGTATTTTTCCGCGTTGGCGACAGCGATCACGCACTCTATCGTACGATTCAGGCGGAGAAGGATCTTAAAGAGTGGGGCTATGACACAAGAATGGAGATTGTACCCGGAAAGGGACATGATTGGGATTTCTGGGACGAATCGCTGCGTATCGCGATCAGCGATTGGTTGCCTCTGCGACATCAAGTCATCTATCCCCAAAACGAGAAAACGGAGGAAAACGAGTGAAGAAAATAGCAAACCAAGTCATGTTGATCACTTATGCGGACAGCATGGGCAACCATTTAAAGGATTTGTATGCCATACTGGACGAGCACTTCGACGGAGTGTTCGGCGGGGTGCATATTCTCCCCTTCTTTCCCTCCTCGGGCGACAGGGGATTTGCGGTAATCAACTATGACGAAGTCGACCCGGCATTCGGCAATTGGGATGATATCAAGACATTTTCCGAAAAGTACTATCTCATGGCAGATTTCATGATTAACCATGCTTCCATCCGAAGTGAAGAATTTAAGGATTATATGAAGAACGGTGACGGCTCGCCCTACAGCGACATGTTTATCCATTGGAACAAGTTTTGGCCGAATGGCGAGCCTACAGAAGAAGAATTGGAAGCTCTCTATCGCAGGAAGCTTCAGGGTCCTTATAAGGAGTTTACCCGCGATGACGGGAAGGTCGTCAAGATTTGGAATACGTTCTTCGAAGAACAGGTGGATATTGATCCGTGGGCTTCCTCCACACAGGAATACTACGAACGGAATTTGGGACGGATTGCCGAGTATGTCCCGCTCATCCGATTCGATGCCTTTGCCTATGCGTCCAAAAAACCGGGCACGAGCTGCTTCTTTGTCGAACCGGAGGTATGGGACGTGCTGGATATCGGCATGAAGCCGATACGGGAGCGCGGTACGGAAATGCTGCCGGAAATCCACGAGAACTATAAGATTCAGTTGAAAATGGCGGAGCAGGGGCATTGGGTATACGACTTTGCGCTGCCGATGCTCATGCTTCACGCCTTAATGACCGGACGTACGGACCGATTAGTGAATTGGATGAAGATTTGCCCTCGCAAACAATTTACGACTTTGGATACCCATGACGGCATCGGAGTCGTCGACGTGGTTGGGCTGCTCGATGATGAAGAGATTGATTTCGTGAGGGAAAGAGTAAATAAGAAAACCGAAGAGCTTCAGCAATATTACAACCTGCCAGCCGGTGTAGTGAAGATGTCGGGAGCGAAGGCAAGACAATATCAGCTTATGAGCACCTATTACTCGGCTCTCGACGAAGACGATGAAGCCTATCTTCTTGCGCGAATCGTTCAGCTGTACGCTCCCGGTATTCCTCAAGTTTACTATGTAGGAATGCTGGCCGGCGAAAATGATGTTGAATCCCTGAAACAAATAGGCGAGCCGCGGAGTGTGAACCGCCATAATTATAGCAAGGAAGAGATTGAAGAACGGTTGCAAGTTCCGATGCTGCAACGACTGCTTGAAGTTATGCGCTTCCGAAATTCCTATCCGGCCTTCGATGGCGACATTGAGATCGACGAACAGGCGGAGAACGGAACATTAGCGATCACCTGGCGGAATCAGGAGCACTGGACAGCGCTTCATGCGGATTTTGGTACCAAACAATATCAGATTACGTACGCGGACGAGAACGGAACGAAGGCTACTCTATAGGAGGCGGAGCATGGCGATTTTGCGGTACAATTTTCGCTCGGAAATATTGGGCATAAATACGAATGTCACGATATGCTATCCGACGGCTTCCTTGACGACAGGATTAGGATACCGACATCCTATGCTTAAGAGTGAAGACAAAATGCCTTATGAACCAGGCATGAAATTTCAAACGGTATACGTGCTTCACGGCGGCGGGGAAGACGACACAGTACCATACCGTTATACAAGGCTGGAGCAGTATGCCGAAAAAAACATGGTTATGCTAGTCTCTCCTTCCGTAAATGACAGCCTTTATATGAACACGACTTACGGTTACAAGTATTTTGACTATCTAACGCAAGAGCTCCCCATGGTGGTGCAATCCTTATTCGCATCCGCTGTCGGCAAAGAGAACACGTTCGTGATCGGAATGGCGATGGGCGGAAACGGAGCGCTTGGCTTAGGTCTGATGCGTCCCGATCTATATGAAGCGGTTGTCGATTTGTCCGGCGGCATCGGCGTCACGTTGGATCGTGAGGAATATGTACGGAGCCTGCATTGGCATTTCTCCAAGGTTCGCGACACCTTGCTCGGAGAGAGCGAATTCATCGGCTCGGAACATGATTTAAGATGGTTCGCAGAAAAGAATGTGGCGGATGGCGTGAAAGTTCCGCAGCTTTTTATTGGAGTAGGCGAAGAGGACTTTATCCGCGATCGAGTGCATGAAGACTATGCCATTTTGAAACAGTTAGGCTACAACGTATATTACGAAGAAGCCGAAGGCATGAAGCACGACTTCGATATGTGGGATATTTACTTGGATAAGGCGCTGACTACTTGGTTGCCTCTCAAGCGGGAACCCATCTACGAACCAAAGTAGAAATTGATCCGATAGCTAGAGGGAGAAAGAAAAGGAGGAAGGACAGATGGACTTTTTGAGCAAAGTTGATCCGGAGCTGAAACAGGGTTTGGAAGTTTTGCCGGTACTGCGATTGCCCGAGGATTTGCCTATGGCAAGGCAATTTACTCCTCCAGCAGTCGATAAATCCGATGCCGTCCTCACGATAGAGCGACATATTGCTAGTGCGGGGGAGAGCGAGATGCTGGTCAAGATCTACCAGCCGGCTCAAAGGGGGACGGATGAGCTCCCTGCGTTGCTTTGGATTCATGGCGGGGGTTATGTGCTGGGCCATCCTAGCGGAGATGATGCGCTATGCCAACAATTCGTGGAAGCTGCCGGCTGCGTTGTCATTTCCCCGGATTATCGATTGGCCCCGGACCATCCTTATCCGGCAGCCATTGAGGATTGCTACGCCGCATTGGTTTGGACTGCAAGCTCTTCCGAAGAATTGAATATCGATCGATCAAGAATTGCGGTCGGAGGAGCAAGCGCAGGCGGAGGACTGGCTGCGGCGCTAGCTTTGCTGGCTCGCGATAGAGGCGGACCTGCCATCTGTTTTCAAATGCCGTTATACCCCATGATAGACGATCGCAACGTGACTCCTTCCAGCCACGAAATTACGTATCCTCCGGTTTGGAATAGAGCGAATAACGAAGCGGCTTGGAAGTTGTATCTCGGCGAGCTCGCTCACGAAGACATTACGCCTTATGCTGCAGCCAGCCGCGCGACGGATCTGGCTGGCCTGCCTCCTATCTATACTTGCGTTGGACAATTGGATCCGTTCCGAGATGAAACAATTAGTTATATTGCACGTTTAGCGCAAGCTGGCGTCGATGTGGAATTCCATCTTTATCCTGGCGGTTACCATGCATTCGAGGTTTTCATTCCGGAGGCCGAAATCAGTAAACGGGCCAAAAATGGATATATAGATGCGCTAGCGAGAGCGTTTAATCGTTAGATCGAACAATGGCAAACGCCTTGCGAGTTTAAGCAGCCAGTCGTCGGAAATCAACCGATGACTGGTTATTTAGTTTTTGCCGGAAATGCAGCTATACGCTAGTAGGCGATGGCAACGGATTTCCGTTCATGCCGGCCGTTCTCGATAGCATCGAGGAGAAAGGCCGCAACGTCCTCGCATGAAATGCTGCGGCTAGGCTTCGGCGGCAGACCTTCGTAAGCGGATCGCCATTCGCCTTTGCCGGTTTTATCCTGAAATCCCATTGGGCGAGCAATGGTAAAGGATAAGTCTCCATCGCGCAAAGCGGTCACGGCATTGCGAAACGTCTTTATGGAATGCTCCGATTTTAACTTCCATTCGTTCAAAACCATTCGCGGCAACTCCGCTCTATGCGTATATTGCCAAGGATTATGCGATAAGGATCGGCTTGAGAGCCAGGTGCTGGCCCCGCTAACGACTTTGACGGCGATATCAAACGATCCAAGCAAAGGAATTAGCGAGGAAGCATTGGAGACAGTCGCTTTGCCCCGGCCATCTCAGCTTCCCGTCTCTTCCATTCAAGCGGCTTGCACGGTAAACGAGGCTGTGCAAGCGATTCTTAACGGAAGCGCCTTGGTAGTTATGGAGGGATTCCCTCGGCCAATGTTTATCCGTTAGACAAGAGTCCCGTACGATCTCCGGAAGAGCCTTCGGCAGAATCAACCGTAAGAGGAGCACGGGACGGATTTACGGAATCCATCGGAATCAATCTTTCGCTTCTGCGCAAGCGTATGAAAACCCCCGCATTAAAAATGAAAACGATAATAAAAGGCGAGTATACGGGGACGCTGATTTCACTTGTCTATGTTGAAGGAATCACCGACCCTGCGTTAGTCCGGGAGGTTGAAACGCGTCTTGCGGGACTAAAGCTTAAGGATGTTCTCGAGAGCAAATACATTGAAGAGGGAATCATCGATCAACGGTACTCTCCGTTTCCTCAAATGCTGGCGACGGAAAGGCCGGATGTCGTGGCCTCCAACTTAATGGAGGGGCGGTTCGGATTAGTGATAGACGGGACGCCGTGTTGTCTCGTTGCGCCGGTTAATTTTTTCACGATGCTGCAATCGCCCGAGGACTATTATGAAAATATATATATGAGTTTATTCGTTCGATGGCTAAGGTATATCTTTTATGCGAAGTCGCTGCTGCTCCCGTCCGACCTCTTCCATGGTGGTTACGAACGTATTTTGCTTGTTTCTTATCGGAGATCTTACCGACAGCTTTGCCTTTCACAAAGCAGTCATGCCACGACGCCTCAAGTCAGGGGACTTAGCTTGTATAAAGACGGCCGATATGTAAAAACCGTCAAAGAACAGCTAAGCGTCGGCGTTTTGCTACTGTCCAACGAATTGAACAATGAAAGCGGCAGCGGTTATTGGGCTCGTTCTTCTGAGTGCGGCGATCATCATCTTCGAGAAGCGTAAGGGTGGTCAAAAAAACAAGGGGAATGCCGTACGATCTCGATAGGGATAACGGCTCTGTCATTTCTTCTTGCCGTCACGTTGCTCTTCTATCCTAACTTGCCGGGTCCAACCCAACTAGTCAAGCTGATGTTCGGCAAATTTGATCAAATTATAAAGTGAGTGGACGAAGACGATAACGGCCGCGTGCGCAGACCATAGGGGGCGACGCGGCCGTTGTCGTTATGTGCTGAAGTAGATAGTTTTGTACAACAAGAAGTTAGAATTAAACCTTTATCAGGTCCATGAGGATTGCTAGGATAGAAACGAATCCTTTGAGCCAGAGAGAAAGGTAGGTTACCCATGTTAAAACTCCAATATGACTCGCCTGCAGTGCATTGGACAGAAGCGCTCCCCGTTGGCAACGGTAGACTAGGCGCCATGATATTCGGCGGTGTAGAGAGCGAGAGAATTCAGTTAAACGAGGATACGTTGTGGTCCGGGTATCCCCAGGATGGCAATAATCCCGAAGCCAAGGAGATATTGCCGAAAGTAAGGGAACTTATCGCCAAAGGCGAATACGCGGAAGCCGAGCGGCTGAGCAAGGGGATGCTTGGGCCGTATACGCAATCGTATTTGCCATTCGGGGATTTGCGACTGTTCATGGAGCACGGCAATCACGCCAGTTCGTACCTGCGAAACCTTAATCTTGAGCAAGGCATCTGTTCCGTGAATTACAAAATCGGCGATGTGGAATATTCGCGTGAAATGTTCGCCTCGCACCCCGATCAACTGATTGTGATACGTCTTCAATGCAGCCGTACGGGGTACTTAAGCTTCCGAGCGAGGCTGGATAGTCCGCTGCGATATGAAACCTCTGCTTCGGAGGAGGAATACGCTATTCACGGCTTTGCTCCGGAACATGTATCTCCGAGTTATTATTCGACTGACGCCCCGATTCGTTACGGAGATCCGGCGAAATCGGAAGCGTTGCGATTCCACGGTCGTATGTTTGTTGCTCATGAAGGCGGGGAAACTCGGGTTACTCATGACGGTATTCACGTGTCCGGCGCAACCAACGCAACCTTATATTTCAGCGCAGCCACCGACTTCGATACGCGGATTGGCATGGCCAGCGATGACTGCGACCCCGAGCAAACGTCCAAACATTATTTGCAACAAGTTAAACACAAAAGCTACGAGGACGTTCGGGGCTTGCATGTTTCGGATTTTGCCAAGCTGTTCAATAGGGTCACGCTTCGCCTTGGAGAAAGCAAGGCGCCGGAGGGCATGGCGACGGATCGAAGAATTGCCGCTTACGGCGGCAGCGATCCCGGCTTGGTTGAGCTCCTGTTTCACTACGGCCGTTATCTGATGATTTCCAGCTCGCGTCCAGGTACGCAGCCGGCGAATCTGCAAGGGATATGGAACGAGCACACCCGCGCGCCATGGAGCAGCAACTATACGCTCAATATTAATGCGGAAATGAACTATTGGCCTGTGGAATCATGCAATATGGCCGAAATGCACGAGCCTTTTCTTGACTACATCGCCCGCCTAGCGGCAAACGGCAGCAAAACCGCCGAAATCAATTACGGGGCTAAGGGATGGGTCGCGCATCATAATTCGGATTTGTGGGCCCAAACCGCCCCAGTCGGCGACTACGGTCACGGTGACCCGGTGTGGGCGTATTGGCCGATGGGGGGAGTATGGGTATCCCAGCATTTGTGGGAGCATTACGCATTCGGGCGGAATAAACAATATCTTAAGGATAAAGCCTATCCCGTTATGAAAGGCGCGGCCGAATTTTGTCTGGATTGGCTGTACGAAAATGAAGAAGGGCACTTGATTACGGCTCCATCCACTTCGCCCGAGCATAAATTCGTTCATCAAGAGGGTAAATACGGTGTCAGCGCGGCAACTACGATGGATTTGACCTTGATCTGGGATCTGTTCACGAACTGCATCGAAGCCTCCGAGGAGCTTGAGCTCGACGAAGCCTTCCGAAACGAGTTGTCGGCAGCTCTAGACAAGCTCTTGCCGCTGCAAATCGGCAAACACGGACAACTGCAGGAGTGGTCCAAAGATTTCGACGACGAAGACATTCACCATCGGCATGTCTCGCATTTGTTCGGGGTATATCCGGGACGGCAAATAACCGAGGATGCCACTCCGGAGCTTTTTGCAGCCGCCAAAAATTCCCTTGAGCGGAGAGGCGACGGCGGAACGGGCTGGAGTCTCGGCTGGAAGGTCGGATTGTGGGCCAGGTTCGGGGAAGGCAACCGAGCGCAGCAGCTCATTTCGAACTTATTGACGCTTGTTAAGGAAAACGAACCGGATAATTATCACAGCGGCGGAGTTTACGGGAATCTCTTCGATGCTCACCCGCCATTCCAAATTGATGGTAACTTTGCGGCTACAGCCGGAATCGCCGAGATGCTGCTGCAATCCCATCAAGGATATTTGGAGCTTCTTCCGGCTCTGCCCGATGCGTGGCCAAGCGGACTCGTTACTGGATTGAGAGCGCGCGGAGGATTCGAAGTGAGCGTGAAGTGGACGCAAGGGGAGCTGACCGAAGCCGAGATTATTTCGAGCCAAGATCAAACGTGCTCCATAAAATGCGGCCCAGACATCGAGGTTTGGGAAGATCAGCGTCAAATAGAGACGGTTACTGCTTCGAATGAATCGTATCTATTCCCGATGGAGACAGGGAAACGATATCGGATAACGGTAAAGTAACACGCGAGTGCAGGGGCATTATTCACGAAAGCGACACAGGTTTTTGACAGAATGATGAGGGATGGCCGTAGAACGGTACATGAACGATACATTATGGTAACCTATACTAAAAAAATGAGTTATAGGGAGTGTTATCGTCATGCGAGTACAACCCAATACGGCAAGTATCGAACAATTACCGACCTCGGTCACGAAGGTCGTCTTCGAAACGATAAAGATTGGCATCATCAAGTCTAACCTCATCGCTATGATTGCCGGGCTAAGCATGGCGTTGTTCGTCCATGACTTGTCGTTCTTCGACAAGATCGGCAATATCGTGCTGGCTTTGGTAGGTTCTGCCCTTGTTATCGGAGCGGCCGGCGTCTTCAATAATTTATATGATCGCGATATCGACAGCATTATGGAGCGGACGAAAAACAGGCCGACCGTATCCGGAATCGTTGATCTCGGAAGCGGGCTGTTCATTGGAACTTGGATCGCGCTCGGCGGTTTGGTCGCGTTGTATATAGCTTCTCCGCTTTCCGCGTTCTTAGGCTTTCTGGGGCTGTTCCTTTATGTCGTGCCTTACACGATGTGGACGAAGCGCAGAACGATCTATAATACGGAGGTTGGAAGCTTGTCTGGCGCAATGCCGCCATTGATCGGCTGGGCCGCGATTTCGCCCGATATTTTGCATCCCGGAGCCATTGCGTTGTTTCTGTTAATGGTAATTTGGCAAATGCCTCATTTTTACGCGATCGGGATTCGCCGCATGGAGCAATACCGGGCGGCCAACATCCCGATGCTGCCGGTCGTCAAGGGGATTCGGCGGACGTACTTGCAGATGAACTTGTATCTGGTAGCGTTGTTCCTATGCAGCATCTTGTTCTGGTCGTTCAATCCGTTCATCGCCGTGGCGAATGCGCTCCTGACCTTGGGCTGGTTGATCTTGAGCATTAACGGGTACCGTAAGAAGCCGGAGGATAAGTGGGCTCGTTCGATGTTCATTTTCTCATTGAA
Organism: Paenibacillus sp. YIM B09110; assembly: GCF_037167145.1. Lineage (NCBI taxonomy): Bacteria > Bacillati > Bacillota > Bacilli > Caryophanales > Paenibacillaceae > Paenibacillus > Paenibacillus sp. YIM B09110. The sequence goes on along the minus strand of NZ_JBANSP010000005.1, from coordinate 88,404 downwards.
CCACATTACGGTTCTGCTCCTGATGATCGTCGGCTATTCCATAGGTGCTCCATTGTTATAATGAGACGAAGATTTTGAAAGCCGAGAATCCTTGTGAATAAAGGATTCCCGGCTTTTTATTTCATAGAGCCAGAATATTGTACGAGAAATCGTACAATTCAGATAGTTAGTGTTCTTCAGGTAGATGATTTGTATGAATAATCGTATAATACAAGCCGGCAACTGCCGCAAGATATGATTTTAGTGATGACGTAAAATTGTTTGTGTACCAAAATTTGCACTCTAGTCAGGCACAAAAAAAGTAGGGTATTCTCGGGGTTATCGAAGCCACCAGAGAAAGGCCCCTACTCATGACTAATATACCCGAAAACATGCTCACAAATCTATTTGAAAATCTTGTTACGCAATTCGTACAGGAAAATCTCGAAAGCATCATGCGTGCAGAAATCGCAGCTTTTATGACCTCAGACGAGAGCGATCGGCACAACAGCCGCAATGGCTATTACAAGCGAACGTTGCACACGAAATTCGGTAATATTGAGGATTTGACTGTCCCACGGGATCGTAACGGTGGGTTTCAAACCCAAGTCTTCGAACCGTACCAACGCCGTGACGGTTGGCTTGAGGAGGCGGTCATCCAAATGTACAAGAGTGGCATGGGAACCCGAGACGTCGCTCGCTTCATGGAAAGCATGTTTGGTAGCCACTATTCTCCAACCACCGTCAGTAACATTATGGCTACTGTACTCGAAGACATCAAAAACTGGCAAGTACGCCCACTCTCGAAACGCTACTCCGTTATCTATTTAGATGGGTTGTACATCAAGTTAAAGCGTAGCACGGTGAGCGGCGAGGTCATCTATTTTGCTATGGGCATCGATGAAGATGGACGCCGGCAGATCCTCGGATTCTACATCGGAGGACAAGAGAGTTCAAACGGCTGGCGTGAAGTGCTAAAAGATCTTTACAGCCGCGGGGTTCAGGAAGTGTTGCTCGGTGTATTCGACGGCCTGCCTGGGCTGGAAGAGGCGTTTAGGGAGACCTATCCGAAGGCAGATGTCCAGCACTGTATCGTGCACAAGGTTCGTTTGACCTTCCCTAAGATCCGGGTCGAGCACAAGACTAATGTCATTAACGACCTGAAGACGATCTACAACGCGGACGACCATGTCCTGGCACTTGCCGCCTTTGATACGGTGAAAGCCAAGTGGGGCAAGCTTTACCCGAAAGAGATGAAATCCTGGGAAAGCCAACTGTCGACTCTGCTGACGTTCTACAAGTACCCCGCAGCAATTAAGAACGCCATCTATACTTCCAATGCCATCGAGCGCATGAATAAGGAGTTTCGCAAGCGGCTCAAGCCCATGAACAGTTTGACGAACATGGATGCAGCCGAGAAGGTCGTCTACCTGCAAATTATCGAGTACAACGAAAAGTATGCGGAACGCGTCACACCTGGATTCGGTATGCCAGAAGTCAAAGAGAAGCTTGCCGAGTTGTTCGAAGAACGCTACCCACTAACCAATCAATAATGACCAAATTGTGATGAAGAGATACCCCAGCAGCAAATTTTTAAGAACATTCAAAAATAACTCTTATCCATCATCGCGATGAATATTCCTACTGCCTTACACAAACTTCTTTACGCTACCCGTTTGCGCTCTTTTACGCTCATTAGCCTGTATGAAATCCAATCAAAGACAATTTGTGTGGGTGCTGCCCCTTCTGGGACAACTCCTTTTTTGCATGATTAGAAATGCACTAATGCGCTTGGCCGTTTTCCTTCCGGTACTCCCTGGGCGAAAGGCCCGTTTTTTTGCGAAACAGTCTGTTGAAAAAAGTGATATCTTGGTAGCCGACTGAGGAAGCGATGTCCGCGACTTTGCGTTCGGTCGTACGGAGCAATCGGCATGCTTCGTCAATCCGAACCGACTGGACGTACTCGATAAACGTCATGCCGGTTCGGCTTTTGAATTTACGATGAAATTGCCGCTCTCCAAGAGCGGACAGTTCGGCTGCTTCCTTTAAAGTAATGGGGGAATGGAACCGGTTATGGATGATATGGAGCGCTATCTCCATACCTGGCGATTCGGCACCCTGAGCAGCATTAGAAGGCTCCGCCTGATAGCGGTGAAGGTACAGCAGGAGCTCGAACACTGCCAAGTGCAGCTCGGTGTTCCAGCCAGGCCGTTTGGTTGCGTAGGCGTCATAGAGCTTCAGAAATAGCCGCCGGAATTCACCGAACGCGTCGCGGTAATGCCGCCAATCGGGCTCATCCAGCAGCGTTGCAAGCTCCGCTCCTCCGGGAAAGCTCTGCAGCAGAGGTCGAATCGATTCAACAGCCATCAAGCAGTTGTAGACGATGGGCGGGCGGCTGTCCGATGCGGCGGCAGGACGAAATACGTGGGAGACTCCGACAGGAATGAGAAAGATGTCTCCTTGATGCACTTGCAACGCCTGATCGCCGATATAATGAGTGCCTGAGCCCTCCCCGACATAGCTGATCTCCAAAAAATCATGCCGATGCTCGATCTTGTTGAAAGCTTCAATCGCCCGGTTCACAAATATGGGAACATCGGGACGAAAATAATGATCGCCTTTGGACAAGCTGATTGAACGTTGAATCGTCATCCTGATCTCTCCATGGGTCGCACGTATGATGTCCGGAATATCCAGTATAAAAGTCAGAATCGACAGGGTTTTTGGACTCAGCCTCATCTTATAATGAAAAAAATACGAATACAAGCATTACGCGAATAGGAGAAGAGGGAGTGAATAGTTTGCACCAATTAAACGCTTTAAAGAGGGAGTTCATCGCCCCGCCGGCTGAATTTAGCCCGCTGCCGTTCTGGTTCTGGAATGACGAGCTGTCAGCCGAGGAAACCATTAGACAAATCCATGACTTCCGCGCGAAGGAAGTCGACGGCTTCGTTATTCACCCGCGAATGGGCCTGCCAAAGTCGATGCCTTATTTGTCGGAGCCTTACATGGAGCTTGTCGAATTGGCGGTAGCTGAAGCGGATCAGCTGGGCATGAAGGTCATTCTTTATGACGAAGGCATGTATCCTTCCGGCTCAGCCTGCGGAATGGTCGTGAAGGAGAACGGCGATTACGCCAGCCGTGGTTTGCAAGTGAAGGAATATCCTTGCACGGCGAATGGAGAGGCTGTTCAAATCCCGGTGGTGCTGTTGCCAGAAGAAAATCTGGTTTCCGCTCTCGCGGTTCGCAAGCTTTCCGGGGTAGAGATTGACGCCGAGAGCTCGCTTGTGCTTCATCCCGAGCAGGACGGCATTCGGTTTGCCCCTCCGGATTCCCGAGATTGGTCGGTGCTTTTGTTCATCGAGACTCCTTCCAAAGGGACCGTTCGGGGGGTTCATCCCGGTCAGGACGACGGGGAGTCCGACGCTCCTTTGGCCGCCGACTTATTGAATCCCGATGCGGTCCAGACGTTCATCAGGTTGACGCATGAAACGTATTACAAGAAGCTGCGCCGCTTCTTCGGAAGCACGGTTATTGCGATGTTTACGGATGAGCCGGATTTGCTCGGGCGCAGTCATTTGAACGGATTGAAGCCTTGGACCCAAGGCTTCATGGATGAATATATAGAGAGCGGATGCCGGGAACAGGATTTGGCGGCGCTTTGGTTCGAGGCCGGAGAAACGACGGCAACGATTCGCGAAGCTTACGAAACGGTAATCCGTAATCGGCTGGCCCGGACGTATTATAAGGCGTTGGCCGATTGGTGCGAAGCCCACGGGATCGGACTGACCGGTCACCCGGCGGCGAGCAACGATATCGGGCTGTTGGAGCATTTTCATATTCCGGGACAAGATGTGGTTTGGAGATATGTTGCGCCGGAAGCAGGAAAGGCGGTGACAGGCGTGCACAGCACGATGGGCAAGTGCTCGTCTGATTCGGCGCGCCACCGCGGCAAACGAAGAAATATGAATGAAAGCTTCGGCGTCTGCGGAATCGAAGGCGGTTGGTCGCTCAGCGCCGACAATATAAAGTGGTATCTGGACTGGCTGTTCGTCAGAGGCGTCAATTTGATCGTCCCTCATGCCTTCTATTACTCCATTCGCCGGGAACGCAGGGATGAACGGCCGCCGGATGTAGGGCCCAATAATATATGGTGGCAGGATTACGCCCAATTTGCGAGATATATGAAGCGGATGAGTTGGCTGATGACCGACAGCCGAAACGGCGCGGAAACGGCGGTTATCGCCGGGGATGCCGAATTGCCATGGAGAATCGTCAAGCCGCTGTACGAAAGACAGATTGAGTTTAATTATTTGGAAGAAAGCCTGCTAGGCGGCTCCATCGAATGCAAGGATGGGGTATTGTCGATTGCCGGGTACCGCTACAAGGCGGTTTTGGTGGAGAATGGAAAGCGGCTGACGCCGGACAGTTGGCGGATGCTGCGAACCTTTGCGGATCAGGGCGGATTGGTCATCGAGCTATCCGATGACATTCAAACAACGAATGACATCGGCCAAGTTCGGGTTGGAGGCGAGGAAGAAATACCGGAGCTGCTGCTACGTAGACTGGGCCAAAAAGTTCAACTTGAGCCTGCAGTCGATTCCATCCGGATCAGCCGAATAACGAAGCGTGGCATCCTGTTCTACGTTATCGTGAATGAAGGCGAAGCCGGTTACGAAGGAACGCTAGCGATGAACCATTCCGGTTATACGGAATATTGGTTGCCTTGGACCGGAGAAGTTAGGCGGGCAAGAGTAGAGCAGGCTGAGGAAGGCCAGAGACTCCGTGTAAGAGTCGAGCGCCGGGAATGTGTGATTATCGCCGTTGACCCGAATATGGAGCAAGGCGGAATGGATTGTGAACCAGGTGAGGCCGTTGAAATTGCCGATTTATGTGCCCATTGGCGTGTCGTTGAAGGCCTAGGAAGAAATGTTGAACTACCGACTCTTTCCTCCTGGACCGAATGGGATGGTCTGAAGCACTATTCCGGTACGGTTACGTATGAGAAAAGCTTTGAGCTAAGCGATCCGTCTGCATGGGCCGAGGTTAAGCTTGATCTTGGCGAGGCTCCAGATCTGGCACGGCTGTGGGTCAACGATCGGGAAGCGGGAGTGCGCATGTGGAGCCCTTATGTATTTGACATTGGAGGTTATTTAAAGCCAGGAGTAAATGTGCTTAAGGTGGCGGTAACGAACAGCTTGGCTAACCAATACGACGGCAAGTCGTATGCATCCGGGCTGATTGGACCGGTACAGCTTAACGGTGTACGGAAGTAACGATATGGTTTGTATAGCCTCAGTAATGAATTTTTCTGAACTGGCTGGGGCTTAATTGCTCATGCTTCTTGAAGACCGAACAGAAATAAAAGGTTTCATAGGCAAGCAGGAGGTCTGTGCGTATACGCTCAGAACGGCGGAGCCTGCCTCGAGACTGCGCTTTGATGGGGAAGATATCAGACTGGCAGCCGAAGAAGGTTATCAGAAATTATTCACCGTCCGATCATTCGATAAGGAAGGGGTCCCCGTATTCCGCGAAAGCGCGAAGGTAACGTTCCAGGTTACCGGACCGGCGGAGATTATAGCCGTCGATAATGGCGATCTCTGTTCCAGCGAGCCTTATGACCGAAATTGGATGCATATGTACCGAGGCTGCGTCAGCACGATCATCCGGTTCACCGGAGAACGAGGACGCGTTGTGCTGTCGGCTGCAGCAGAAGGAATGTATCCCGCGGAGCTTGTTATTGTTATCGACTAAGGAAACACACGATAAGGATGGCCCATGATTGATCGAGAACATCGATTAATCATGGGCTTTCCTATTAAGGGGTATTAGGAAATTTACTCGGATCAAACCCTTGCGGGAATGTTTCTTCAAAGCGGTCCTTTTTGTCGTATAGGTCATACCAAGCATCTGCAATGACATCCGGATCCCCTTCTGTTCCCGCTTGTATCATGGTACCGATTGAAAGATGTCCGACAAATATGCCTTTATCTTTTAACTCATTGTGCAGGTTCGTTGCATAATTGCGAATACCCGACATAACGATTCCGCCATTACCGACAAAAGATAAAGGGAACATAGCAGATATGCCCGTTGTAAACAGAATTGCACCCGAGCTGTTATTCAACATATCTGGCAATACCTCATTGACTGACAGAACGGCAGGCAGCAAGTAGCTGTTTATTTGGTCTAATACACTTTCAGGCGTTGTTTTGAGCACATGGGTAAATGTATTCCAGCCTGCATAAGGACTGAATTCCAGCACATCGATCGTACCAAAATCTTTTTTAACAGCTTGGAGGGCTTGTTTTAATGCAGCCAAGTCCGTGACATCCGCTACATAAGATTTTGCTTCAATATTTAGCGCTTTTAGTTCACTGACGATAGCCGATAATTTCTCGGGATTACGCGAAATAGCAGCCACGATAAAGCCTTTGCTTCCGAATTTCTTTGCTAACGACAAACCTAAGCCAGGACCTGCGCCTATGATTGCAATAGTTTTCATTTTTTGTGATCTCCTCATCCGTGTTATATTAAAGGAACATGTGTTGCTTTGATGGATAATATACACCTAATGATTTGACGTCACAACCAACAAACGATGGACGAATGTTGCTATAGCAACAAAATAGATAAACTGTCGAGATATGAGGTGAAGAAAAATGGCAACAAAAGCAATGAATATCCGAATGACGCAGACGAAACAGTCTTTGATCAACGCTTTTTTTCAATTAGTATCCAAAAAGGATTTTGAAAAAATAACGGTAGCGGACATAACAAAAGGAGCACATGTTAATCGGGCTACATTTTATGCGCACTTCCATGATAAGTACGAGTTGTTGGACTATATTATGGGAGATTCCGCATCAGCTGCAATCGTAAAACGTACGAACGGCGCCGAGAAATTCGATCAAGACAGCATCGTTCAGCTCGTGTTAGCGGTATGCGATTTTTATGAACAGCCGAACATACAATGTCGCAGCAGCTATATTGGTTTTGTCGTACCGCAGTTGAAAGAAAAGATCATAAATGAGTTGAAAGCTTATTTGTCAAAAAGTTTGGATAACAGCTATGCCGATACAGAGAAAAATTTATACGTACCTATTTATGCGCAAGTCATCCATGAAGGCGCCTTTCAGTGGACTTCCGGAAACGTAATTACTAGTAAAGAGGAAGTAGCCAAAAGGGTTTCATTATTATTAATGAATGGACAATAGATCAGTGAATACCTATCATGCATCATTTACGATTACTCAATAAAATTGGAAAATAGGGTAGTGTGCTTTTCTATGGGCAACCTTTAAGAGAAACGAGGCGGCAGCAGTGAAAAAAGGCGGTACTCTATTAACCTATGTAAGCAAGGGAGACGGAGGATATTTATCTCCGGCAGATTCAAGAAGATCTGATGCTTTATATATTGCAGCGAAAGAAGCAGATTCAGATCATTACACCATTCTTAACAAGGGTAAGCCTATCCTCTATATAAAATGGACAGATTCGGTAGAAAATGAACCAAATGCACAGATGGGTTCTCCCAGCTTATTCCGAAAATCAGATGGCACTTACGGCTTGATATCATCTGAAAATAATAAAGGCACCGGCGTATATGTATGGGACTCAGACGATCTTCTTTCTTTTTACAATCAAAGATGGGTGCAGGTAAATGCTGAAGGGTTGACTGTGGAAGACCCAAAAGTGGTTTATGATGAAGTCGCCCAATCCTATCAGCTATTTTGGAGAAGCTCCAATGGCTCAGCATCCTTTGTTTCTACTTCCGAGGATCTTTTGCATTCGTTTTCCTCAACGATCGTTCATGATTATATGGATACGGGGATTGATGGCATCCTTCCAGAGAATGCCGTCGCTAGCGAGGCTTCACAATTTGAATTGTCCCAGCAGGAATATGAAAGTGTGATTAGAAAATATGCGCCTGTAACCAATACGGGCAGAGAAATGATAGATGATATGACTATTAAAGCAGGAGAAACGCTTCCTGCCTTTAAAGACCGAGTCCAGCTAACGTATAGCGACGGTTCGGAGAAAAGTCTCGGAGTTAAATGGAATCAAGAGGATATCGATGCGATTCATACGTCGAAACCCGGTACATACCAGGTAAGGGGTACTGTAGTGCAATCGGTATTTGATTACCCTTACATACCGGAAAGAGCTGATCCGTTCATTTTTTACAACGAGGATGATCATTACTATTACGCCACAGGGTCTTATTATCCCGAGTCAAATGCAGCAACATGGACCGAAAGCGCAATGGGTGAAGTAGATTATGACAGGGTCACATTGCGAAGAGCCAAGACGCTTGCCGAATTACGGACCGCAGAAGAATATGATGTGTGGATACCAAGAGGCGAGGATGGATTCACGCCTTTTCTATGGGCACCCGAGGTTCATAAGATTAAGGATACATGGTATATCCTAGTTGGTGCCGGGCAAGGCGCTGGCGGAAGAAATTGGTGCTCCACCATGGTGCTTGTTGAATATACCGGCACTATGGAAGACATTCAGCAGGGCGGTATGTTGAACAAAGAAAATTGGAAACCGAAAGCACTTCAGAACTCTCCATGCGGCTTCGACATGACCTTCGCTGAAGTAAATGGAGTCGGATATTATATTTGGCCCCAAAGCGGAAGTCTTCATATACAAAAAGTCGATCCAATCGACCCTGCCAAGCTGACGGGCCAAGCGGTAACAATAAAAAGTATAGAATGGCCCTTTGAGTATGGCAAACATAACGTAGACAACGTAGACCAAGGTATTGTTGAGGGAGCTGCAGTCTTGCAATATCAAAATAAAATATATCTTAGTTATGCGGGGGCTACCGTAGATAAATATTATTGTACAGCCGTTATGATTGCGGATGCCGGAGCGGATATGATGGACCCTGCAAGCTGGACGCACCTGACCTATGCAGCCCTAAGCTCAGAGGATGTCGTGAATGTCGAAGGGATCAATCCTCATTGCGGTCCCGGTCATAACTCGTTTGCCATAGATGAGTATGGAAATCCGATTAATATTTATCACGCAAGACCGGAACCGGATCCTCATTGTGGCATCGGTGCAGGCGGTCTTCATGATCCATGCCGTCACACCATGGTTAGAGCGGCACATGTTGCCTATGATGGCACGTTGATTCTAAATATGACGGCGGAAGAAGAGTTGGCGCCAGCCTATAAAGACATCGTTATGACGGTAAAGGTTTTGTAAGAAAATGAAGAGCGAAGGAGCGGGCGAATACCGTGAAGATAGCAAATATTAAAGAATGTCCGATCAGGTTGGAGGTCGGAGAGTCGTTAAGTCTGCCGCAACATGTCGTTGTGGAGCTGGAGGGCGGCTTCCAAGAGAAGTTTCCTGTTGAATGGGAGACAGTCGACGCGTCGCGTTTGTTGAAGCCGGGAAGCTTTACGGTTGAAGGGAAGATTAGGGAGGATAACTATCCGAACCCCTTGGTTCCGAATCGTGCTGATCCTTACGTGTATAAACATACGGACGGATACTATTATTTTACCGGGTCCGTACCCGAGTATGATCGGTTGGTTCTGCGGCGTTCCCGTACCGTCGCAGGCTTGTCTAGCGCGGAGGAAACGGTGATTTGGACGAAGCATGAAACGGGAGAAATGGGCAACCATATTTGGGCGCCGGAGCTTCATCGAATCGACGGCAAATGGTATATCCATTTTGCGGCCGGATCGGCTGAGGAGAAGTGGGCCATTCGCCCTTACGTACTGGAATGTGAGGATGAGAATCCACTAACCGGTACTTGGACGGAGAAAGGAAAGATCAAGCTCCCGGTCGAGAGCTTCTCCCTCGATGCGACGACCTTCGAACATCATGGACAAAGGTATCTAGCCTGGGCTCAAATTATGGATGCGTCTTGTCTCTATATTGCGAGGATGGATACGCCGTGGTCGATTTGCAGCGAACCGGTCAAGCTTTCGTCTCCGGAATATGACTGGGAGATTCAAGGCCATCGCGTGAACGAAGGGCCTGCCGTGCTGAAGCGGAACGGCAAGTTGTTCATGGCCTACTCTGCCAGCGCTACGGATGACCGCTACTGTATGGGATTGTTAACGGCGGACGATACGAGCGACCTGTTAGATCCAGCATCATGGACGAAATCGAAAGATCCCGTATTCGTAAGCGACGCAACTGCTTCCGAGTATGGTCCGGGGCACAACAGCTTTACGGTGTCAGAAGATGATGCTAGTGATTTGATAATTTATCATGCGCGTCCCTATAAAGAAATTGATGGCGAACCGCTCTATGATCCGAATCGGCATGCTCGTGTTCAACGGTTATTATGGAAGCCGGACGGCAGTCCGTTCTTCGGTACACCGGGGTGGAGATTGGACACAGCGGGGTACACCGCGAAAGCCGTTGTAACGATTCAATAATAAAGGCGAAAATAAATGGTGGTGCTAGGGAGGTTAACCCTGCATCGCCATTTCTGTCTTTCGGTCTATTTGCCTCCTTAAAGCGACCCAACCTTAAGAGTGATTCGATTTTATACAGGCAAATGGGATGAAGGACAAGCCGTTATTTGGCGTTATCGCGGGGGTGAAATGTCTTTATTACTGGGTAACGAAAACGATGCAATTGATATAATTGCTCTAATCGAGCTATGAAAGGATGAGAATGACATGAACAAAAAGCCAACGTGGATATGGTATCCAGGCGATTTTGAGATATACCATCATTTGCTGCTGAACACTAGACGGGAAGAACGCCATTATTACTGGCCGGCGTTTTGGCGTCTCGATGATTGCTTTCACAATGTGCGTTTCCGAAAAGAGGTGTATTGCGATACTTCTGAAGAAATGACCGTACACGCCCATGGTATCGGACATGTTGTGGTCGATGGACGGAAGTTTCCCTTTCGGCAACCGATTATCCTTTCATCCGGCCAACATGAGATTGTCATTAATATTGCCCGTACGGACGGGCTACCTTGCGTCTATGTCGATGGGGAACGGAGTGCCAGCGACTCGTCATGGGAAGCGAATGATTTCAGCTTCGATTGGCTTCCGGCAGGCTGCAACGAATTATATCCGAACCAAGAAGACGACCCTAACATTTTCGCGTTTCAATATAAGGAATTGAAGCCTCTGTCGATAGAAACAAGGCAGGATGGTATTCTATACGACTTCGGGCAAGAAACGTTTGCAGTCCTGTCGTTCGAGCATATTCAGACACCTAACGATATTCTGATATTTTACGGTGAATCGGTAGAGGAAGCTTTGGACACGGAGCACAGTATTCTGATTGATACGGTTCCGGCCGGAAGCGAAGCACATCGATGTCCTCCTCGGGCATTTCGGTATTTGTTCATCCAAGGGGCGGAGATAGAGCAATACAGTCTGACTGCCCTGTATGAATATTTGCCGTTTGACCGTAGAGGAAGCTTTGCTTGTTCCAATGAGATGATCAATCGGATTTGGGATACGGCCGAATATACGTTTCATTTGAACAGCCGGGAGTTCTTCTTGGACGGGATCAAGCGAGACCGCTGGGTATGGTCGGGTGACGCTTATCAGAGTTATTTGATCAACAACTACCTCTATTTTGACGCCGATATTACGAAACGGACGATTATTGCATTGCGCGGGAAGGATCCTATCGTTAAGCATATCAACACGATTCTCGATTACTCTTTCTACTGGATCATGAGTATTAACGAGTATTATCAAGCAACGAAGGATATCGATTTTGTTATGTTTATTTATCCACGGATGAAATCGATAATGGATTATTGTATCTCGCTTGCGGATGATGACGGTTTTATTCGAGGCAGAGAGGGAGATTGGGTGTTCATCGACTGGGCGGAAATCGACAAAACCGGTGCCGTGAGCGCCGAACAAATGCTTTTTGCGGAAAGCTTGAAGGCGACATGGGCATGCGGCGAGCTGCTTGGCCGTGGCGAAGTGCGTTATTTGGAACATTATGAGCAGTTAAAGGTACAGATTAAAGCGTCGTTCTGGGATGAAGAACGGGGGGCGTATATAGACAGCTTCGAATCCGGTAAACGCAATATTACCCGTCATGCCAATATTTTTGCGCTGTTATGGGGGTATACGGATGCTAAGCAGCGGGAGAGCATTATCGAGAACGTGCTTCTGAACGACGCCGTGCCTCGGATCAGCACCCCTTATTTTAAGTTTTACGAGCTGGAGGTCATGTGCAATATCGGCCGGCTGGATACGGTGACTGATCAAATACAGTCATATTGGGGCGGCATGCTTGAATTGGGAGCGACGACTTTCTGGGAGGAGTACAATCCGGAAGTAACCGATCTGGAGCGATACGGCATGTACGGCGAACGGTACGGCAAAAGCTTATGCCATGCTTGGGGCGCGAGTCCGATCTATTTGCTCGGGCGGTATTATCTTGGCGTATACGCCGCCTCGGCTGGATACGATACGTTCGTCGTAGAGCCTCGGCTTGGCGGATTGGAATGGATAAAAGGAACGGTTCCGGTAAACGGCGGGACGGTATCCGTGGAACTGACGCAGCAGTTTCTCGAGGTTGTCGCCGATCAAGAGGGTGGAACGGTACGCTATGATGGAATGGAGTACCCGCTCTCGAAAAATATTCCCTTCAGAATTACGATGAAGTCGGTAGTTCAATGACTTCTGCAGCCGAGAACGAATCGATACAAATGGTATATAAAATGCACCATTTGGTGATTGAGACTCGGCCAGTAACTTTGGATAATGAAGGGAAGTGCCGTATATCTCATAAATAAGTAGATGGGAGACGGGAAAGGAATGGTGACGAATGAACGATTCGAGGCCGAATTTGCTGCTGATTACTGTGGATCAAATGAGAGGCGATTGTCTGAGCATCCTTGGGCACAAGGTCGTCGAGACTCCGAATTTGGATCAATTGGCGCGCAGGGGCATGTTGTTCCGCAATGCGTATTCTTCAACGCCGACCTGCGTGCCGGCGCGGGCGGCGCTGTTTACCGGCATGAGCCCGCGTTCGCACGGGCGCGTCGGTTACGAGGAGAATATTCCTTGGAATTACGAGCACACGCTTCCTGGCGAGTTGGCGAAGGCAGGCTATCATACGCAGTGCGTGGGCAAAATGCATGTCGATCCGGCTCGCAGCTTATGCGGCTTCCATAACGTTGTGCTGCACGACGGCTATTTGCATCATAACCGTTTCAAGCATACGAACACGGTGGCGGAGTCGCATGACAGCTGCGACGATTATTTGCCGTGGCTGCGCGAACGCGCGGGGGCCGGTGCCGATCTCATCGATATCGGTCTCGACTGCAATGCCTCGACCATGGCCCGGCCCTGGCATCTGCCGGAGGCGCTCCATCCGACGAATTGGGTCGTGACGCAATCGATCGATTTCTTGCGCCGGCGCGACCCGCGGAAGCCCTTCTTCCTTTGGAGTTCATTCGTTCGGCCGCATCCGCCGTTCGATCCGCCTCAGGCGTATTGGGACCGTTATGACGGGGCGGACTTTCCGGATCCGGTCGTCGGCGAATGGGCGGCTAAGGACGATCCGGCTCGCAGCGGTCTCGACCCCGTGACTCGATCGGGCGTCGTTCCTAGAAGACGTCTAAGGCGCGCGATGGCTGCCTACTATGCGCTCATCACCCATATCGACGACCAGTTGGGGAGGCTTATGAACGCCATGGAAGAATACGGGGTACTAGACCGTACGATCATCGTCTTCACCTCAGACCACGGGGAGCTGCTCGGCGATCATCACCTGTTCCGTAAGGCGCTCCCTTACGAAGGCAGCGCGAAAGTACCGCTTATCATAGCCGATCCAGGCGGAATGCTAAATGCCCCTCAAGGAGCAACCGTCGATGCTGTCGCGGAACTGCGGGACATCATGCCGACGCTGCTTGACTGCGCGGGCGTGAACATTCCCGCGGTTGTGGACGGCCGAAGCTTGCTGCGCGCGTGGGAACTCTCTCAAGATGGCAGTTGGCGGACCTATATTCACGGGGAGCATGCATACGGCGAACAATCGCATCAATATATGACCGATGGCCGTCAGAAGTATATCTGGTTTACGCAAACGGGAGAAGAGCAGCTGTTCGATCTGGTCCTTGACCCGCAAGAGCTGACGAACAAGGCGGGAGAGGAATCGTATACCGACAGCATGCAGTTGTGGCGCGAGCGCCTCGTCCGCGAGCTGGACGGGCGTGAGGAAGGATACGTGCAAGACGGTAAAATTATCGTCGGACGAAAGCCCTTAACAGTTCTGAGTCATATTTCACCCTAATAGGATCCGAAAGCTTATGCCGGCGGAAGCGGCAGACGTACTCTTACGACGGTGCCGCTTCCGAGCTGGCTGCCCACCTCGATGCCGTAACCCTCGCCGTAATGGAGGCGAATCCGGTCATTCACGTTTTTCATGCCGATATGTTGATAAGCTGTGCGGTCTCTGGAGCGAAGGGTGCTCCTCAGCTGTGCCAATCGTTCCGGCTCGATACCTACGCCGTTGTCCGTCACGATAATTTCCATATGCCGATCTTCCCGGAGCTCTGCTTGAATGACGACCTTGCCGCCGCTCGCATGCGGCTCGAGGCCGTGGGTCAGCGCATTCTCGACAATGGGTTGAACGATCATTTTCGGGATAAGGACGTCATGCAGCCCTTCCGAGGTATACTGCTCGAACTGTATTCTTCCGGGGAACCTGCCTTGATGAATCGTAATATAGGAACCGACGACCTTCAGCTCTTCCTCCAGCCTTACTTCGTTCGACCCCTTTATGCTGTATCGCAGCATCCTGCTTAATGCAGCTGTCATTTCATAGATGTCTTGATTTCCTTTTACAATGGCGATTCCTTTGATTGCATCCAGCGTGTTGCTGAGAAAATGCGGGTTGATCTGACTCTGCAGGAACGACATCTCCGCGCGTTGCCGCTCGATATCGGCTTGGTAGAGCTCGCCTGTCGTCTCCAGCAACTGCTGCGTCAGATCGTTAATCCGGTTTAACATCGTGTTGAACTGGGTCGATATAACCTCGATCTCCGCGTAGCCCTCCAGCTCGACCTTCGTATGCAGCACTTCCAGATTGCCGCTCTTCAGCCGCTTCATGAATGCGATCAGCTTTCCGAGGGGCTTCAATATATTCATCATGAGCACGGAGTAGGGTATCGTAACGAGAAGGAGCGTAACGAACAACATCACGTAGCTTGTTTGCTTAAGCCCTTTCAGCTCCTTAATGAGATTGCCGATAGGCACCGCCGAGATGATGTTGCCTTCGATCTCCGGCAAGTCGAAGGATTGGATCGCGTATGATTTCCCGCCGATCTTCTCGTTGACAGCGCTTTCGCCGTAACCGGAATAGAGTGTCAGACGTTCTGCATCCAGATTCAGCTCCAATCCGTCAGCGTTCGCGTACACCAGATTGCCGTTCGTTCTGAGGTAGAAGCTCGTGCCCGACAGCCTAGGAAACTTTTCGATCTCCGCTTGAATGGATTTGGCGTCCAGGATGACCGTAATTAATCCGATTTTTTCACCGTACCGTGACGTGTCGCGCGATGCGAACAGATTCATGCCGAAGAGGAACGTGTCTCTGGCGAGCAAGGGGTCCGCCTTTTTGAAGCCGCCGTAATGCACGTTCCCTTCGTGATCGATCAGCTCGTCCATCATCTCCCGAGCCAAGCCGATTTTGCCGTTCAGCGAGGTGTGCTTGCCGGAAGCGTTCACGATAATGATGTCTACAATGTCGGGGTTGGTGCTTTTGATGACCCCCATTAAACTTTGCACTTTTTTCGAAAGCTCGTACGTTAGCAGATTGTCATTTTCGGCCAGAAAATCCTGAACCGTCGTATCATAACCGAGATTGACCATAATGCCCGAAATCTTGGCGTAGTTGTCCGATACCCGCTGCTTCAAATTGGACACGAGCTCCATATTGTATTGCGTATTCTGGTTCACGATGACTACGCTGGATTGCCGGAACGCCAAGATGCTGACAAGCGGGATAACGGCAAGGAGGATGGCGCCGATTGCCAGCACCTGCGTTCGGATGGAAAGTTTGCTGAATGCTCTCATTGCGCCTCCCTATACTGCGTAGGCGTCATGCCGTTCAGCCGCTTGAAGATGCGGGTAAAGTAGAAGTAGTCGTTGAAGCCGCATTTTTCGCCGATCTGGCTCACGGTCATATCCGTCTCGGCCAGCAGCCTGCATGCGTACTGAATTCGCTGACGGGACAAGTATTCCACGAAGTTTTCCCCTACTTCTTTCTTGAACAGCTGCGACAAGTAAGTGGGACTTAGGTAAAACTTCTCCGACAAGCTCTGGATCGATATTTCTTGATTGAAGTGATGATGAATGTACGTAAGGATTTCCTTGATGCGATTGTGCGTCACCCCGGCTAACCGGGAGGACAACTCGTCAGACAGATGATTCAGCGTATGCTTGACCAGGTAGTCGATCATAACGTCGGAATGGCCGTAGTCGTAGTATAGCTGGTCATAGCCTTCTAGAAACCGGGTATGCTCCTTTACGCCTTCTCGCGTGAATAAATACATGACGCTATTGAAGATCAGATAGGCGTCCTTGATCGTTAACGCATAGCGGTGGAACAACGGTCTGCAAGACTCCATGACCGACACGAACCGCATACGGTCTTTCAGCGCGAGAGCGCCGGTAAGCTCCCCCAGCAGATCGTCAATGTTCGATTCCGTAGGAGCGACCGGGCGATAGACGCCGCCTTTTCCAGTCGAGAAGGAGCCATATGCCGCCACGGATGCTGCCTCCAGCGCTGCTTCCAGCTCGGCAAGACTGGAGGAAGAGGGGCCTATTCCGACACTGTAATCCACGGCGTTGCCGGACAAGTCGGGCGGACTTAGAAATTTCTCGACCCGATGGCTGTAGACGAGGAGGCCTACGCGCCTGCTGTTCATGCGGAATCGGATATGCTGCATGTCTCCCCGGTATGGCGCCGGCGCATATCCCTGTACGACGATCGGCGTCACGGGCATGCCCGCGCTGAACGGCATGCCGGCAGATTGGAGCTTCTCCGCCAGCAACTGCTCGTTTCCGGAGCATAATATTTCGTATAGTTCTTGGGCGTCGTTCTCCGGCTCGAGCTGTGCCCGATCCTTCAGCGATTGCGCGATTTTGGCTAGCAAGCTCTCGATTTCCTCGATCTCGAAAGGCTTCAGGCAATAGCCGAAGGTGCCGTAATTCAAAGCCTTCTGGGCGTAAGCGAATTCCGCGTGCCCGCTCAGAACGGCGAAGATCGTGTGCGGTGAAATTTCCTTGCCCCGCTTGATGAGCTCAAGACCGTTAACGAGGGGCATCTTAATGTCGGTGAGCACGAAGTCCGGCCGCAGCTTCTCGATCAGCTCTAACCCTTCTTGCCCGTTCTCCGCCGATCCCGCGACTTGAAAGCCGTAATTCTCCCAGCGCACGCCGGCCTTAATGCCTTCAACAATCCAACGTTCATCATCGACGATGACTGCTTTGTACACAGCAACGCCTCCTTTACAGCAATCGTAACCGAGCATCCTTGCGGATTCGTATAGAAAAAAACAAGATAAATATGCATAAAACTATGATTTCAAAGGAAAGAAGCATTTTAATAAAAATAAACAATGAAAATACCGGTTTTATCTATACTCCGCAATCCTGATTGTTCATTATAATATGGCTGAATACATGATGGAAGAGCTTATAGGAAGATGGTCAAGCAGGTAAAAAACGGACTATGCGCTTGATCGCATGCGGACCCGTTATAAGCGCATTTGCTGTAAGCGTTCCCAAGGCGCATGCCAGGAAAGCGATTCGATAAGAGGAAGCAAGCGGTTAGCTTGGCATTCCTCTCACGACAATGACAGAGCGGAGAGTGTTTGGATGGACATTCAGATAAAGGGTTTAACGGAGGATCAACGACAAGCCATATCCGAAGCGGCAAGCGGCTTGCGCGTTGCGTTGTCGGCGGAGGGCATCTCCGTGCAATTCAAACCGGGGAGCGGCGGCATCGCCGTTCAGTACGACGGTCAAAAGGTTGTTGTCGCTTGCGGCGGAGGCTCGCAGTTTGTTCGAGCGTTCGGACTGGCCGTGGAGGGGCTTAGAAAAGGCAAACCTTTCAGCGTGCGGGAGACCCCGTGGTACGACAGTTTGGGCGTTATGATCGACTGCTCGCGCAACGCCGTCCTGCATATGGACGCGTTCAAAACGATGATCAAGCGACTGGCGCTTATGGGCTATACGACGGTTCAGTTATATACGGAAGACACCTACGAGATGAAAGCCTATCCGTACTTCGGCTATATGAGAGGGCGCTACACGCCGGAGCAATTGAAAAGCATGGACCGTTACGCGGCGCTTTTTGGCATCGAGCTGATTCCTTGCATACAGACGCTTGCGCATCTTGGACCTGCGCTGAAGTGGGGGGCCCATGCCGATCTGGTAGATTGCAACGATATATTGCTGATTGACGAGCCGGGGACCTACAAGCTGATCGAAGAGATGTTCCGGACCATGTCGGACAATCTGCGCAGCCGAAGCATTAATATCGGAATGGACGAAGCGCATATGATGGGGCTGGGCAAATATTTGGACAAGCACGGTTATCACGACCGTTCCGCGCTGATGATGAAGCATTTCGCCAAAGTGATGGACATCGCCCGTTCGTACGGATACAAGGCGATGATGTGGAGCGACATGTTCTTCAGGCTTGCGAGCGGCGGCGAATACTACGACCCCGAAAGTCCGATCAGGGCGGATATCGCATCCCATATACCGAAGGATCTGAGACTCGTTTATTGGGATTATTATACGGAAGATCGTGCGAAATACGACGGCATGATGAGCAAGCATAAACAATTGAGCGACAACATCGTATTCGCCGGCGGCGCCTGGAAGTGGACGGGATTCGCCCCGAACAACGCATTCAGCCGTCATATCGGAATCATGGCGCATGAGAGCTGCGTTGCAAGCGGGATACGCGAGACGCTCGTTACGGCATGGGGAGACAATGGGGCGGAATGCTCGCTCTACGCCGTCCTGCCGACCTTGCAGCTGTGGGCGGAGCTTTGCTATAAGAACACGGGAGACGAAGCCGTGCTGCGGGAGCGCTTCGAGACATGCGCGGGCGGCGATTACGGAGATTTCATGTCCTTGGATCTCGCCAACCTAGTTCCCGATAATCCTTCGCCGGGTCTAAGCATGGGCAATCAGGTCAATCCAAGCAAATATTTGTTGTATCAGGATGTATTATACGGGTTGATCGATAAGCATGTTCAGCCGCAAGCTTACAGGGAGCATTATGGCAGAAGCGCAGCGTTATTGGAGATTGCGGCGGCACGCAATCCGCAATGGAACGATCTGTTCGAAACGCAGGCCGCGCTGTGCGGCTTGCTTGAGCTGAAGTCGTCTGTCGGCGTCGAGATAAGAGAGGCGTACCTCGCCGGCAATAAAGAGAAGCTAGGGAAATACGCGGAGTCGTTGCTGCCGGAAATAAGCGCAAGAGCCGAGCGGTTCATGAACGCTTATAAGAAGCAGTGGATGCAGGAAAACAAAATATTCGGCCTGGATATATTCGATCTGCGTATGGGAGGACTCTTGCAGCGGATCAACACCGCGATTGATCGCATTAGCGGGTACGTGCGAGGCGAAATTTCGCATGTGGAGGAGTTGGAAGAACCTATTCTGACGTTCGACGCGAGGGAAGAAAGCGAGCAGAAAGTCATAAGCGTTGCCTTGTGGCATGCGATTGCAACGCCGTCGGTTCTTGCGGGCATATAGACCTAAAGCCATATAGACTGTTATCTGCGAAAAGGAGATGGATGCAACATGAGAATACTTTATTTGGACCTGGATTCGCTTCGTCCCGATCATCTGGGCTGCTACGGCTATCATCGCGCCACGTCGCCCAACATTGACCGCATAGCGGAAGAGGGCACCGTCTTCACCAACTATTATTGCTCCGATGCGCCGTGCATGCCTTCCCGGACGGCTCTTATGTCGGGTAGATTCGGAATCCATACAGGCGTAGCCGGCCATGGCGGCACCGCGGCGGATATGCGGCGGGACGGGGCCGCCCGGGGCTTCGAGGATCGACTTAAGCGGGAGAGCCTCCCCTTCGTATTGAGGGAAGCGGGCTATAAGACGGCGACGATCAGCACGTTCGCGGACCGGCATTCCGCATGGACCTTCAACGCCGGCTTCCATGAGGTTCATAATATCGGGGAGAACGGGTTGGAATCGGCGCATCAAGTACTCCCAACCGCGCTGAAGTGGTTAGAGGACAACGGGCGATCGGATCAATGGTTCCTGCATCTGAACTTCTGGGACCCCCATACGCCTTATCGGGTGCCGGATCAGTACGGTCATCCGTTCGCGGATGAACCGTTGCCGGAATGGCTGACGGAAGAGGTGTTCCGATCCCACCTGCATAAGGAGGGGCAGCACAGCATTGCGGATATGAACGCGCTCGCGAAGTCGCATTACGGCAAGTGGAGCAGGCACGGCGCCGAAATCGAAACCTATGAAGATATAAGACAGATTATCGATAATTACGACTGCGCGATCCGTTACATGGATGATCATATCGGACATGTGCTGTCGCTGCTTGAGCGGCTCGGGGTCTTGGAGGAGACGGCCATACTGGTCAGCGCGGACCATGGGGAGAATATGGGGGAGCTTGGCATCTATTCCGAACACGGCACGGCCGACCAGGGAACCTGCCGCATCCCGATGATCTTCCGCTGGCCGGGCGGCGCGCAAGGCGCGAGGAACGAGGGGCTGCATTACCATCTGGATCTTGCTCCCACTCTGGCCGATCTGATCGGCGCGAAACATCAGGAGCGCTGGGATGGCATCAGTTATGCGGACGGCATATCCGGGGCATCGGACCGGGGAAGGGACTACCTCGTATTGACGCAATGCGCCCATGTCTGCCAGCGGAGCGTCCGGTTCGGGGATTGGCTCTATATTCGCTCTTATCACGACGGCTATCATGGTTTTCCGAAGGAAATGCTGTTCAATCTGAAGGACGATCCTTACGAGCAGCGCAATCTGGCAGAGGAACGGCGGGACGTGTGCAAGGAAGCGGTCTACCTGCTTAACGAATGGCATGACGGCATGATGGCGACGATGGACTGCGATACCGATCCGTTATGGACGGTCATGAAGGAAGGCGGGCCGCTGCACGCCGAGGAATACAGGAGCAAGAAGGACCTATAACGGAGCAGGAGGCCGGCGCATGATGCGCCGGCTTATTTTTTTTTATTGCTGACTAATTAACCTACAACAGCATGTGCAGCCAGACTCATGGATCGTGTAAGAGCATATGTGCGCTTACAGCCTACTTTGGCAAGCTGCAGCTAGTTTCCGTGGTTACTGCGTACTAGTCTCGTTGCAGAAAGTGCAGCGGATAATCGTAATATAGCAACGAGGCTGCTTGTTGATTGCACTTTCTGTAACAGAAAAGCCCGATTAGTGGCTATGTGAGGCTGGTTAGAGCAATTCAGTTGCAGTTAATGCAATGACAGGGGCTGGAGAGTGCGGGAACTGACCAATCTGCTGCAGAAAGTGCAACAGATTCTATGTACATTTGTATGGCGGATATGTCGGATTTTGCGATTGAAAATGATTGAAAGCACTTTCATTACGGAGTCCACATAGAAGGCTGATTATGTCCATACTCCGTTTTCGCCGTCCCTTCTATACTGAAAAAGCAGACTATGATCGCCGGATTTCACAATACTAGAAAAGCAAGGAGTGACTGTTGATGCGCAGCGAGGCGAGCGTTGGAACAACTAAGAAGCTTTGGAAAACGATGCTTCAGCACAAATACTTTTATCTGATGGTTCTGCCGGTTCTTATATGGTACGCGATGTTCGCCTACGCGCCGATGTACGGCGTGACGCTGGCCTTTAAGACGTTCGACTACAGCGGCGGCATTCTAGGCAGTCCCTGGATCGGATTCGAGCATTTCCAAAAGATATGGTCCGACGCGGATTTCCAAACGGCGTTCAAAAACACGATTATCATCAGCTTGATGAAGCTGCTGATCAATTTCCCGATGCCGATCTTCCTAGCCATTCTATTAAACGAATTTTCGAGGAAAACGGCCAAACGGTTTTTCCAGACGGTCCTTACGTTCCCCCACTTCATCTCATGGGTCGTGCTTGCGGGCATCATTACGATGATCCTCAGCCGAGACGGCGTCGTGAACCAAATCATCATGGCCCTCGGATTCGAGTCCATCGCGCCGTTAACGGACAGCGAGTCCTTCCGGCCTCTGCTTTATCTGACGCATATGTGGCGGGAAGTCGGCTGGGATTCGATCATTTACCTGGCAGCGCTGGCGGGCATTAATCCCGAGCTGTACGAAGCGGCCGAGATGGACGGAGCCAACCGGTTCAAGAGACTGCTCCACATTGCATGGCCGGGCATTAAAAGCACGGTGGCGATTCTGCTTATTCTTCATGTAGGGCAGCTTCTTACGCAAGGCGCAAGCTTTGATCAAATCTTCAACCTGTACAGCTCGCCTGTCTATGAGGTGGCCGATGTCATCGATACGTATATCTATCGCACATCGTTCCAGGTAGGCGGAGACTTCGGTTATATGACGGCGGCCGGACTCATCAAGTCCGTCATCAGCCTCGTACTTCTCGTCTTGGCGAACACAATCGTGAAGCGAATGGGCGAAGAAGGACTCTATTAAATTACAGCTTGGAGGTATTCGACTGATGAAGCAAACGCACGCGAACAAAAAAACAAGAATGAGCGCGTTCGACATCGCCGTGTATATCGTGCTCGGACTATTGTCTCTCGTCACGTTTTTCCCGTTCTACAACGTCCTGATCATTTCGTTTGCCAAATTCGAGGTCATCAGCCAGTTCAATCTCTACTTGCTGCCTTTGTCCTTCGATTTAACGGCTTACAAGGTAATCCTGTCCGACGCGAAGTTTTGGAGCTCTACGGTCAATACGCTCATCGTAACCGTCGTTGGCGTAGCGTTCAGCATGACGATATCGGTTGCGGGCGCTTACGCGTTATCCAAGAAAGGGATGCCGGGGCGGAACGCCATGCTGACGCTCATCCTGTTCACGATGTTTTTCAACGGCGGGCTTATTCCGTTCTATCTGATCATCAAATCGCTGGGGCTCGTCAACAGCATATTCGTCATGATCATTCCCGCAGGGTTGAACACGTTCTACTTGATTATTATGAAAAACTACTTCGGCACGCTGCCGGAAAGCTTGGAAGAGTCCGCGAAGCTGGACGGAGCCAACGACCTGTACATTTTGCTCAAAATCATTCTTCCCATCTCCGCGCCGTTCATCGCCACCTTTGGCTTGTTCTACGCGGTAGAGCGTTGGAACGAGTGGTGGTACGCGCTCATCTTTATCAGCGACTCGGCGAAGACGCCGCTCCAGATTTACTTGCGGGAGACGCTCATCACGAGCAATCAGCTGCTCAATACGCTTGCTCAGCAAGCAGCCGACAGCAATTCCAGCAAGGTGTACACGCCTGCCTTGCAGATGGCGACCGTCGTCATCTCCAGCGTGCCTATCCTGATGGTATATCCTTTCCTGCAGAAGCACTTCGCCAAAGGGATACTAGTAGGCTCCATTAAAGGATAAGGGAATTCATATAGATGCTTGTCCTATCCTAGCAAAAGCTTCACAATGACAAAAAAGGGAGGATTCAAAAATGAAAGGAATTAAAAAGTTTGGCTTCATCATGGCCTGCTTGGCTATGATCGCGGGGTTGCTTGCGGCTTGCGGCGGCAATGGGAACGAGAAACCGTCCGAGAGCCCGGCAACGACGAATTCGAGCGCGGGAGGCGAGGACGACCCGTATAAGGACCCGATGGAAATTTCCGTTGCTTTCTGGGATGTAGAAGCGGAAGCCACCAAGATCGAGAAGGACCCGATCGTGCAGGAAATTTTGGAAAAATTCAATATTACCATTAAACCGATCAATACGACTTGGGATGACTATGGCCAAAAAATCCAGATGTGGGCCGCGTCCGGACAACTGCCCGACGTATTCGCGATCGACGCAATCGGCACGCAGTATCAACGCAAGTGGGTCGAGCAAGGCGTCGTTGCTCCTCTGCCGGACTTGGAGAAGTTTCCAAACCTAGCGAAATATTTTGAAGCTCCGGACATTGCGGGGCTGGCCGTCGATGGCAAACAATACACGATTCCGAGAAGGATGTTCCCGAGCACGGACTGGAGCGCGCTTGACCGCGTCGTCTACTACCGTTGGGATTTGGCGCAGGAGGCCGGCATTACGAAGGAGCCGGAAACTTGGGATGAGTTCAATGCAATGCTTGAAGCGATCGTGAAGGCTGATCCGGAAGGCAAGAAGATTACAGGTCTGACAGCGGCACAAGTGAAGATGCTGGGCGGATTGTTCTGGCTGTACGGCAACCCGGTTGCCACGAGCGACGGCAGCGGCGCGGATTTCAAATGGATCAAGGAAGACGGCAAGTTCATTCCGGCCGTATTCTCCAAGAATGCTCTGCCTGCCCTTCAAAACATGAAGAATATGTATGATACCGGTCTGATTGATCCGGATATTGCGCTGACAAGTCCGGATATCGCCTATGACAAATTTGCTTCGGGCAAAGCTGCGGCAATGCTTTCCGGCGGCGGATTCATCAACCTGGATTTGAACGTCAATACGAAGCGTTGGGCTGCCGGCTACCCGGATAAGGATATCTCGGAAACCGTGAAAGTATTGAAGCCTCTGCAAGGACCTGACGGAGAGCGTAATCACGCCATCTTCAAAACGTATTGGTCCGAGAGCTACTTCAGCGGAAAGATCGATCCTAAGAAGCTGGACCGCATCTTGGCGCTGTATGATTACGTGCTGTCCCCGGAGGGCAAAGATCTCCTGACTTATGGCATAGAGGGCGTGGACTACAAAGTAGAAGGCGACAAGAAGGTTATGCTGGATAAGACGCCTCATGTAGAGAAGTATCCGGCTACCGGCTTCCTGAGAGACTTGGTTGCATACGAAACATCGGACCGCTATGACGTTAGCAACCCGGCAATTGCCCATGAAGGCCTTAGAGAAGATGCCGTGGAATACATCGACTGGATTCTGAACAACACGAAAGTGCCGGAATACGACATCCGCTTGACTTACATGTCGACTCCGACCAAGGACAGCTTTACGGTGTTCGATCACGACGATTTGCTCAAAGTGATGATGTCGAAGGATCCCGTGGAGCAATCCTGGCAGAAGATCGTTGACGGCTATAAGTCCAAAGGCCTCGACAAGATGATCGAAGAAGTGAACGCGAAGGCGAAAGAGCAAGGTATCGAATAGGCTCGGCAAACAGGCCACTCGCGACGGGAATCCCGTCCTGAGTGGCCTGTTACTATGTCTACCAAGATGGCTGTCAGAACAAGACAATACCGATGACCGCCGCCCCCGCGATTACGCTGATGGGATGGACTTTATATTTGATAATGGCAAGAAAAGTGATGACGCCTATCAGCAGAGTCGCGAACGTAGACCAATGGTAGATGGCCTCGGATTGGCCTGAGAATCCGAAATGAATCGCGGCGTATACGATCAAGCCCGTAATAATGGGCCGCAAACCGTAAAAAGAGGATTTGACCCATATATTCGTATTCATTTTATAGAAGAAAGCAGCGATTAGAATCACGATGACGAGAGAAGGCAGGACCATTCCTGCCGTAGCAATGACGGAGCCCGGCAAACCTCCCGCCTGATAACCGATTAACGTTGCGCTGTTGGTTGCGACAGGTCCGGGCGACATGCCCGCAAGCGAGACGCTCCGCTGATATTGTTCGGCTGTCAGCCAGCCATATCGCTCCACTTCGTATTGAATCGTAGGAATGACAGCATAGCCGCCGCCAAAGGACAAGAGCCCGATCTTTAGAAAGGAGAGGAATAATTGCCAGTATAGCATGGAACCACCCCTAAATATAATATTCAATCATTGCCGGATTCTCGCTGGGGGATCTTTCGGTTTGAACGGATAGCCCGAGCAGCTTCTTCATGCGGATTAGGATAATGCCTGCAACCAATCCAATCAGAATCATGGCCGTTGGACTTATCCCGGTCAGCAGAAGCAGAGCTAACGAACAGACTGAAATGAGGATAGTACCCAGGTCGAACAATGCTGTTTTTCCCATTTTGAACGCTGCTACGGCGATGAGTCCGATGATTGCGCCATGTATGCCCTTGAAAGCGGCCTCTACCTTAGGCTCGGACTGGAAGGCTGCATAAAAGGCGCTAAGGAGAAAAACGATAATAAAACTGGGAAGCGTAATGCCTAGGGTCGCAGCGATTGCGCCAGGTATCTTGCCCATTCGATAACCCAGAAAGGCAGAAGCGTTCACGCCGACACCCCCTGGCGCCGCGCTCGCCAAAGACATTAAATCATTCATTTCTTGGCGGGTTATCCATTTCCGTTTATCCACCAGTTCTTTTTCAATCATCGGAATCATGGCATATCCACCGCCGAACGTTGCGGGGCCGATTTTGAGAAAAACCCAAAATAATTCATATAAGCGCGATGTACCGTGTTGTGGGCGCATCTCCATGGTTGACACCTCTTCGTACTTGCTTTTTCTTTATTATATCACCTTTATTCCAAATTGGGATAAACTATTGAGGATATCTTTATAAATAAATCTTATTGGGGAGATAAGTAGGAGATAATGAGTTTAGTTTTTGTATATTTGGAATTAAGTCATTTCGGAACATGAAAAAGGCTAAAGCACGAGAAAATGCTTTAGCCTTGTCCGATAAACGTTAATTTACATTGCGAGGTCCTTCCAAATCAGGAGTGCCGAACCTATCGCCACGGCATCCTCGCGAAGAATTCCTTTCGTGAAGCTCGGAACGTAGTCGGGATAATAATAAGTGTTTCGCTGCGCTGTATCTACTGCAGTCTGATAAAACAGTTCATTGCTGTTAATCAAGGTGCCCCCTAGAATAATGGTCTCGGGGTGAAGCACATTAATCAAGTTGGCAAGCCCGATTCCGAAATGCACGGCGGACTGGGTGAAAATTTCCTGCGCATAAGCGCTGCCTGCGTGAAGGCCGTGAAGCAGCATGTCATATGTAATTCGCTCCGGCGATATATGGGCCGCACCCGGTATATCCGTACGTCCGGATTTCGCATCGGCACGGGCACGTTTCACGAGCGCTTGAACGGAGGCGAATGCTTCCCAGGCGCCGTAGTTGCCGCGGTCATGCAAGCGGGGGCCGTCCATCTGAATGACCATTTGTCCTACAGCCCCTTCCATATCGACGGAGCCGTGAACGATATGTCCGTCCGACATCATCGCGGACCGCAGCCCGACGCCGGCATGAACGTAAAGCATATGCTGCAGATTTTCGCTGCGCATCGACCAATGTTCGCCGATCAAGGCGGCGTTCGCTCCGTTCTCTAATCGGGCGGGGATACCGGTTTTCTCCTCCAGAAGGCTGCAGATCGGCACATGGGTCCAGCCTGGGGACGGGAAGTCTGAGGGCTTGGAAATAATTCCTTTGCCGCGTTCAAGCGGTCCAACGGCTCCGACTCCGATACCGATCACTTGATTTCGTTCAATATGGTGGTCTTGCATGATGGACTTGATGCTGCGGACGACATAATCAATCAGTTCAGGAGGGGACATCGCCTCGTCCATCCGCCACCGCATAAGTGCTTTGGCATTCATCTTGGCGTCGAAGAAACCAAGCGTTGACGTACGGCGCGATATGTCCAAACCGAAGAAATAACCGTAATTCGGATTGATATCGTACAAAATCGGTTTTCTGCCTCCGCTGGATTGTCCCTGGAAAGTCAGCAATAATTTATCCGTGAGCATCTCGTCCAGCAGACGGGTCAAAGAGCTGCTTGTCATGCCGGATACGGGCATAAGCTCGGCCTTCGACGTCATGCCATGCTGGGCGACATGCATATAGATGAGCTTCTTCGGAGAAGCGATTTGGTGCGAGAATACGTTCATGCGTTAACCTCATTCCAAGTAATAGCATGGGAATCCCTTTATTATAATCGACTAGCAATTGTTTTTCTATCAACAGCGAAATTCGGTATGCTAAACTGTTTTGGAAGGTTCATGCACGCTAATTAGATGACCACTCAACTTATAGCGAAAGGGACGAGTAAACTGGAGCCTAAACAATCATGTTGTTCCGTCAGCCGAGGTCAAGCTTCGCAAACGGTTGCCATTCCAAAGAAATATGAACCCGAAGAGACGATTGTCTCCTCTCATCCCAATGACAGCTTCATCTCCTTGGAGGGAGGGGAGTTTTTTATGGGGACGGATGCAGCGGACGGATTTCCGGCAGACGGGGAAGGACCCATTCGGAAAGTGAGCGTCGATCCGTTTCGTATCTCGCCATTCGCGGTTACAAACAAACAATTCAGCGCGTTCGTTCGAGAAACCGGTTATGTAACGGAGGCGGAGAAATTCGGCTGGTCCTATGTTTTTCATTTGCTCGCATCGGAAAAAACGCGTCAGCACGTTGTGAACGTGCCGCGGCAAGTACCTTGGTGGCTTGTCGTGGAAGGTGCGTATTGGGAGAAGCCGGAAGGCCCCGATTCGTCAATCGAAGACCGGATGAACCCCCCGGTTATTCACGTTTCATGGCATGACGCCGCGGCGTATTGCGCATGGTCGGGAACTCGTTTGCCGACGGAGGCGGAATGGGAATATGCAGCCAGAGGCGGGTTAAGCAGAAAGACGTATCCATGGGGCGATCTGCTAAAGCCGGACGGCAAGCATATGTGCAACATTTGGCAGGGGAAATTTCCGGTTAAAAACAATGCAAGCGACGGCTATGTGGGTACTGCACCCGTGGACGCCTATGAACCGAACGGATATGGCCTTTATAATATGTCGGGCAATGTATGGGAGTGGTGCGCGGATTGGTTTAGTCCGCATTATCATACAAGAACGAAGGATATAAATCCTCTGTTTGACGAACCAACGGAAAATCGTTCGGTGCGGGGAGGCTCGTATTTATGCCATCGATCTTATTGCAACCGCTATCGGCTTGCGGCTAGAAGCAGCAATACACCGGACAGCTCGACGGGGAATATGGGGTTCCGTGTCGTATTGATTTGAGCTAAGCAATGAAAGCGAGTTTCGAGGTTATATAACCTTCGAGACTCGCTTTCTTTTTGAGAAACCGCCGCTATTAGATGTCATCCGCGCTCTTCCGATACTCTTTGGGTGACATTCCCGTATAGTTTTTGAATGCTCTGGAAAAATGATAAATATTCTCGTAGCCAACCAGATTAGCGACTTCGTTGATACGGACCGTTGGATCTTCAAGCACCCGCTTTGCTTTCTCCATTCTCTGTCTCGTAACGTATGCAGAAAAGGTGAGCCCCGTTTCCATTTTGAACCATGAACTGAAGTACGTATAACTCATGGCTACCAGGTTAGATACATCTGCTAGCGTGACGTCGCCGTCAGGATGCTCTTCGATGTACTGTTTGACTATACCAATTGCTGTTCTGGAGCGCACGCCAGTCTGCCGAACACCTGGATCGATGGCACTCAACTGATTAAAGAGATGAATCCGAATGTTATTGAGTGAATGATGACGATTGAATTCATCTTCGGAGCTAATCATTTCCTCTGGCAACTTATCGCTATGCCATCTGGATATTTCAGATAAGATCATTAGATACATCTGGCGGATATATGCAGAATCAATCGCCCTAAGCCGGGTAGTCTGGAACCAATCGACTATTCCTTGGCGGGCTTCGTCCAAGTTAAGCTGACGGAGATGTTCCATTAGCTGTTCGATCTCTTTTTTGTCAACGGGGAGCCTCTTTTCTTTCCCTTTGCCCTCATTCTCGTCAAGCACGAAGGAGCCTTCATGCAAGATCCGGTAGGATAAAAGATTTACAGCCTTCCTATCCGCATCCTTTACATTCGAAAGGGACCGCGCATCGCTTAGAGCAGCCATAATACGAGCTCCGGTGACTTGTGATAGTTGTTCAACCAAAGCGTGAAGATTTAATTTCAGTATTTCTGTTGAGATGCTTTCACTATGATTAATTGCCAAGATGCCGCCGTCACGATCTGTTCTTAGGATGATAGGGGTAATCGTCTTGCTTTCCCCATTTATGCTGAGCAAGGTGTTAAAGAATTCTTGTATCTTGTCCTCAGTCTGGCTATCTACTGCATCCCGGTTATCATACAGAAACCTGCATATACGCCAAGAGGTTTCTGAATAAGTGTCGTTTAGCTTGTTCACAAGCTGTGGATCAAGATCATCGCCGCTTACGATACGATTAAGCCATTGTCTGCTTTCGTTTGCGAACGAATTGGCAATAGCCGTTGATGACTGTTTAGAAGTATCAGTCGTGTATTGAAGGATGGCTTTGTTCAATTGCATTTCCAGCTCCGATAGTCGGACGGGCTTGAGGAGATAGTCGACGATCCCGTATTTGAACGCTTCCCTGACATAACCATAATCGCCATGACCGCTAAGCACGATGAACTTTACATCGGGGTTTGTTTGCGAGCACTCGCGAATAAGGGTCAAGCCATCCATGCCCGGCATCCGGATATCCGATATGACAATTTCAGGTTTATATTCGCGCAAAAACCGCTTCGCCTCTATACCGTCGGCAGCCAACATAATGTTGCCTATGGCAGGGTGCGAAATACGCGTGATTTTGGATTTGATCTCTTCGCGAATCAGCTCTTCGTCATCCACGATCATAAGATTCAACATAATGGTACCCCTCCTTTGGTTTATGGCAAGGAACGGTTAGCAAGGTTTTGGTAAAACGGCCTTCCATGCTCTCCAGCCTAATTGTATAGGAATCCCCGTAGAAGAGGCGCAGCCGGTTATTAATGTTGCCTAATCCGATACCTGTCCCCATCGAACCGAGTGAAGTCAGAGGCCCAATGACATCTTGCCCGCGTTGGAAATACTGATTCAGTTCAGTTAACCGGGCTGCTGAGATGCCTGAGCCGTTATCCATAATAACGATTACGATCTCGTTGCGATCATTTAAGTTGACGTCTACGGTAATGACCATATCCTTTCGGTTGCTCATCCCATGTGTGATGCTATTTTCCACCACTGGCTGCAAAATGAAACGGATGATTGACTGGCCGAGCAACTCGGAATCGCAAGTCCATTCCATTTGAAGCCGTTCGCCATATTTCAGCTTTTGCAGCCGGAAATAACGTAATACATGATCGATTTCCTGCTTTACTGTTGCATATTCGGACTGGCCGTTCATATTGTAACGGAGCATTTGGCCGAAATCGGCGAACGCTTCCGAGACATCATACAGACCGGCTAATTCCGTCTTGGCGCTGAATACATTGATCGTGTTGTAAATGAAATGAGGATTGATCTGGGCTTGGAGCGCTCTAAGCTGCGCGTCCTTGTGCACCGTTTCCCGCTTGATCATATCGCTTACCAGGCTGTTGATCTGAACAAGAAGCGTATTGAACTTCTCGGAAATAACGCCGATTTCATCATTTCTTTCCACGGGGATCATTTCGACAAATCCCGTGCGGATGGAATAATCCATGGAACGGATGCTAGCTTTGATTTTCACGAAAGTTGTTTTGAGCACCTGATAGAACAGAAAGATGGATAGAACTATCGCCGCAATGAAACCAGCCGTAGTCAGTAGTTGATACGATTGCAGCGAGCGGGGGAGACTCTGTGCCATCCCGACCGTTATATGAAGCCGATTCACTTGATCTTGTATATAGAGTCTCCCGTTCTGCTCGAATTGATCATCGATTAATGAACGATTCACGATTGCAGGCGATAGAAAATCCTCCGTATTGGCATACAATAACCGCTGAGCTGAATCCGCAACAAATACCCCAGAACCGTCTACAGATGTCTCATCCAAAGATGCAAGCAGGCTTTGTTTAAGAAGAGTTACACGGGTGACTCCGAGGAAATGGCCTTCCATGGTAACAATTTTTTGCAAATATTCATACGTGCCCTCCTCGGGAAGGGAGATCCAGAGAGACCTCTTCTCTGATTCAATGAAAGAATCGTACCAGCTCGTTCCCTGAACGGCCGTATCGTGATAGAAGCTTCCGAATCCTTCGGGGATGCTGTAATTGTTCATATAAACTTTAATGCTCGTTATGTCCACCTGATTGTATTGCACGCCATAAAAAACAATAGGGTTGATGAACTGGAGATATTCCTCCATGGAGCCGTTCTGATTCTCGAATGGATCCTCTAGAAAGACATGCAATCTCGCATTATAGGTAATGCTTTGGCTGACGCTCTCCACTAGATCCAGCTTTCCTTCCATGCCGCTCTTAAGAATAGAAAGCGTCTGCTTCATATTACTGGCCGTTTGTTCCTTTTGGTATGTTCGGCTTTGAATATAGGAATGCACGGATAATAGGCAGAACGGAATGAGTATGAAGATGATGTAAGAGACGGTAAGACGCTGTTTGATGCTAAGTTTATCCCAGCTATATGGCCGCATGATGTGTTCACCAAATTCCTGTCGAAGTGTTTTATTGAAGTATACAACGTTCGGAAGCGTTTTCACAGCAAACCTGAAATCAGGGTATCATTTCGAAAACTGTGATATTTTTTTGAGGACCTCTGCTGGATTATGATGATAACGAGCTTGCAAGCGGTAACATTTTAAGAATAGCAAGGAGGTGGAAATAATGAGTAGTGTGGTGAAAACGGCAAAGCAGGCCGAGAATACGGAAATACGTTCGGGAAGATGGTATCGACTGATAACGCAGTTTGAACTGCAGAGTATGGTATGGCCAGCACTCATTTTTCTTTTCGTATTCGCTTACATCCCTATGTACGGTATTTTGATCGCATTCAAGGACTATGACATGTTTCTAGGGGTGACAGGCTCTCCCTGGGTCGGACTCGATCATTTCAAAGAGTTTTTCACAGATCCAAACTTCATGCAGGTCATGCGTAATACGCTGGCTATCAACGGATTGAATTTGCTAATCGGATTTCCGGCTCCGATCATTTTTGCCCTACTGTTGAATGAAATCTCCAGTCAGAAGTTCAAACGGTTTGTGCAGACGATCTCTTATCTGCCGCACTTTGTTTCGTGGGTTGTGTTCGGGGGTCTGATTATTACGATCCTGTCGCCGTCAAACGGAATACTTAATTTCTTGCTGCTCAAGCTGGGAGTGCTGTCCGAACCGATTAACTTCCTTGGAGTTGCCGATAATTTCTGGATCATTCTTGTCGCTGGTGAAGTGCTTAAAGGGCTCGGCTGGGGAGCCATTATTTATATCGCGGCCATCTCGGGCGTAGATCAAGAAATGTATGAAGCGGCAACGATCGACGGGGCGGGACGGCTGCAGAAGATGTGGTATGTCACCATTCCAAGCATTATGGGTACGGTCGTTATTATGTTGATTTTTGCAATAAGCGCCATTCTCAATACAGGGTTTGAACAAATTCTAGTTCTACAAAACCCTTTAAATTTGGATACGAGCGAAACGATTGATACCTATGTATACAAAACCGGCATGCAGCAGATGAGATATTCGTACTCGACTGCGGTAGGCGTCGCTAAATCAATTGTTGCTGTCCTACTGCTGCTTGGCGCAAATTACGTGTCCAAAAAAATTACCGACAAAGGCTTGTTCTAAAGGAGGGACGGAAATGACCGTAAAAAGCAGTGGGGAAAAGGTATTCGAAATATTCAACGGGGTCGTAATGATCGCGATCATGGTTCTAACCATCGCTCCGTTTTGGTTCTCCTTGGTAGGCTCATTAAATGAGGGTCTTGATTACATGAGAGGCGGCGTCTACTTTTGGCCGAGGGAGTTTACGTTGGCCAACTACATAGGGGTGTTTTCCGATCCATCCATTTATAATGCCTATTTGGTTACGGCGGCGCGCACCTTGCTGGGTACATTGCTGCATGTATTATTCACGGCATTGGTGGCCTATGGCCTATCGCGTCCGAACTTAAAGGGCAAGTCGGTTTATATGATCTACATTATGATCACCATGTTTTTCGCGGGCGGTCTTGTACCTACTTATTTGCTCTATAGGGATCTCGGATTGTTGGACAACTTTCTCGTGTTTATCATACCGGGGATGTTCGGCGTGTGGGATCTGATGATCTTGTTATCGTTCTTTCGTTCCATTCCAGAGTCGATTATCGAATCGGCTAAGATCGACGGAGCCGGAGAGTATAGAATATTTTGGCGGTTTATTTTACCGCTTGCGATGCCTGCTTGTGCAGCTATCGCGCTGTTTAACGGTGTCGGTCACTGGAATTCGTATTTCGATTCTCTTATGTTCACAACGTCGGAATCGCTTCAGACGGTCCAGCTGTTTCTCATGAGGGTTGTGACGGACGCTTCTTTCGCAACCGGAATGGGCGCTCAAGCAGCCAATGCTGTGCCGGAACAGGCCAAAAAATTGAGTCCGGAGACGCTTAAACTTGCGATGATGATCGCGACGACGGCACCTATACTCGTCATTTATCCTTTCTTGCAGCGTTACTTTGTCAAAGGAATCATGATTGGCTCCATTAAAGGTTAATCTCCGCATTCCAATCAAGGGAAGCGGATTAACAAATATACAATTATACTTAGATTAAGGGGAGGCAAAAGAATGCGCAAGATGAGTAAGTCAATGACATTGATGTTAATTATGGCTTTATTCGCTACATTATTGGCGGCATGCTCGGGAGAAAAGGAAAATTCGGGTAACAACAAGGTCGCAAATGCCGGGAACGAGCAGCAGGAGGGTAATAAAACCGAAGATGAGAAGGTCGACAATACGCCGGTTAAGATCAAATGGTTCGTGGCAGCCGATTGGTACACGAAGCAATGGGACGTCGAGAACGTTCTAGTCGACAAAATGGTTACGGACGCAACAGGTGTTACTGTCGAATTTATAAGCGGCAATGAGGAAAAATTGAGCGCGATGATTGCTTCCGGCAGCATCCCCGACGTAGTGACAGTGTGGAATATCGCTCCTCAAAGAAAAGTACTGGAGAAATCGGGACTGGTCGTACCGCTGGATGAATTGATTGCGAAGTACACGCCGGACTTCAAAGTCCCGCAGTCCATTCAAGACTGGTATCGGAATGAAGATGGCCATTTCTATGGACTTCCTAACTTCTTCTACGCCAAGGAGCAGATGCAGGAGGGCGTCGATACGCTGGCGACTCACGTCGATATGGTTGCCCGCAAAGATATCATGGATCAACTCGGCATCAAGCCAGAGGATTTCAATACGAAACAAGGTACGATCGATGCATTGAAAAAAGTGAAGGATGCCGGTATCAAATATAACGGCTTTAACATGGTTCCTGCGTATCTTGATCATTACAACCTTATGCAATTTTTCGGTGCTTCGCCAGAATCGAAGGATGGCAATTGGCAGGATACGATTCGGACGCCGGAGTCGCTTGAAGCCTTTAAATTCCTGAACCAATTGTACAGGGAAGGTCTGCTGCCGCAAGACAGCTTGACATTGACGGACGAACAGAAGGTCGAGAAAGTATCGGCGGGAAGCGTATTTGCCAAGTCGGGATCGCTTCTGAAATGGGATGCGCTCTATGCGAATGACAATAATGCCGTGTATGTTCCGGTTGGACCAATGAAAGGCGATGCGGGGAACGAATGGAATTTCACGCCAAGTCCTTTGTCCGGATGGATGTTATCGTTAATCGGAAGCCAGAGCAAATATCAAGAGCGAATTGTTCGCTTGTTCGAATATTTGTCGACCGATGAAATGTCGCTTAACATCTTCTATGGACCGAAAGGCGTCGCGTGGGATTATGACGAGGATGGCAGAGTCAAATATACGGAACAACGTATCAATGATTTCGCTGCAGACGCGGATGCCGCAAAACGCAAATACGGCAACGACACGTTCGGATGGCTATTGAACTGGGTACCGATCAAACGTACGTCGCCAGCTCCGCTCAACGATTTCGATAAGCTAGTAGCCCAGCATGATCAATATTTTGAGCAATTCGCGTATGACGATCTAGCCTTCGAGGCGACGACGGTACAGGGCGGAACGACCGAAGCGGGTATTGAGGCAAAAATCAAGGATTACCGTGCAAAAATGACGGCTAAAATCATTTTGGCCAAGAGCGAAGCAGAAGTGGAGACGCTGTTCCAAGAGATGCCGGCGCAGGAAGACAAGCTCGGTTATCAACAATTGTTCGATTATAAAAACAAAGCGTTCCAGGAAGCGAAGACGAAGCTGGGTATCAAGTTCGCTTGGCCTTCCAATCAATAATAATTAGAATCCATATAGGCAACCAAGCAGGCGGGACTTCTGTTCCGCTCTGTTTGGCTATCTACTGAGAGGAGCTTCGTAATGGAATATATGATTAATGCCCCAATTACCCCTAAATCGATTTATCCATCATCGCTACGGCTTGGAGGTACGAATCCTGAAGGAGTCGGGATCGGATTTACGAATTACTACATGGAGCTTGGCGATAAACCGTTTTTTGCGATTTGCGGAGAATTCCATTACTCGCGGTATCCGGAGTCCGACTGGGGGACGGAAATCGCAAAGATGAAAATATCGGGGATCAACGTCATGGCCTTCTATATCTTCTGGAATCACCATGAAGAAACGGAAGGCAGCTTCAACTGGCAGGGAAACCGAGACTTACGTAAATTCATAAAGCTTTGCGAGCGGCACGGACTCTATGTTATTCTCAGGGTTGGTCCATTCTGTCATGGCGAAGTACGCAATGGCGGGTTGCCGGATTGGCTGTTCGGCAGGACGTTCGACGTCCGTTCCAACGATGAAGGGTATATGCATTATGTTCGCCGCTTGTTTGATGAAATCGGCAAGCAGGCGGAGGGAATGATGTACAAGGACGGAGGCCCTGTAATCGGCATTCAGCTTGAGAATGAGCTCTACGCGGCATCTGCGCTATGGGAGCTGACGGCCAAGCAAGGGGATGAGTACCTAAGCGGAGGACGCGGAGGCAGTGAAGGCAGAGAACATATGAGGCTGCTGAAACAGGTTGCGGTCGAAGCGGGCTTGGTTGCTCCGATCTATACCAGTACGGGATGGGGGGCAGCGCCGTTGTTGGAGGACGAAGTTCTGCCTCTATACGGCGGATACGCCTATACGCCTTGGAGTATTAGCGCTGATAATCCTCATCAGAAGCCTACTGGTGAGTATGTGTTCGTCAGCTATCACGACGAGGAATCCGTGAGCCGCGAGTTTCAGCCGAAGTATCCGAAATCGAAATACCCATTTGCGTGCTGCGAGATGGGCGGAGGGATGCAGACCTGGTATTTGTCGCGATTTCAGGTAGAACCAGTGAGTGTCGTCGCGATGAGCTTGGTGAAGATCGCAGGCGGCTGTAATTTCGTAGGCTACTATATGTTCCACGGCGGGACGAATCCGATCGGGAAGACCGGTTATTTGAACGAGAGCACCACCCCGCGAATCACTTACGATTTCCAGGCGCCGATCGGCGAGTTTGGCCAAATCCGGCCATCCAATGATCTGCTGCGCCCCCTGCATTATTTCCTGCATCGGTTCGGCGATCGTCTGGCACCGCTCGCTACGGTGCTCCCGGATGGAGCGGAGTCAATCACGCCGGACAATACGGACGTGCTTAGATATGCGATTCGTTCTGACGGCAATTCAGGTTATTTGTTTATTAATAATTATCAAGATCACGTCAACATGCGCACGCACGAGAATGTGCGCTTCACGGTCGGTCTCGGGGAACATAAACTTTCGTTCCCGCGCAATTCGTCGCTCGACATACGTCGGAATACTGCTATGATGCTGCCGTTCAACTTCGATCTGGACGGATTGAATTTGCAATATGCAACCGCGCAGCCTGT
Source organism: Paenibacillus sp. YIM B09110 (assembly GCF_037167145.1). Taxonomy (NCBI): domain Bacteria; kingdom Bacillati; phylum Bacillota; class Bacilli; order Caryophanales; family Paenibacillaceae; genus Paenibacillus; species Paenibacillus sp. YIM B09110. The sequence goes on along the minus strand of NZ_JBANSP010000005.1, from coordinate 50,633 downwards.
TACGTTCCTGGAGTCGGACCTTGCGGTGACGTTTTTCTTCGGCTTGGCGGAAGGTATAGACGGAGAGTTTACATTCGACACAGGAGACCTCGATCATATTTGTGTTGAAGGGGGCAAGGTAGAGCGTGAACCCAGTGGTACTTCTACCGTGGTCGTAGAGCGCGACTCTTCCGGCTTGATTCGTATCACGCGTGAGGGCAAACGGGAAATAAGGCTTTACGTTATGTCGGCCAAGGAAGCCGCTGCACTGTGGGAAACAGAAGTGGCTGGGAAGCGGCGTGTTTTCTTCTCCGAGGTTCCGCTAATCGCAAATGGATCGACACTGGAGTTCCTCGTAACTGGAGAGAAGCAGTTTGCTTTCAGAGAGTTTATTCAAGATGATTCGGCAGCTTTATGGAAGTCGATCTCGAATTCAGACAAGCTTAACTCGGAAGAAGAAGGCCAGTTCCGTACGTATACAATCCAAATGCCGGTTGTTCATGACTCGCTTGTTGTCGAACGGCTGCATGACCACAAAGTAGTTGTGAGATTCGATGGCAGCATGCTGCAGGATGTGGACGATATTCTCTTAAGTATCGAGTATACGGGGAATGTAGGTTATGCCTTTTCCGGAGGGCAGTTGTTCCACGATCATTTCCACAATGGAGCGCCATGGGAGATCGGCTTGTCGCGATTCCGCGATCAGATTCGGGACGGTGAAATCGTTCTGGAAACGACGCCGCTCCGCAAGGGAACAACTACGATTGATGCCGACGCGGCCATGGCGGTGGAGAAACATTTTACCGGGGAGAAACAAGCCGTTTTCCATCGAATTACTTCAAAACCAATTCGCCGAATAACCTTGCATACCGTGGAGTCAGCGAATGTATAGCAGCATGGATTCTTAATACTTTAATGTTGGAGGAAAGCATATGTCATTCGATCCGTTGAAAGATCAACCGTTTGAAGCCTATCTGTTTGTTTACTTTACCGTTGAGGATGAAGGCGGCGAACAAGTTTATTTTTCCTTGAGTCAAGACGGGCTGCATTGGAAGGATTTGAATAATGGCCAGCCTGTATTGAAATCTGCCATTGGGGAATGCGGAGTGCGAGACCCGTTCATTATTCGTTCTCCATTGGATCAGAAATTTTACATCATTGCAACGGATTTGCGTATTGCCGGCGGGAAGGGCTGGGACGTCGCACAATATAGCGGAAGCCGCGCAATCATTGTCTGGGAATCCTCGGATCTTGTTCATTGGTCTCAGGAAAGAAGCATTGAGATAGATCTTCCCGGTGCAGGATGTGTATGGGCGCCAGAATCCATTTACGACGAGGAAACTGAGGAACATTTGATATTTTGGGCATCCATGGTCGAAAAGGATGAGCAACCGGCCAAACAAATCATATACAGTTCCAGAACGAAAGATTTTAAGAGTTTCTCTAAGCCAGAAATCTACATCGAACGAGAAAATCATATTATTGATACAACAATCATCAAGGAGGGGGGCGTTTATTACCGCTTCTCCAAAGATGAAACGAAGAAGTGCATAGCCGTTGAACATAGCCGTTCGTTGTCCCGCTCATCGTTCGTTGATCTGAATTCTCCGATGTTGGATAGCATTCTTGGGGTGGAAGGGCCGGCTGTATTCAAATTCAATGACCGAAACGAGTGGTGTCTGCTGATCGATCAATTTGCGGCTCAGAAAGGCTATTTGCCATTAGTCACTGATGATTTATCCAGCGGTCGCTTCCGAGTTCTGAGCGAGAATGAATATGATTTTGGAGATACGCTCAAAAGGCATGGTTCCATCTTGAATATTACTCGAGCTGAATACGAATCCTTAGCGAGTGCTTGGAGCTCCCTATAAAAATGAAGCATCGTTAAGGCCAATATGCCCGACGATGCTTTTTTTTAATATATTATTCTTCGCCTATCCTATGGAGGCTTCGGAATTGTAACGGCGTCATCCCCTCTAGCTGACGGAAGCATGCACTAAAGTAGCTGGCTTGCGAGAAGCCTGTATCCAGCGCGATCTGCTTTACGGACAGCTGGGTTGAGGCGAGAAGGCGTTTGGCTTGGATAAGACGGGCTTCCAGTAAAAAATCCGGAAAAGATTTTCCGAACGTCTGGCCGAATTTGCGACTGAAGTAATGCGTGCTGTATCCAGCGAGCGCAGCTGCTTTGTCGATAGAGAAGGACTCATGACTATGGGATCGAACGTAATTCGCGACAGCTCGGATTTTATCGGAAGCATGATTAATAGGCACGTTCAGCCGATCGGATGTAGTCTGCAGCCTTGTTAACAGTTCATACAAAGCAGAAGCTACGGTATATTCATCATCAATCTGATAGGTTCTGCCCAATGACAGCAATTTTTCGATTAAGCTCTCGATGGACGATAAGTTGGATAAGGAAAACAACCAAGGCTCATCAAGCCCTCTGCTATCTAATAGCTCCTCTAGCCGCTCACCGTAAAAATGAATCCACCGAATGTTCCAAGGCTCACTTGAATCAGAGTAATATTTTTGTCTCATGCCTGGTCCATATAAGAAACCTTGTCCTTTCCCTAATTCATAACGTTTGCCTTCCGTGACAAGGTAGCCTTTGCCATCCAGCACGACATGCAAATTATAATTGCGATGGAGATTAAATTCTTGCGTTTGGAACTCGCGATTGACAAGATGATCGGGAAATTCGCTGAAACCTCCGATATAATCCGGAAAGCATACATGTCTAGGGAATAATGGCTTTGGCAGAAAGATATGTTCGTTCATGAATAACTCCTTACGCCGCAATATTTTGATTTAATTGAATGTGATCTCTATTAATTTAGTTTGTTTCTAACATCCCAATGACAATATTTTAATACAGGTCGCATGTTTTTGTCATTTATCCAAGTCCAATCGTCCTTTAAAATAAAGGTAGGAAAATCAACATGATGATTTTAAAGGAGAGATGGACGGTGCAACAACAACTCTATTATGGCGTCGCTTACTATGACGAATATATGCCCTATGAGCGCCTTGAGGAAGACATTCGAATGATGAAGGCTGCCGGTATTAATGTCGTCCGCATTGCGGAATCGACATGGAGTACTCATGAACCGCAAAATGGGGTCTTCGACTTTACGAGTGTTGATCGCGTGCTTGATGCTTTGCATAAAGCGGGTATTCATGTGATCGTCGGCACGCCAACATATGCCGTGCCGACTTGGATGGTTAAGGAGCATCCGGACGTGCTGGCCGAGACACCGAGCGGGCCGGGACGTTACGGAGCAAGACAGATTATGGATATCATCAATCCGACTTATCTCTTCTATTCGGAGAGGATTATCCGCAAGCTGATAAGCCGAGTATGCAGCCACCCTGCCGTTATCGGTTACCAGGTGGATAACGAGACCAAGCATTACCATACGAGCGGTCCTAATGTTCAGCATCGGTTCATTAAGTATATGAAGGAAAAATTCGGGACGGTGGAGCGGCTTAATCAGGAATTCGGCTTCGACTATTGGAGTAACCGAATCAACAGCTGGGAGGATTTCCCTTCTACTGTCGGCACGATCAATGGCAGTCTCGGCGCGGAATTTTCACGATTCCAGCGTCAGTTGGTTACTGATTTTCTAGCTTGGCAAGTTTCCATTGTGAATGAGTATAAGCAGCCCAATCAGTTTGTGACGCATAACTTCGATTTTGATTGGCGGGGCCATTCGTTCGGTGTCCAGAAGGATGTCGATCACTTCGAAGCAGCAAAGGCGCTCGATATAGCTGGCGTTGATATTTATCATCCCTCGCAGGACGAGCTGACAGGGAAGGAAATCTCGTTTGGCGGCGACTCTACTCGTTCTCTGAAGGGGAATAATTACTTCGTGCTTGAGACGCAAGCCCAAGCGTTTCCGAATTGGACGCCTTATCCGGGCCAGCTTCGGCTTCAAGCCTTCAGCCATCTGGCCTCCGGAGCTAACATGGTCGCATACTGGCACTGGCATTCAATCCATAACTCCGCTGAAACGTATTGGAAGGGCTTGCTCAGCCATGATATGGGGACGAATCCAACCTATGAGGAAGCGATAACGGTTGGTCGCGATTTCAAGCGGCTATCTGCTAATCTCATCAATTTGCAGAAGGCGAACCGGGCGGCCCTCCTTGTCAGTAACGAGGCGTTAACCGCGCTTGAATGGTTCAAGTTGCCTGGAGGAAAAGTCGGTTATAACGAAATGGTTCGTCTGCTCTATGACCGGTTATATGAGATGAATATTGGTTGCGATCTGCTGTATCCAAGCTCTTATGACTTGTTCGAGAACTATGATCTCATTGTCGTACCGGCGCTTTATGCAGCTTCGGACGAACTTCTCGATAAGCTGAACCAATACGTGGAAAATGGCGGCCATGTTGTGTATACGTTTAAGAGCGGGTTTGCCAACGAGCATATCAAGGTTCGGACTAGCATTCAGCCGGCTATTATAGAAAAGGCATGCGGTATTCAATATAGTCAGTTCGTACAGCCGAATAAGGTATCGCTCAAAGGCAATCCTTTTGGTATTGACGAGGAGTCTAACAAGGTTGACGTCTGGATGGAGCTCCTCACTCCGACTACGGCTGAGGTACTCGCCTGGTATGATCATCCTTACTGGGGCAAATATGCAGCGATTACGGAAAACCAATACGGTCTTGGTACTTCCACCTATATCGGTTACGTGCCAAGTCCGGAGGTTGCGGGGAAAGTGTTAGAGCGAGCTTGCAAGGCAGCGGGCTTATATGGCCCGGACCAAGAGCTTCGCTTTCCATTGATCGTCAAGAGTGGCGTAAATGAAGCGGGGCGAACCATTCGTTATTACTTTAACTATTCTAGTGATCGGCAGTCTTTCTCCTACCCCTATGGGAACGGGATCGAGCTGTTGTCCGATCGGAGCATCGATTCCGGCGAGCAAATCGAGTTAGACGGCTGGGGTTTTGCGATTGTCGAGGAAAGCGGAACAACGGTGAGATAGCAAATAGGTTTCAGTTGGCGAAAGAGCGCACCAGCACTGGTGTGCTCTTTTTTCGTGCTTCCAGTGTACATAAAATGTCAATTCGATTGGATGGCAGATGTTAATGATTTTAGAAATATTTAGACTATCATATTTCTTGAAGGAAGCGCTTTCAAATGTGTGAAGGGGGCGAGCAGCTAACTAGTCAGTAGGAGTCAGAAGTCATTTTAAACGAAGAGGTGTAGCGATGAAATTAGCTTTTGGCAAAAGTAAGGTTGTGTATACGCTCATTCTGATTGCAACGATCCTATGGGCCTTGGTCGTTCCGAGCCCAGAAGTGGAGGCGGCTGACGCAGAGACAAGTGCGTTTGCTTCCGAGAGTTACCAGTGGAAGAGCGTACAGATTAATGGCGGCGGCTATGTGCCCGCTGTCGTATACGGTACTGCGGAGAACGGCTTGTTATATGCGCGCACGGACGTTGGCGGGGCCTACCGTTGGGAACCCCAGTCCAAAACCTGGATACCGCTAAATGATGATATCGGGCGGACGGACGTGAACGACACGGGCATACTTAGCGTCGCGCCGGATCCTACCGATCCGGACAAAGTTTATTTGATGACAGGGCTGTATTACGAGTCATGGGCGGGTTACGGCTCCCTGCTTGCTTCATCCGATAAAGGAGCTACATGGACGAGAACGCCGTTGCCATTCAAAGTGGGAGGAAATCAGCTTGGGAGAGGGAACGGTGAAAGGCTGCAGGTAGACTCGAATCTTCCGAATGTGCTTTGGATGGGTTCTAACAAGGACGGATTGTGGAAAAGTACGGATTCAGGGGCTTCATGGAACAAAGTAACGTCCTTTCCGGCAGCAGGAACTTCTTTCGTGTTTATTGATTCTTCCAGTTCGTCATCGGGCACAGCGAGCCAGCGAATAATCGTAGGTGCTACAGACGAATCAGCAGGCAGCCTCTATAGAAGCAATGACGGCGGCAGTACATGGAGCTCCATCGGGGGTCAGCCAGAAGAGTACGTTCCAATGCGTTATGCGGTTAACGGCGATATGATGTACATTACGTATTCCGGGTTTTCGAACCCAGGCTCGTTAGGCGGTCCATACGACGCAACTAGCGGAGCCGTCTACAAATACAACTTGTCTACCGGCGTATGGACCGACATTACACCGCCCGGTACAGGTGCAACGCATGGCTTTAGCGGAATATCTTTGGACAAGCAAAACCCGGACACATTGATCCTGTCCACGCTTTGTCGTTATACGCCGACGGATGAAATATTCAGAACGACGGATGGCGGCAGCAGCTGGACCGGTATTTTGACAACGGGCATTCGCGATGAAACTAGAACGGCTTATCCAAGCTTGGTTACCGGGATGGGGCCTCATTGGATTACGAGCGTGGAGATTGATCCTTTTGACAGCAACAAAGCCATTTTCGTTACTGGTTACGGCACTTATATGACGGAAAATCTCGAAGATGCAGATTCCAATGATCCGGTTGTATGGTCATTCGAGACGGTTGGCATGGAAGAAACGGTACCGGTTGAGATCAAGAGTCCTCCGGTAGGCCCTTACTTGTTCAGTGCAATGGGAGATGTGACCGGATTCCGACACGACAATCTCGACGCTTCGCCTTCAAGCGGTCCTTACAGTCCGCAATTCAGCAGTAATGAAAGCATCGACTACGCGGAATTGGCGACTAACATTGTCGTCAGGACAAGTAAGTATTCCGCTGGCGGATTTGTTAATGGACTTATATCCACAGATAGAGGCATAACCTGGCGTAACTTCGAGACAGAGCCTCCCGGAGTAACCAGCGGCGGGAAAATTGCGATTAATGCCGATGGAACGAGAATCTTATGGAGTCCGGTAGGCAAAGGGGTTTACGTTTCTTCCGATTCAGGAGCTACATGGACGCCTAGCTCAGGGGTAACGGCGACCGGAGTGAGACCGGTCACTGACAAGGTGGACCCGAATAAGGCTTATATTTATGTTCCGTCTAACGGTAAAGTGTACGTGTCGACGAATGGCGGCTCATCGTTTGTGGAATCGTCGGCTAGCGTACCCGCCCTTCAAAGCTGGCTTCTAGACGATGGAGTATTGAAGTCTGTATTTGGGCAGGAGGGGCATCTTTGGCTAACCGGAGGGTCAAGCGGACTTTACCGATCCACCGACTCAGGAGCGACATTTACAAAGATAAGTAACGTGACCGATGCGTTTAGACTGGGGTTTGGCAAGTCTGCACCGTCTAAGTCCTATCCATCCCTATTTATTACAGGAACAATAGATGGCGTGTATGGTTTCTTCCGATCCGATGATGAAGGCGCGACTTGGGTGAGGGTGAATGATGAGCAGCATCAATTCGGCAGCATTCAGGATATTACCGGAGATCCGAAGGTATACGGACGTCTTTATGTGGGAACCAATGGCCGAGGCATTCTTTACGGTGATCCAGCCGGGTACGAGGACTTGAATGCGGTCATTGCGCCGATGACAGCGGCCTATGATCCGGAATCTCCATCCGATATTACCGTCGACATGACGTTGAAGGGCAACGCCTTAATCGAAATTGTGAATGGTTCGACTATTTTGGCTGAAGGAACCGACTATTCGGTGTCGGGAACTGCCGTTACGATCAATGAGAGTTACTTGGACGCATTGGCGGCAGGCACGACTATTTTAACATTCAATATGGATAACGGGATTGATCCCGTCCTTGATATTGTGGTTAAGAATACAGCTATTGTTCCGGATACGTCTACCTACAATTTCGAAGCGGATTTAGAAGGAGTAACTGCAACCCATGCCGAGCTATCGCAAGACACAACCAAGTTCTACCTAGGGGCAGCATCGTTAAAAATCGAATACGCCAGCAGCGCAGAGGAGTCCGCTCCTGACGTGAAATTGGACGCAGCCGATCTGCGGCCGGGGGATCTAGTAACTTACCGTATTTTCATAGATCGTCTCGAAGATGCGAACACGTTGGAGTTTTATGGCACACATGACGGTGATCAGCAGACCGTGCTCGGAACAGAAAGCACCACTCTGAAAAATTGGTGGTATACGTATACATGGTTGGTGCCCTATGACTGGAATACGATAGAGTCATTCGGCTTCAGAATAATAGGAAACGGCGATGAAGGAGCTGCTTGGGTTGACAGCATACAGCTCACACGAGGCTCGATGATCACCCCGTTGACAGCCGAGTTTGATAAAGCGGAAGGCAATCAAACGGATATTGAGGTTGCAATGACGCTTAACGGGAATTCTTTGGTTGGGGTAAGAAACGGCAGTCAATCGCTTACCGAAGGGTCTGACTATACAGTATCAGGAACGACGGTTACTCTTCTCAAGAGTTATCTCGCAGGGCAACTCTCAGGAACGACTGCAATAACATTCGATTTCAGTTCGGGCAACGATCCGGTTCTGACTATTAATATTTACAACTCATCCAGTGTGCCGGACACGGCAACCTACCACTTTGAATCGAGTCTTCAAGGCTGGAAGGTTGAACACGCAACCGGTACGCAAGATATGACGAAGGCTTATGCCGGGGAGTCATCTTTAAAGATACAATTCTCAACCATAACAGACGTCTTAGTGCCGAACGTTTCTCCAGCCGTAAGTGAGATGAGGCCTGGTGACGTGGTTACGTATCGCGTATATATTGACGGAAGTTCTGATGTAACGGCTTTACAATTCGCAGGCATGCATGACGGATGGCAGTGGGTAGATTTTCCTGAAGGACATATTCAGAATCCTCCGAAGGATCAGTGGATATCCTATACCTTTACTATTCCATCGGATTGGGTGGAAATCCATACCGCTGGTATGTATATAAGAGGGAACGGCGGTCCGGGAACGGTATGGGTGGACAGCGTGGATGTAACGAACGGAACGACGGTTGAGCCTGAACCAGATTTAGCGACCTTTAACTTCGAAGAGGGGCTGCAAGGATGGACGGTAAGCGAGGCAACGGGGACAAAGGATGGGAGGCAGACTTACGCTGGTGAATATGCTTTGAAGGTTGAATATTCAACGAATATAGACCCTGGCATCCCTGTTATCTCTGCACCTGCAAGCGAACTGCAACCAGGCGACGAGATTACGTACCATGTGTACATCGACGAAGCGGCGGACGCGACAGCCTTGCAAGTGGACTCGCTGCATGATGGTTGGCAATGGCATCAGCTCGGCTGGGTATCCGATCCGGTCAAAGGGGAGTGGCTGGCCTTAACGTACACGATCCCTTCGAACTGGAACGAAGTCCAATCACTTAGTTTGAAAGTGCTCGGAAACGGCGGATCGGGAACGGTATGGATAGATAGCGTGAATGTAATAAATGGAAATAACGAGCCTGAACTCGCAGCAATCGGCAACAAGACAGTGAGGGAAGGTAAGAAATTGTCATTCCAGATCACAGCGTTAGATACGGATAGTGACGAATTAACCTTCACTGCAATCGATCTTCCCGCTGGGGCAAGCTTCAATCCTGACACACGGACCTTCCGTTGGAAGCCTAATCATAAGCAGGCAGGATCGTATAACGTAACTTTCCAAGTGTTCGACGGGACAGACATCGTCAGCGAAACCATTGTTATTACCGTACAAAACGGTTCTACCCATAATAATCAGGGTCATGGCAATCCGTCTCCCCATGGCGAAGCGGGAGGTCATGGAGGGGGACGGCAACAACATCATTAGTTACAAACATAAGTTGCCAGAAGGACTGAACGTCTAGTTCGGTCCTTTTGGCATTTGTTTTCGATATTGATTTGGCGAAACGCCGTATGCCTTTTTGAACGTTCGAATAAAGTGAGTGTTGTTTTCAAAGCCAATCGACTCGCTGATATTGTGAATTTTCATATCGGAGCTGTCAAGCAGTTCTATCGCTTTGTGCAGCTTGATGGTTTGCAGAATTTCACTGAACGTGAGGCCCGAGGATGCCTTTATCAATTTGCTTAAATAGGATTCGGTAAAATGGAAACGATGCGATAGCTCGCCTAAGGTAACCGTCTTATAGTTGTTTTGCATATAGCTTAAAATGGAAAGCATTTTTTCGCTCTTTGGCAAGCTTTTTGGCAGCACGGCGTTTCCTTCGTGTTCTCTTAGCAAATAACCGAAAAACAACATAAGCAGATTGTACAAAATGTTGGAGGAATATTTTTTGCTGTCTTGATGTTCACAATAAAGCTTTCCAATAAGCTCTTTCAGGTTGCGATCCCGGTTTGTTTTGAAAATAATATAATTACTGAAGTCTTCGGTATACAATACTTTATTGAAGAATGAGGAGAGAACGGTTTCATGTTTGAGAATTTCCAGAAACGTGTCGTTGAAGGTGCTCCGTTTGATCAGTACGTTCAGAATAATGCTTTCGTCAAAAACTTCGATAGCGTGTTCTACTTTGGGAGGGATAATGCATAAGTCGCCTTCCGACAGTAAAATCGTTTCTTCCGCAATCGCTTGCGTACATTGCCCCGAGTACACGTAAATCATCTCGAAAAACTCATGCTTGTGTCTGAAAACCGGCGTATACCGGTTATGTTTGAGCACCATGATATCGGTGTTGTAGCTTGCGGTAAAATAATCTTCCTCTTTAATGAGAGTTGAAATATGACTGGTACGGATTTCGGGCACGACGAGAAACCGTTCTTCGATATAGGAAACGTCAATATGCTCCAAGAAAGCTTGCAGCTTGGCAGCGTCTTTTTTGGCTTCGTAATAATCCCGATAAAACAATTCGTGTTCCGTATATACGGTTAGCGATTTCTCCAGTTCTTCTATCTGCATTAAGCTTCGACTCCCCTTCAAGGAATTGCAAATTATTATATAAGAAAATTGAATGCCAATCCACCGAAGAACATAAAATGTTAACTTTTGAAGATGAAATAGGTCAGTGCTATTGATAGCGCTTAAAAATATGATAGAACTGAAAGCGATTTAATGATAGTAAAACCTCAGAACTCGCATAAAGAAGGTGGAGAATGATGAGTTACACGATAACGGATATAACGATCATGCATGAACGCGAGCCCATAGGAATAGACGAGGGAAAGCCTGTTATTGCCTGGAAGTTTGCATCCGAAGAGAACAACATGAAACAAACCTCGGCGAGGATTATCGTAGGAAGCACACCGAACGGGCATGATCTGTGGGACAGCGGCCCAATGCACACGGATTGCTCCACTGGAACAGTCTATGCAGGCGATGAGCTGCAGCCATGTACGGAATACTTTGTCGCGATTACGACGGTTAACCAAAACGAGGAAACGGCAACGGCATCGACAAAGTTTGAAACCGGGCTTATGAATCCAGGAATTGAAGCGTGGGATGGCGCCAAATGGATTGGAGCGCCGGAATATTACGTCTTTAGCGAAGCGATGAGCGTCTTCGCCTTGACCGGCACAATCACGATTATGCCAGGCGGTACTAGGGCCGGGCTTGTATTCGGGGCCAATGATAAGAGATTGCTAAACCGAGAAAGAAACGAATCCTTGCTGCAAGGCGATAACTACATTCGCTATGAAATAAACGTGGAAGATAAGCTTCCGAAGCTCAATATCTACCGAGTTGGCTACCATAAGGATGACCGCAATGATATCCCGTTTGTTACCGCAACTCTCGCTCCGATCATAACGGAAGCTAACCTTTTCAGCCCTCATTGCTTGAGAATTGAAGTAACCGGCAACAACGCTATCGCTTATGTGGACGGTATATTGGTTGACGACGGAAGGCAGCTGAATCCGCTTGGGAACAATGATATTACAACATTCCCGAGACTTTGCGATATCGGGTACTTTGCGGGAGCAGATACGACGGCGCATTTTGATGGCATCCGTTTAAGCTTTCTTCGTCATCCTTCAAACACTTTTTATGAAATGGATACGGAGTTTGGTATGGAGTTGTGCGCGGAGGAGCGTGATGTGCAGCTTACCAAAAGTCCCGATTGTCATGCGATCCCGATGCTTCGCCGGGATTTTGAGGTAAGAAAACCGCTTAAGAAGGCTAGGCTCTACGCAACTGCGAGAGGCATCTACGAGTGCAAGATTAATGGCAAAGAGATTGATCATCAGTTTTTTGCGCCGGGTTCCAGCCAGTATGACAAGCATCTGATGTACCAAACGTATGATGTTACGCCGCACCTGACTGAGGGAGTTAACGGCATTGGCTTCACATTGTCCTCCGGCTGGTGGAGCGGTTCACAAACCTTTGTATTGCGGAACTATAATTACTGGGGAGACAAAGAAAGTTTACTAGCCAAGCTCGTGCTGCACTATGAGGATGGCACATCTGATCTCTTCGTGTCCAACGATGAAGAATGGTCGTATTTCGGCGAAGGTCCTTACCGCTTTGCGGGATTTTTCCAGGGAGAGATTTATGATGCGAATCTTTCCTATATTTACGAGGACTTTTCTAAACCGGGCTTTGCGCTGGCAGGCATGAAGAAGCCTGAGATTATCGAAGCCGTTCCAATCGGAGAATTCGATTCCTTGCCGGGGGCTTTCCTGCCGTGGCCTGCGGTAAACGAGTCGGAACCGGAATTGATCGGCCATTATAATGCGCCGGTGAAGCAGGTTGAAACTTTTGTAGCCTTAAGCATGACCGAGCCGGCTCCAGGCGTATATATTTATGACTTGGGGCAGGAGATTGCCGGCGTCCCTATCCTGAGGATGAAAGGTGAAGCAGGAAGCGAAGCGCGGATCCGTTATGCGGAGATTCTTTACCCGGAACTCAAGGAATACGGGGAGCTGCATGGCAGGCTGCTTCAGGCTAACTTGAGGGATGCCTCCAGCACCGACATTTATACATTCCGAGGAGATCCGGAAGGCGAAACGTACATGCCTAAGTTCACTTTCCATGGCTATCGCTATATCGAGATTACTGGCGTTAATGAAGCTCCGGCATTGGAAGATGTGCAAAGCATCCAGCTTTCCAGTATTGCTGCGATCACGGGCAAGGTAGAAGTAGATCACGCATTGGTCAATAGACTCGTGCAAAACGTGAAATACAGTCAGCTTAGCAATTTCATCAGTGTTCCTACGGACTGTCCTCAGCGTAACGAACGGATGGGCTGGACAGGCGACGGTCATGTATTCATGCGAACAGCCGCTTATCAGAGCGATGCTAGAACCTTCTATCTTCGCTACCTGCAGGCTGTACGAGATGGTCAGCTAGCTGACGGCAATTTGCCGAACATAGCGCCGGTGGGCAGCGGTTTCGGGGGTATTACTTACGGCAGCTGCGTTCACTTAATCGTATGGGAGATGTATCAGCAATACGGAGATCTGGGCGTAGTTGCCGAATATTATGACACGATGAAACGGTTTATGGTTTATCTAGAGGACAAGGGAATGCCCGGTCCTGCTTATATGGGACCTATCGATGATTGGCTTGCGCCAAGTAAAACGGACAGCAATCTGGTTTGGAACGCTTTTTACGGGAGAGACGTGTACTTGATGAGAGTCTACGCAGAGCTTCTAGGGAAACAAGATGATGCTGTTTATTATAAGGAGAAAGCTGTCCAAGCGAAGAAATACTGGAACGAAACATTCGTGGATTCGGTAACCGGCAAAACGTTGAATATGGACGGTACGGTGGGCGATACGCAGGGAGGCTATGCCATCGGTTTGAATTTCGATATGTTCGATCCGGTCAGCCGGCTCAAAGCGTTCGATAACCTTGCGGAAAAGACGAAGGAAGCGGGCTGCACGGTAACGACCGGATTTTTCGGGACGGGACCGCTAAACCCGATGCTCAGCGAAGGCGGGTATCCGGAACTGGCCTATGAGTTGATTACTCAAACCGCTTATCCAAGCTGGCTTTATCCGGTCACCCAAGGTGCTACGACGATATGGGAGCATTGGGACAGCTATACGGTTGAGAGAGGCTTCGGCGGACGAAATGCCATGAACAGCTTTAATCATTATTCACTAGGGAGCGTCGTTAGCTGGCTGTATGAATACGTGCTCGGGATACGGAGGGATGAACAGAATCCGGGATTCTCACATTTCATGCTGAAGCCTGAATGGACGGGATTTACGAAAGCGACCGGCGGTTTCGAGACAGCGTTTGGAACGATTGAAAGCAGCTATTCCATTAGAGGAGACGAGGTTACGTACCGTTGTACGATTCCGGCCAACACGACGGCGACGCTTGTACTCCCGGGAAGAACGGAGAAGCTGGGAAGCGGAACGTATGAATATGCCTTCCTCTTGAAGTCGACATCCTACGAAGTACTTCAATAAGGGAGACGGGACGATGAAGCTTAACCGACAATGGCAAGCAAAGTGGATTTGGAGCGATACACCTTTGAATACGCCCAATGTGTATTCGGAAGCTCGAACCCTTTTTTCGATCAATTCCAATCTTAGGACAGCTTCGCTGCATATATCCGCAAATCAGGAATACCGGCTTTATGTGAACGGTTCGTGGGTCGGCTCAGGGCCTTCCCCTTGTGACAATGCTTGGCAGTATTATGATTCATACGATGTGGCGGATTTATTGCATCAAGGTCCGAATTGCATAGCCATCGTTGCCTACAACTTCGGCGATAACCCTATTTACAATAGCCAGCGGCAAGGCCCGGGAGGCATAATCGCTCAATTGGACATGCGCACAGACGAAGGCGATGCAGTTGTCTTTACGGACGAGCGGTGGAAATGCCGTCGATCAGCGCGTTGGGTACATAAGGTGTCGAGAATGCATGCTTGGAACGGATTTAAGGAGATCTATTTGGCGGAACAAGAGGACGGTTGGGAAAAGGTCGAATACGATGACTCCGATTGGTCGGCGGCAGCAATCGTAGCCGAGGCGGAAGCGCAAGACTCCCCATGGCCGCATTTGATTCCGCGCGAAATTCCGGTTCTTGCCCGGGAAGACATTAAGCCCTTATCCGTGCTGCGAGTGGAAGAAAACTATGGCATCGTACACGGTGCCGCTCAGCTTTTGAAGGGGGCCGCAGGAGCCATGCAGATGGATGCCTCCGTACCGGGATCCATGCCGGCGGTTGTGTTCGACTTTGCTGCGGAGAAGGTCGGTTATCCGATGATGGATATCGTTGCTCCCGAAGGCGGCGTCGTACAATTGTGTTATGGAGAGTCACTGGACATGGTGCTGCTCGACACGTTTGTGCTGAAGAAGGGGTTCAATCGGGTGTCGCCGTTCGGAAGGCGGGCTTTCCGATATTTGAAGTTATCGGTCCAAGCAGCAGCTTCCCCGCTGCTCATCTCGGATTTCAGAGTTCAGAATCTGTCATATCCGTTCAAGCAAGAAGGTTCGTTCGCTTGCAATGATGCGCTGCTGAATCAAATATGGGATATCGGGCGTTATACCACGCGCGTGAACAGCCAAGACCATCTAGAGGATTGCCCTTATCGCGAGCAGGCGCTTTGGGTTGTAGACGCCGTCGTCATGGGCAAAGTCATTTACCAGACGTTCGGCGACACCGCTCTCCTTCGGAAATGTTTGCTGCAGCTTGCCAGAATCCAAAACGAAGACGGCTCGATACCAGGCACGGGGCCGGAACGCAACTATCAGCTCCTTCCCGATTTCAATGCTTATTGGCTGCTTGGCGTATATGATTATTGGATGTACTCAGGCGACAAGGGTTTCATATTGGAACTGGAAGCGACGATTCGGAAGTTGATTGGCTGGTTCCGGGAACAGGAAGACGATGACGGATTGTTCGCCAAGGCAGATCGGGGCGGCTGGTGGTGTTTCGTCGATTGGGCAGACTATATCGATAAGCGGGACCGGGTAACCGCCGTCTCCTGTTTGTATTACAAAGTATTGAGAAGTACGGCAGAATTGGCAAATGTATTTGAAGATGCCGCGTTCTCACTTGAATGCGGTGAACTCGCGGAACGGCTGCACATAGCTGTACGTTCGCTGTTACGCGATCAAGAGAAGGGGCTGTACGCGGATTGCTTAACCGACGAGGGTCTATCGGGCAGCTTTACTTACCAGACCAATTTCATTGCGCTTTGGTCCGGTATGATGACTGATGACGAAGCGGATGATTTTATTCAAAACGTCTTCGCG
Organism: Paenibacillus sp. YIM B09110; assembly: GCF_037167145.1. NCBI lineage: Bacteria > Bacillati > Bacillota > Bacilli > Caryophanales > Paenibacillaceae > Paenibacillus > Paenibacillus sp. YIM B09110. Next base: position 34,631 of record NZ_JBANSP010000005.1, on the reverse strand, counting down.
GCAGGGCAATGCCCGGAATTGAAAGGCGCATTCTTTTATCATATCGTTCTTGAATCGCTGTTTACCCGCGGATATGCCAATATGGCGTTGAACATTATGCGTAATTATTGGGGAGGAATGGTCGCCCGCGGAGCAACCACTTGGTGGGAAACGTTCGATCCCTCTTCCTCGCCATGTACGATTCCAAGTCCTTATCAAGGGAATACGCCGTCCTATCTATCGGACGACACGCCGGTAAGTCTTTGTCATGGCTGGGGAGCGGCACCGACGTATCTGTTGCCATCGCGGATTTTGGGCATCGACATAAGCAATCTTTCTTCGGGGGAGTTTGTTTTCAATCCCGTATTAGGCGACCTAACATGGGCTAAGGGGATTGTGCCGACTCCCTACGGCTACATACGTGTGGAGCTGGCTAAGGAGTCTGACGGCTCTGTCACGATTGATATGGAGTATCCGGAGCCGCTTGCCGTTCGTTTCATGGTACTTATGGAACAAATCGAGGTTAATCGCAGCGAGGGAGCCGTCGTTGCACGCGGTAAGATCTTGGACGTAACTTGAAATATAGGAAAGCTATAAGTTTTACTGGGCAGCGTGTGAGAAGGCGGCTATGTTGGATAATTACAGTAACTATTCGCTGTTTTGGGCTTTGACGAGGGCTATGTTGGATATCTGCAATATAGCCCGCTGCTTTATGCCGAAAATGTGGTCAAACGCTGAAAGTTACTGCAGAAATCCAACATAGCCCCTCGATCCGGCTCATTCGATCTAAAGTTACTGCGAAAATCCAACATAGCTCATAGCACCACATGTGGTGGATAGTGTGAGTGTGGGTTCGTGCGTAGCGACAGCCGTTTACGCTAGCGCAAGCGCATAGCGACAAAGAAATACGTAAAAAAATAGCGATCATCCCTTAGCATGTGCTAGGGAATGATCGCTATTTTTTACCATATCAGATTGTTTAAGTACTTTACAGCGATAAAGCGTAAAGAAGATCATTCTGATTGGCGAAAAAAATCCGATTAAACGCAGTCGTACATCCCCGAAGTACTCCGATAGAAGCTTTTCGCATAGTTTGTGAGAACATAAAATGTCAACTTTAGAAGACGGATAGTGTCAGTGATTTTAAGGGTTGAAAGCGCTACAATTTTCGATGTAGAGAACATTCGAGGAGGATAAGGAAGGGTAGTGGGGTGCTGCTGTATAGCAGGACATAAAATGTAAACTGTGGATTGGGAGCAGGCAAACATATTCGTTAGTAGCGATCACTTAAACACTGATCAAGCTATATACGCAAGGAGGTCACCTGGAATTGGAAACAGCAAGAAATAGATTACAACCGTCAAAGAGGGAAAGAAGCAAACAATTTTTGCGTAACGCTCTGCGTAATCGTTATCTGTACGCCATGTCGTTGCCATTCGTCATTTGGGCTTTTGTATTCAGCTATTTGCCGCTTTGGGGATGGACGATGGCATTTCAGAAATACCGTCCGGGACGTTCGTTCTGGGAGCAGGAATGGGTAGGATTCGATCACTTTGCGGCATTATTCCGTGATGATATGTTCTATATCGTTTTGCGCAACACGCTTGCCATGAGTTTCATGGGATTAATCGCTGGTTTTACGATACCGATCCTATTCGCCGTCATCTTGAACGAAATAAGGTCAATGGCTTTCAAGCGTTTTGCCCAGACCGTCTCTTATTTGCCCCACTTCGTATCTTGGGTTGTTGTCGCCGGGATCGTTACGAAGATGCTTTCAACGGAGAATGGCGCTATCAACGATATTCTGCTTTGGCTCGGGTTTATCCAAGAGCCCGTTCAGTTCATGGCGAAAGGCGAGCTGTTCTGGGGAATCGTTACAGTGTCCGATATGTGGAAAGAAATGGGCTGGAACGCCATTATTTATTTGGCCGCGATTTCGGGCATTGGTCCTGAGCTATACGAGGCGGCTAAAGTCGATGGGGCGAACAGAATCCGGCAGATCTGGCATATTACGCTGCCGGGCATACGGACAACCATCGTTATTTTGTTAATTATGTCGATCGGTCACCTGATTAGTATCGGATTCGAGAAGCAGTTCCTGCTCGGCAACAGCCTCGTACGCGACTACTCGCAGGTACTTGATTTATATGCTCTGAATTACGGTCTTAATATGGGCCGATTCTCCTTCGGTACGGCAGTCAATATTTTCAATTCGGTTGTAAGTGTCCTGCTGCTGCTGACAGCGAACGGCATTTTCAAACGTGTCACTAAAGAAAGCATTATGTAGGGAGGCGCCAACATGTCTAAGCCACTAAAGCGTCGAGAGGTGTCTGCTTCAGATCGAGTGTTTACTATATTCGTCTACACCTTTGTTATTATCGTGACCATCGGAACCCTATATCCGTTCCTTAACGTTGCGGCAATCTCGTTCAATGACTCCATCGACAGCGTACGAGGCGGAATCACAATCTATCCTCGGGTATTTACGCTCGAAAACTATAAGATCATCTTCACTTACGAAGGACTGTTGACCGGCTTTAAAAACTCTGCGCTGCGTACCGTACTCGGTACGATCGCCGGGCTGATCAGCGCCTCGATGCTCGCCTACACGCTCAGTCGCGGCGACTTCCAAGGCAGAAGATTCGTATCCGTCTTTCTGGCACTCACGATGTACGTGTCCGGCGGTTTGATTCCAGGTTTCCTTCTCGTTCGGGATCTCGGCATGATGAACTCGTTTGCGGTCTATATTTTACCCGGCATCGTTAGCGCGTTCAACGTATTCGTCATCCGCTCGTTTATCGACGGTCTTCCATACGCGCTGCAGGAATCCGCCAAGCTGGACGGAGCGAATGATTTCACCATTTACTGGCGCATTATATTGCCACTCACCAAGCCTGCCCTGGCTACGATTGCATTGTTTCTGGCAGTTGGCCAATGGAATTCCTGGTTTGACACATTCCTGTTCAACTCGTCCAAAGAGCATTTGACAACGTTGCAATACGAGCTGATGAAGGTACTGCAAAGTACACAGGCAAGCACGGATTACCGTTCGCAGAACATGTCTGAGGTTATATCCAAAATATCGCCGGAGTCGGTCAAGATGGCGATTACGATGGTGGTTACGCTGCCCATTCTTGTTATCTACCCATTCTTGCAAAAGTACTTCGTGAAGGGTATGACGCTTGGCGCGGTAAAGAGCTAGTCCTTACTCCGGTATTGGCAGGGAAACCTGTTTATACGATATAAGCAGTTGCTATTATAAAGAGGAGGGTACGGAATGAACAGCAAAAGAAAGTGGGTTGGCCTCGCGTTGTCCGCAGCGCTGGTTATCGGCTTGTTGGCAGGTTGCTCCGGCAACAACAATGAAGGCAATACAGGGAATACAGGAAACACGGGAAACAAAGGGAACGCAGAAAACTCCGGCAATGCTGAGGTCGAATCGTTGGATCCGATCACGTTCAGCCTGTATGGCGCTGACGAAAGTCCGAATTGGCAAAAGATGCAGGATGCCGTCGGCAAAGAGATTACGAAAGCAACCGGCGTTACGCTTGACGGGGAATTCGCAGTCGGCGATTCATCACAGAAAATATCACTGATTGCGGCATCGGGCGAGTATCCAGACCTAATCAGTCCGAAGGGTGAGCTTAGCAAGCTTGTTGAAGCAGGTGCGATGATTGATTTGACTGACCTGATCGAGAAGCACGCTCCGAATATTAAGAAGTTGTTCGGCGATGAAATGAAACGTCTGCGTTACAGCAACGAAGACAAGTCGATTTACGTCATCCCTACGTATTCAGCTGTAGGCGGAGGCGCATTCGAGACGGATGGCGGCTTCAAGCTCCAGCACCGTGTCCTTAAGGAACTTGGTTACCCTAAGATCAATACGGTTCAAGATTTTGAGAACGCGATCAAGGCATACTTGGAGAAGCACCCAACTGACGAGAACGGTAACCCGAACATCGGCCTCACGCTGAACGCCGACGACTGGCGCATCCTCATCTCCGTTACGAACCCGGCATTCTGGTCAACCGGCGCTCCGGATGACGGCGAGTATAACATCAACATCGAAACGCAGGAAGTTATTTACCACTATCGCCGTCCGGAAGAGAAAGAGTACTTCCGTTGGTTGAACCATATGTACCTGGAAGGATTGTTAGATCCGAACAGCTTCGTACAGAAGTATGATCAATACAAGGCAAAGATCGCTTCCGGTCGCGTGATAGGATTGATCGATCAGGTGTGGGATTATGCTGAAGCGGAGAACGCGCTAAAGACAGAAGGCAAGTTCGATTACGGTTATGGCCGTTTCCCTGTAACTTTGTCGGATGAATACAAGGACGGAACTCTATGGCCATCAGGTTTTATGGCAGGTTGGGGTATTGGGATTACAGTGGACAACCCGGATCCGGTACGAGCAATTAAGTTTTTGGATTACCTGGCTTCCGAACAAGGACAGATCCTCCTTAATTGGGGTGTCGAGGGCCAGCATTACAACATAGAGAATGGTAAGCGCGTTATTCCGCAAGAGATCAATGACAAGAAGAAGAACGACCCTACGGGCTTCCAAAAGGAAAGCGGTATCGGCTTCTATACCAACTTCGGCGCTCGTTATGGAGACGGTGTATTAGACTCTTCTGGCAACTACTATACGACCAGCTTCCCGGAGCAGATCATTGCAACCCAGAACGAAGTAGAGAAAGAAACGCTTGCCGCTTACGGCGTGTCAACCTGGAAGGAATTGTTCCCGCAGCCTGAAGAGTTCCCGGTTCGTCCGTGGGGCGCGGCATGGAACATCACGGTTCCGGCCGACAGCGAAACGAACGTTCTCCAAGAGCGGATGATGAGAGACATTACTTGGAAACGTATCCCGCAAGCTATTTTGGCGAAAGCGGGAGAGTTCGACAGTATTTGGGACAAATATCAGAAAGATTTGATCGATGCCGGCGTAGAGAAGATGGAAGACGGCTACGAGGCTCTCGTGAAAGAACGCGTATCGCTATGGAATGATTAATCGCATCGAATGACAAGGCGGGGGTGTCCCTATAAGGGACCACAGCACCCCGACTTGGAATGAAAACGACTAAAAAACAATAAAAAACCAGTTAGGTCAAAACAGTTGATCTAACTGGTTTTTATTTTAGGCTCATCAGAAAGATTCGTGTTCGTAATTAAAGAGGGCCATTCCCTCATTGCATAGCCGCATGATTGTATCGATCTCATCCTGCGGGCGGGTGCTTCGTGTACTGTTCAGTTGTACGGACAATACCTGATGAATCTCATCCAGGGAAACAAGAGCAAGCTCCGACAATAATTGCAGCGTCTTTACGTTACGTTCGACTAAGTCCTCGTAACGAATCAGAACGGTACCCGGCATCTCCCCCTCAAGTTCTCGATATTGTTTGGCGCGTTCGTTCCAAATTTGTCCGAAGGCCTCTGCATCGTCTGCCCAATATGCCGTCTCGCTTCTCCAAATATCAATGGGATTCCTGACTACAAGGATAATAGCGCTGTCCGGAAAACATTTCCGCAGCAGCATAAGCTCGCTTTTCCCGTAACGTACCTCTTTGAAGCCAATCCGGTCATGCTTATGACGGTGTTGGATATACATGTGATCAAACAGAGTTTTAATTGACTGAGCGACAGCAACTTCAATGTAAGGTTCATCAGGCGTCATATTCGCCGTCCATAAGTTAGGGTCTTTGCCGTTTTGGAAGAAATCATCTTTCTCGTCTTTGCTGATCTTAGAGAAATAGGAGGCGAGATCGGCGATTCTTACAAACTCTGATACAATTCCCCCATGCTCGCCCCAAATCAATGTATTCTTTCGACAATTGAAAATCCGTTGAACCAGCGTCGAACCCGTTCGTTGCGTCAAAGCGGATATGATTACATCCATACCAGTTCCCCTTCTTCATTGAACAAGGCTTGAACGTTGAGCGGCAAATCCGCATGGGCAGATCTGTCGCTAATGACTATATCAGGAGCCGAATGAGACGTTTCATCCCAGCTCATCCATTGTAATCGACCAAAGCTGGAGTGGCGCACTGCTGCCGATCCTTCTTTCAATTTGATATAAAGGAGATTCCCTTCGCTCAAGAGCCGAATGATCGTTTTGACGATGCCATCGTTTTGCGGGTAGTTGGACAAATAAATTTCTATCAAAAGGCTTTTCCCGTCCGCGACGCGAAGGTTTTGTTTGTCGCGGAGCATCGAATCGATTAACTTTGACCACTGACGTTCCCAGCTTTGTTTGGAAAAGCTTTGTGAAACGGCCTGTGCTCTTTGTTTGAATAAAGCCCGCTTGGAAGGATTTTCGATTAAGTCCGCAACGGCTTCTTTTAGCGCATGTGCATGGGGCTCGATTAATAAGCCGTTGTAATCGTGAATGACGAGATCCGACAACCCGCCGACTCTGGTTGCAATAACGGCATTTCCGCAGGACATGGCTTCCAGACAGGAGAGGCTCGTTCCTTCGCTGTACAGCGTAGGGATTAAGGAAATATCCGCTTGGTTGTAAGCCTCGGACATTTTATCGAAAGGCAGCGTATAGTGTTTAATCCGTCCTGGCCAACGGTTTATTTTCATCTTGACCATGCGAATATCGTCGGATTCGCCCTGACCGCAGAAATGAAAATCCACTTGCGGATATTTGATTAGAATTTCGTCGATAACTTGCAGCACAAGCTGAAGTCCTCTAGCATGATAAAGTCTGCGGGGGTATAAAATAACGATTCTATCCTCCGACTTCTTGGGATCCGAATTTGGATAAAACTCAGTCGGATCAACGTAATTCGCGATTACTTTCATTTTGTTGCGAAGGGTATAGTCTATGGTTTGAAACCAGTTTGCCGAATTGTTATCTACGGAAACCAGCCTGCCGCAAAGCTTTGCCCCCTCGATAAACCGACGGTTCGTTTCCCAGAACGAGGAGCCGTCCTCATAACGGCAAGCGGGGTTATCCCATGCAACGCCATGAATAATGCCAATGCTTGAATACCCGAACTCGAAAGGCCATGCATTAAAGAATGCAGAATATACGTTTAAAATGGAGCGCTCAGCCGTTTGTTCATGGAATAATCGGCTATAGATTTTCACTGTACTGATGCTTAATTCTTTGGCATGCTGCCCCCCTCTGGATAAGGAGACAATATCTACTCCTTGAAACCTGCGTATCCACGAAAAATTCCCATATTGATAGATCGTGGACGAATACCCTTTTTGCTCGAACAATCGAGACAGATCAATCAAATATCTTTCCGCTCCGCCAGAGTAAAATTTATCACCTTCAAAATCCAAAAAGGTTGTTGCCATAACCGCAATTTTCCCGGATGAATCGTAGTTCGCGAATGCTTGCCAAACGGCAGGCCGACTGAGCAAGAGCTCTTCAATGCGGTCGGCACGAGCTGTCCATTGATTTTGACTGGCTAATTTCGTTCCAGATTTCTTCGCCTTGCGTGCAACTTCGGGTTTTAACCCTTTCATAATCGCGGCCTCGAAGCCGGCGATATTTCTTGCAGCAAAGACCCAGTCGGATTGGTATGGCAGAATCTCGGAAATGGGGGTTGATACGATTGGCAGGCCAAGGGAGGCATACTCATAAAATTTTACCGGGGAGACGGAATTCGTTAAATCATTTACTAAAAAAGGAATGATAGCGACGCGAAAAAATTGACCGTATTGAGCGAGGAGCCGGTAGGGTTTCATACCAAGCAGATGAATGTTAGGGGCTTGCAGCTCCGTTTCATCGATACCGATATGGCCCAAAATAACAAACTGCCAATCGGGTCTTCTAGCCGCCAGACCTTTCACTAAATGCGATGCAAACCATTCTTCTACGGCTCCGAAATAGCCGATAATCGGTGATCCGGTGGCGACTATGGAAGCAAGATCCTCCGGTACGGACACGGCGGGTGATAGAAAGTCTTCGATTCTTGCAGCGTTTGGCAATAATACGGCATCGCTTCTGTCTGTAACGTAACGCTTTAAAGCCGTTGCGGAGTAAGTAACGATATCTGCCTGCTTCACGATTTGATTATGTTTTTGTTCCATTTGATCGTCAAACAACGAGAAAAACTCCAGCTGGTCCAATATATCGTACCAGAGCGTTTTGTGAGGCAAGAAATCCGCCCACGCCATCTGCACCAGCCAACTGCATAGAACGATGACGGATTGGCTTCTAAGCACGGACAGAAGATATTTTTCACCTTGTACGATAAACAGATTGGGTTCTACTTCCCGCAAGCTGAAAGGTCCTGAGGAGTCTTCGCAAAAAAAACAAAGATATCCCCGCTTGGCCAACTCTATCAGCAAATGCTGAGGGCGCTGATTCGGCTCCCAAAGAACGGCCTCCGGATAAACCACGATTGCTTTGTAAGTCCTCTCCGCTAAAACGTTCATCAATTCCAAAGACTGCGAAGATAACGGACCATGTATATATTCGTTGTAGATTTGTTGGCGATTTAAATAATGGGACCGAAAATCAATGGTTCCGGCAGTCAAAGGATTTGACCTCCTTCTAACTATTTTCAAGAAAAAGCACCGGCTTCTCGCAAAGCCTAACTCATTTAGCCATAATATGTCCCCTGCCGCTAATTAGGAATAGGTTGTTTGCTTAATTTACCGTAGACAAGTTCCCATGTTTTTGTAAGTCCATAAACTTACAGCATAACTCATTAAGGAGCGTGTTAGTGGCATGTATATTGTCAAGAAACGACTTCGAGCAGTTCCGTGCTATACGGGTCGCTGGAAAAAGCCGCGCGAAAAAAAGAAAGCCTCCCGAGTAAGGAGACCTTCTCTTTTAAATAAGTTTACAGCCTTGAGCAGAAGATTCGTAAGGTATGTAGGGCGAATTAACAGTCGAATCGGGACACTGACCGCAATAATAAGAAGATTGTCCAATGAAACGAATCAACTGCAGCGCCAGGTAAGCCAGCTGGAAAGACAGGTAAACCTGCTTGCGGCGGGAGTAAGTACCCTTGTTGCGCCAACTCAAAGAGCGCGCGCCATATTGGAAGCAAAAATCGGAGCGGTTGCTTCGATTGAGACAAACGCAGGCAATATCTCCGGAACGGTAGTCGCGGTTGGCATCGATTTCGTGCATATCCTGGAGCCTACGGGCGATATTATACTCCTTCCTATAAGTAGTATTACCGCAATAAATTAACGAAATGGAGGTAGTGGTTTTATGACTTTTACTGAGATTTTAAGCGGTTTTGTTGGACGAAGCATTGAAGCCTTTTTGACCAACCAATTTGTCCAAGGTACGCTCATTAGCGTTGGTGATGGATTTTTCACCGTACAGGTCGCCAGCCCAAATTACAATACTCCGATTACACAATCTACTATTTTGGTCCAAAATGTTGAGTTTGTCCGCATCCTATCGGCCTAGTTCCGAACGAATGAAATCCAGCATCCAGCGAGTCCAGGTTTTGTAGTTGTCCGGATGACGGTGAGTGATGCTTGATGAACGTATTCTACGGTGGTATAGAATCTTCGGAATGTAGGATACAGGTCGGGATAGCATAATGCGGGCAAGCATTTGAACGTCTTCGTATAGCCGCCCTTGGAAAGGATCGGCAACGCTCCAGCCTCCTAAAGCACTTATGGCTTTCATGCTGTACATTCTTGGCGCAAGGGGAAGAGCGTCACGAAGCAATTGTTCCACCGTCATTTGGCCTTGGTCATATTGCGGTGCGTTCAGCACTAAACTTTTGTCCCGCCGTTCAATCCAATTCATATGATCAGCATAGATAACTCCGGCTTCAGGCGATAGTAGACTTTGATTGACTAGCGTTTGCAGGCATGTCGGATCAAGCCAATCGTCCGAATCAAGCTCGAGCAGCCATTGTCCATTAGCGGCAAGCAGAGCCTGATTCAAGCAGAATGCTTTTCCGCTGTTTATTTCGTTTCTCATAAAACGTATTCCTGGATGCGATGCAAACGGGCCAGCCAGCCATTTTTCATGAGTCCCGTCCGTTGAACCGTCATCGACAATCATGATTTCCCATGTTCGATAAGACTGCTTGCAAACGGTGCGCACCGCCCACAGCAAGTAATCCGCATTATTGAACGTGCAGATGACAACAGTTATAAGGGGAAGAATCGCAGGCGATTCCTCGTAATGCTTCGTTTGCAGAATGGGAAGGATGAACCTCTCTTCGCTTTCGAGCTTTCGCCAGTGCTCGTTGCTTTTGGGCCTTGGCAGCCATTTATTCGATTTGCGGAGTTGGCATTCCCACATTCCCTCTAGCTCATATTGCTTATCCGCTAACACATATCTCTCAAACGGAAGAAGTTCAGTGGTCTGGAATCCATTTGAACTTCCGGATTTCACAGCCCTCGTGCGCCATAATAAGGGGCCTCGTGGCGGAGGGCCATCGATGATTGCGATTCCGGCATCACGATCGGACATACATGAGATCCAGTGCTCTAATTGGTTGTCAAAGCCTGGCACCAACTGCTCCCCCGCAAAAAGCGTAAGAAAAAAGGGCTCGTCGTACTCTGCAAGCATACGGTTCATTTGAATGGCATAATCAAATTCAATAAGGACGCATGAGCAATCAGGCATAACCGACTGCACACTGCGTTCTGTTTGTCTGGCAGCCGCAATGTTCTTCGAGTCTAGAACGAATACAAGCATAGAGGGGGGGCGGCCTCCTTTAATACGGAACGCGATGCTGCGTCTGATATAGGATATGACGTTAACCCATATATGGTTATCACTTTATAGATGACCTCTTTTTTTATTGACGCTTATATGAATAAACTTTACGCTAAGATTGCCGATAAAATAGAGTGAAGAAATCAGCCTTACAATTAACGAAGAGGTGTGTACCTATGAAAAATACCGCAACGGCTTTGCTTTTGCTTGCTTTGCAGATCGTATTTGCCCTTTGTACCTTGTTTTGGGCGTTTTATGTGCTCATGACGATGCTTATGGCCGATCAAATCGAAGATATAAGCAGTCTTCAGACTGTGTCGATGGTTGCCATTTGGCTGTTCCCTCTCGCGTATATCGGCACGGCGGTCGCTAGCTGGATCCTGTATCATAAGCGCAAGTTCAAGGCAGCGGCCTGGATAGGATTGATCCCTGTGCTATGGGTTTTTCCGTTTTTTGGTTTCTTTGAATAGGGTAAAGGCTATGAAACGCTCCTCATACGGTAGACAGGTGAAATAGTAAAACCTGCTGCTGTATGGGGAGTTTTTTATTGAAATCGCGTACTAAAGGAATATTCAATTGATCGATAGAAAAAGTCTATTAGTGCGATTGAACAGTAGATGATACATTAGTATTAAGTTAATTCATACTAATATTATAGGAATTATATACATTGGTATATGGAGAGGTGATGTTGTGAGTGAATTGTTCAGGCAAGCCGGCGTAGAGGATGCACAGCGTCTGCATGAAATCATCTATGAAGCTTATTCGCTTATTAGGGAGCTTAAGCTGCAATGGCCGGCGGCGAACGCCGACCTGGCTCAAATACGAGATAACATCACGCAAAATGAATGTTATGTGCTGGAGGCTGACGGCACAATCGTCGCAACGGTAACGTTGTCGAAGAACGGCGAGGTAAAGGAGATAACGGATTTGCCGTTTATCAAATGGTTCGCCGTCCATCCAAGCGAGCAGGGCAAACGGTACGGGGATAAGCTGCTTACTTGGGTGGAGGATTCGATTATTCGCGATAAGCTTGGTGCGCCGGGAGTGACGCTCGGAACGGCCGAGAAACATCCGTGGCTGCTGCCGATGTACGAGCGAAGAGGTTATGAAAGCATTCGATCATTCGATTCAGGTAACGGCGACGGGACGATGCATCTGCTGCGCAAGGTCGTCAATAATCGTGTGGAAGCAACAGCATCGACAACAAATGGAGGTAATGTGTAATGGCTAAACGTAAACAATTGAAGCTCGGCGCTATGCTTCACGGTGTCGGCAGCAGCACTTCGTTATGGAGACATCCGGACATTCCGTCCGATGCAAGCGTTAATTTCGAATTGTACAAATCGTGGGTCGAGAAGGCGGAGGCGGGCAAGTTCGATCTGGCCTTCATTGCCGACGGTCTCTATATTAACGAGAAGTCGATTCCGCATTTCCTGAACCGATTCGAGCCTCTGACCATTCTGAGCGCACTGGCGGCAGTAAGCAAGCGGATCGGGCTCGTAGGTACATTGTCCACCTCATACAGCGAGCCGTTCACCGTTGCGCGCCAGTTCGGCTCGCTGGACATGATCAGCGGCGGCCGGGCCGGCTGGAATATCGTGACTTCGCCGCTGGAGGGCTCTGCGCTCAATTACAGTAAGAAGGAGCATCCCGACCATAGCAGGCGGTATCGTATCGCGACGGAATATGTGGAAGTAACGCGCGGATTGTGGGATTCCTGGGAGGATGACGCCTTCGTTCGCGACAAAGAGGCAGGCGTGTTCTTCGATCCGGCCAAAATGCATGCGCTGAATCATGAAGGCGAATTTTTCTCTGTCAAAGGTCCGCTTAACATCGCCCGCTCGAAGCAAGGGCAGCCGGTTATCTTTCAAGCAGGCGCTTCCGAAGTCGGCAAAGATTATGCCGCGAAGCAAGCAGATGCGATCTTCACCGGTCATGAGACTTTAGAGGAAGCAGTCGCTTTCTATGAAGACGTTAAGCGTCGTGCGGCAGCATTCGGGCGAAACCCGGATAACGTGCTGGTGTTCCCGGGCATCGGACCGGTTATCGGCAGCACGGAAGAGGAAGCGGAACGCAAATATCAGGAAGTCGTCGATCTCGTATCGCCAGCTAACGCACTGCTCTATCTCGGACGGTACTTCGAGCATCATGACTTCTCCCAATACGATCTGGACGCGCCGTTCCCGGAACTTGGCGAGCTCGGCCGCAACAGCTTCCAAAGCACCACGGACAAAATCAAACAGATAGCCAAAGAGCGCAGCCTAACGCTTCGCCAGGTAGCGCTGTCAGTCGCGACGCCTCGTCCGGTCTTCATCGGCACGCCGGAGCAAGTCGCAGACCGGGTACAGCAGTGGTTCGAAGCCGGCGCCGCCGACGGATTTATGGTCGGCTCATCCGTGCCGCACGGGCTTGAAGATTTCATCGAACACGTTGTGCCGATCTTGCAAGAGCGCGGCTTGTTCCGTACCGAATACGAGGAAGAAACGCTGCGCGGCAATCTAGGGCTGCCGATTCCGGAGAACCGGTATACGAAATCGGCCGAGCACGTGTGACCTTGCGTATGAGGGAGACGGAAATCGTACGGCATCGGGAAGAGGCGCTCAGCGCGATGCTTGCCTTCGCCGGTACGTTGCAGGAGGAGCTTGTCTCCGTTCGGCGCGATTTGCACCGCCACCCTGAGCTGCTGTACAGCACGGATCGTACAGCTGGCATCGTGGCGCAATTGCTGGGGGAGTGGGGGATCGACGTTCGTTTAGACGTAGGTCCCCATTTCGGCAAAGGGGTTGTCGGCGTGCTGCGCGGCGGGTTGGAAGGCGGCCGAACGATTGTGCTGCGAGCGGACATGGATGCGCTTCCGATAACGGAGCTGAATGATGTAGAGTATAAATCGACTGTCGACGGCGTGATGCACGCTTGCGGCCATGATGCTCATACGGCGATGCTGCTTGGCGCGGCGAAGACGCTGGCCGCTTATAGGGAGAGCTTCGCAGGCGAAATCCGATTCGTCTTTCAGCCGGCCGAAGAGGGCGCGCTTCCGAGTCCGCTGGACGGACGGTTGCTCTCGGGCGGACGTGATTTGCTTGAAGCGGGTATTCTGGAAGGGGTTGACCGCTGCTACGCCCTTCATGTATGGCCGGAGCTTGAAGCGGGAACGATTGGCATCCATTCGCATTACGCGATGGCGGCCTCTTCTCATTTTCACGTCAAGTTTCATGGAAAGAACGGGCATCACAGCACACCTCATCTCGCCGTAGACGCGATTCAAATGACGGCGGCTTATATTGCCGCAGTGAATAGTATGATGGCGAATCACATCGATCCGCTGGAACAGGCCGTGCTTGCTTTCGGAACGCTGCGCGCCGGAACAGTCATTAACGCGATTGCGGAGCAGAGTGTGATAACAGGTACGTTCCGAGCGTTCAGCAAAACGACGGTCGCCGCGATTAAGGGCGGACTGGAACGGCATGCCAATGCGGCTGCGCTTTCATACGGAGGCTCCTATGAGATCGTTCATCGCGAGGGGATTGCCGTAGTTAATGACGCTCAGGCCGTGAGTGAGGTAGTCCGCGCCGGAGCAGCCGTGCTCGGGCAGGAGAAGGTGATCCAGCTTCACGCGCCAAGTCTTGCCGGAGAGGATTTTGGCTGGTATCTTGACCGTGTGCCTGGGGCGTTCATTCTGCTTGGATGCGGCAATGAGGCGCTTGGTATCCGAGAGGGGCTGCACACCCCTAAGTTCAATCTAGACGAAGCCGCGCTCGTGCACGGTGTAAGACTATTCGTTCAGCTCGCCGCAGGAATAGAAACGGCTTAACCCGTAACGCTCATTAACACCAACAGTCCGGCAGGTTTGCCGGCGGTCGGTGTTTTATTTTTAATCGGAACCCTAGTAAAGAATGAAATAGAGAGAAGGAATGAAGTTGGGAGCACTGCTTGGTATCCAGAAGGAAAAGTACATACAGGAGAAGCCAACACAGTATCCGGCGTTCTGGCCGGTGCTCGCCGCGATATTCATAGGTTCCTTCGTTGGCATGTATCATGTGGTCTCGCTCAACGTGTCGCTTCCCGGCTTTATTCATATATTCGGCACGGAGCTGCGCACCGTCCAGTGGATGTTAACCGGCTTTACGCTCGCCAGCGGCATTGTTATTCCGATCAGCGGTTTTGCGATGGAACGGTTTGGCTGTAAACGGCTGTTCCTATTCGCGATCGGGGGAATTACGGTGAGCTCGCTGCTGTGCGCGTTGTCGTGGAATATTCAAGCACTGATCGTATTTCGAATTATACAAGGGCTATTTTGCGGACTTATTCAACCGGTTTCGCTGGCTCTGATTTACCGGACGATCCGCAAAGAAAAGCAGACCTTCGCCCTAAGCGTTTGGTCGTTCTCCACTGTGCTGGGGACGGCGATTGGCCCAACACTGAGCGGTTGGCTGCAAAGCTTCGACTGGCATCTTATCTTTCTAGTGACCGTGCCGGTGGGCATCATCGCATGGGCCGTGGGTGCAGCTGTTATTCCGAGGGATCAGTCGAATGGCCTTGCAAGGCTCGATTGGCGTGGTTTGCTGCTTGCTACCGGCGGAAGTCTGGCTTTGCTGCTGTTGTTCGGGAATATGAGCGAGTGGGGCTGGAGCAGCGTACTCACTTGGACAACGTTGTTGGCCGGTGTCTGCTGCATCGTTGCCTTCGTTCGGCAGACACGGCGCAGCGAACATCCTCTCCTGCAGCTTAGGCTGCTGCGCAACCCTAGATTTGCGCTTAGTCTTGCCGCATCGTTGATTTTATCGTTCGGACTATACGCCGTCGTTTATTTCATGCCGTTGTTTCTTGTCGAACTGAAAGGTCTGACCCCATTCAAGGTCGGTCTGCTCTTCCTTCCTGCTGCCGGCTGCTTAACCGCTGCCACCTTCGCAGCGGGCAAATGGTATGGGAAGCTCGGCCCTGCCAGGCTTATTATGATCGGATGTTTCATTTTGTTCATCAGCACCTATTATTTTAGCGGATTGCGCCCGGAGACAAGTCTGATAGCGATTATGCTCTGGATGGGAATCCGCAATATCGGAACCGGGCTTGCTTCGACGCCGGCGACGAACGCAAGTATGTCGTCTGTTCCTCCGGAATTGCTGGGACATGCATCGGCATTGCTTAATTGGCTGAGGCAGGTGTTCAGCGCGATGGCGCTTGGCGTCTGCACCTCGCTGTATTATTGGCGAATGGAGGTTCATCAGGCGGCGCTGGGAGGCTCGGTCGAAGGAACCGCCCCTTATCGCCTCGCGCTTATGCTCAGTATTCATGATGTGTTTCTGGTATCGAGCATCATCGTCGCATTCGGCATTCCGATTGGGCTGCTGCTTGGCAGACGGCTGCCGGTATCCACAATCCACTCTCCGAAGGGAAGCGAAAGCTTATGAAATTCATTTGGTTTAGCCTTGTCATGAATTTGGCGAATCCGGTCACGGGGGAGCATTTTACGACAAAGGAAAAATTCGAAAACATCATTAAGCAAGCCGAACTCGCCGAGAAACTGGGCTTCGAGGGTTATGGCATCGGAGAGCGGCACGGCGCTCCGTTCTTGTCGTCTTCACCGCCGCTGCTGCTCACCGCGATCGCCTCAAGAACCTCCCGCATCCGGCTGCTTACCGCCGTCACGGTGCTTAGCGTATTGGATCCCGTTCGGGTTGCGGAGGATTACGCGACGCTCGATCATTTGTCGGGCGGCCGTCTGGAGATGATTATCGGCAAAGGGAATGATCCGCGCCATTATCCACTTTTCGGGATAACCGAGGAGGAGCAGTGGGATTCGATGGAAGAGCGGTATGCGTTACTTAAACGGCTATGGCAGGAGGAAGATGTGAACTGGCAGGGACATTACCGGCCGCCGCTTCATCAGGTGACGACGCAGCCGAGGCCGCTGCAGCGGCCGATTCCGATCTGGCACGGGAGTGCCTCCAGCACTCGATCGACTGAGCTTGCGGCTCGGTACGGGGAGCCGTTATTTTCCTCGAACAGCTTCCATCCGCAAGCGAAATATAAAGACTTAATCGATCATTATCGCGAGAGGCTGGCTTACTATGGTCACGATCCTAAGAAAGCAGTGGTTGGCGCAGGAGCGGGCAGCTTATATATCGCAGGTACAACGGAAGAAGCGATCCGGCGTTATCGTCCCTATTACGATGCCTTCCAAGCGACGGCAGCCGCGCAGCATAATCAATCGCCATTTGCTTCATTGGAGGATCACATCGCGAGAGGCCCGAGTCTGATTGGCAGCGCGGAGCAGGTTATCGAGAAAATATTGAATTATCAAGCCGCATTCGGTCATCAGGTTCTGTCGCTTAGCGTAGACGGTTTGTCCGAAGCCGAGCAGCGGGAACAGATGGAGCGGTTTGCGGCGGACGTTGCCCCCGTTCTGCGCAGGGAAGTGCCGAGCAGCGTGTGGGAGGGGCTTCATTCACCGGTTATATGAGTGCCAATCTTCAACCCTTACTACCTTGAAGAAATCTCTTTCTATATCCCTGGGGAGATAACCGCTCGGCCTGCTGGAACGCCCTGGAGAAGTGGTGCTGATCCGGGTAGCCGATCATTCTCGCAATTTCCTTCACGGGATAGGAAGTCAGCATTAGCAAGTCCCGCGCTCTTTGCAGGCGGACATGCCGGACGTATTTGACGGGCGAGATGCCGTAGGTCGCTTGAAAAAGCGTGCGAAGCTGCTCCTTGCTGAGCGAAACGAGGGCGGCCATCTCGTCGAGCGTTGGCGGCTCGTGCAGACGTTGTTCCACATAGTCGCATACCTCGAACACCCGGTTATCGAAGTCGACGGGGTAATCCGGCAGCCGGGGCTGCAGCGTTTGGAACAGCTGCTGAACCCACAATGTACCCTTCGCCCGAATCCGCAAATGCCTGATCGTCTGGTCCGTATTCAGCATGAACATCGGAAAATGCTCGCCGAACCCCTTCTCCATGGACTTGACGTCTTTATCGTCGAACAGCTGAATGAAATCGTTGTATTCGTCCGCCAAGCTTCTCCAGTCGGCGACGAGCCCATCGATTTCTCCTAGCGGCATATCGGACACGACGTGTGGAAAGCGATAGGAACGGATAAGATCGATGACCCCGATTGTAGCCTCGCACGCAAGTGACAAGTAGCAGAACGGCTCCCCATGCCCAACCTCCTTCCATGATTGCGCCGACTTCGACGGAATCGACACGATATCGCCTGGCTTCAGCGCATAGGGAGCGTGATTCAGCTCGATTGTCGCCGTACCGGACAATACGATCCAGAAGGCGGTATACGGAAAGATGAACAAGTGCCGGTGATGGACGTCCGTTAGCTTCCATTCTTTCAACCACCGAATGTTGATGTTGGCATGATCAAGCGAGCTTTGATTGCTGAATTCCATAAAGTTGTTCATGTCCGCCACCCCCAAATTTCAAAATCTGCATTTTTGAAACATTTATCTTCATTTCTGATAAATACGTACTGAGCTCTCGATGCTATAATACTAAACATTGATAAGCATAAAGGCAAGTATTCCAGTAGGAATAACTAACTTGTATTTCAGACCGGTTAACCGGATGGCACGCTGCTTGTCTCAACATTTTATTGGCAGGGGGAAGCCTAGGTGAAAAAAATAACGGTCGCACTTGCAACAGTGCTAACGGCAACATCCATTTTATCCGCATGCTCATCGGGAGCGGGCAATACGGAGAACGGCACGAACAACGCCGGTTCCGGTGCAACGACGAAAGACGAGAAAGTCACGTTGAAGTTTTGGTATCCGGGCACGGACGAGATTTTGATGGGAGCGGTCAAGGAGCTCATCGCGAAATTCGAGCAAGGCCATCCTGATATTCACGTCGAACCGACGTTCATTCCTTGGGCGGACTACTTTCAGAAATTGACCGTCGCTTATTCGGGAGGATTGCAGCCGGACGTTCACGGTCTAGGCTTCGGTCAACTCATCTCGACGGTGAATCAAGGCAAATACTTGAATTTGACGCCATATATTCAAGAAGCTAAGTGGGCAGGCGAGAAGGATTTCTTCCCGGATATTCTTGAGGCAGGCCAATACGAAGGCGGACAATACGGTCTTCTTCTTCCGGAAATTCGTCCGCTTGTTTGGCGCAAAGATTTCTTCAAGGAAGCCGGCCTCGATCCCGAGAGTCCGCCGAAGACGTTCGACGAGATTTTTGAATTTGCGGATAAGCTCAAAGTCGTGGAGAACGGCCAAACCGTACGCGGCGGCATCGATATCCAAACGAGCAACGGGGAGCAGTCCTACTTGTCGCTGCTGCTTCTGCTCGGCGAAGACTTCTATGATGCAGAAGGCAATCCGACTTTCGATTCACCGGCATCGGTAGGGCTGGTGCAGAAGATGGTGGATTTGTATAAGTCAGGGGCGATTATTCCGTCCAGTCAGCAGCAATTAAACGGTACGCCGTTCCAGAACAGCCTAGCCGCATTAACGTTCACATCTGCACAAGGTGCAGCGGAGCTAAGGAAGACGGTCGGGGAAGAGAACATCGGATGGGCGCTGCCGCCGGAAGGTCCGGAAGGGAAGCGGACGGCTCTCATGCTCGGCACGTTCTTGACGGCCGCTCAGAAGACGAAGCACCCGCAAGCGGCTTGGGAGTTCATTCAATTCTGGTTCGAGGGTGCGAGCGTGCTGGAGTTTACGACGAAGACGGGCGCGATTCCGCCGCTTCAATCGTTGAAGGATGATTACACGAAGCTCGGACCTGCGTACGCGGCGGCATTCGAGGCGCTGAATGATGCCAGAGGGTATGGCGCTTCCGGCAATTGGGCGATCAACGTCAAATATTTGCGCCTTGCGCTGGAAGAATCATATAACGGCATACGTCCTGTAGAGGAAGCGCTGAAAGCGAACGCGGAGCTGGCGAGGGAGGAGATCGCGGGCCAATGAACAGGGGGTTAAACCGTTTCATACCTTACCTGCTTATAACGCCAAGCGTCGTCCTGTTTACGATATTTATTTTGCTGCCGATTCTATGGGTGCTTTATTTAAGCTTTACGAACTATACGATGCTAAATGCCCCGGAATGGGTCGGCTTCAAAAACTTCGAACGTCTGTGGGGCGACGAAATTTTCCATCGGGCGATCAAAAACACGGCACTGTACTGGATCGGCACGGTCGTTCCGAGCATGGCCATCGGCCTCGTTCTAGCCAATCTGCTGGCCATGAAGCTCCGGGGACTCGCCGTATTCCGCGCACTTCTGTACTTGCCGGGTGTCATTTCATCCGTAGCGGTAGCGATGACTTGGCTATGGCTGTTCGATCCGCGCCAAGGCCCGATCAACGGTTTTCTGAAGCTGTTCGGGCTCGAGGGCCGGAACTGGCTGCAGGACCCGAACACTTCGCTCGGTTCCGTCATTCTGATCGGCATTTGGGTCGGAATCGGCTACGCTATGATTATTTTTCTCGCCGGCATCCAGAGCATTTCCGAAAGCCTGTACGAAGCGGCCAGTCTGGACGGAGCGTCGGCCTTGCGCAAGTTCTGGCATATTACGGTCCCGCTGCTGAAGCCAATGACGCTGTTTCTGTTCATTACGGCTACGATCCGTTCCTTTCAGGTGTTCGACCTTGTCTTCGTGCTGACGGGGGGCGGACCCGCGAATTCCAGCACGACGGTCGTTACCCAAATCGTAGGGGCAAGCTTTCAGGAGTACAAGATGGGCTACGCATCCGCAATGGCCGTATTCCTTCTCGCCGCTACGTTCGTCGTGACGGTTATCCAATACATCGTGGGCAGTCGCAACGCGTCGACCGAATAGAGGTGAATGATGAGACTTACTAAAATAGAACAAAGCTCGGCATATGCCGTTCTCGTCTTGATATCCGCGATCACCGTCCTGCCGCTGCTGATCGCATTCTTCACCTCCATGAAGGGGGATGCGGAGTTTTCGCTTGGCGCCGTGAATCTCCTTCCCGATGCTTGGCATTGGGACAACTACGCGAAGGCGCTGCAGATGGGGGATTGGCCGACTTATTTCAAAAATTCCGCAGTCGTCACAATCGCCGTCGTGGCCGGAAGCCTGCTGATCAACGCGCTCGCCGGCTTCACATTCGCACGCATTGCGTTCAAGGGCAATGTGCCGATCTTTCTGACGATGCTCGCCGGGATGATGGTTCCGGCGCAGGTCGTCATAATTCCGCAGTTTCTGATCATGAAGTCGATCCCGCTGTTCGGCGGCAATGATTGGCTCGGCGCCGGAGGCAACGGCTGGCTGGACAGCTACTACGCCTTGATCGTGCCGGAGCTCGCGGGAGCGTTCGGCATCTTTATGGCGCGCCAATTTTACTTGCAGTTCCCGAAGGCGCTCGACGAGGCGGCTTATATTGACGGGGCGGGGTATCTACGGTTGTTTTTTGCGATCTACTTGCCGCAGAGCGGCCCGCTGGTCGCGACGCTCGGCATATTCAAATTCGTCAGCGTCTGGAATGACTTCTTCCATCCGTTAATTTACACGAACAGCGAGTCTATGCGTACGCTTCAGCTCGGCCTGCAAGTGTTCCGGGGCGAACATGGAGTTCAATACAATTTGTTGATGGCGGCTTCCTTGCTCGTATCGCTGCCGATCATCGTCATGTTTTTCGTGTTCCAAAAGCAGTTCATTCGCAGCGTTATGGCATCTAGTGTGAAAGGATGAGCAATTAATGAAAGCCATTATGGTTATGTTCGATACGTTGAACCGGCATATGTTATCTCCTTACGGCGGACCGGATTGGATTCGGACGCCCAACTTCAAGCGGTTGGCCGAACGGACGGTCGTGTTCGACAACAGCTACGTCGGAAGCATGCCCTGCATGCCGGCCCGCAGGGAGCTTCATACAGGAAGGCATAACTTCCTGCATCGCAGCTGGGGGCCGCTTGAGCCCTTCGACGATTCCGCCATCGAGAAGCTGGGAGAAGCGGGCGTGTATACCCATTTGATTACCGACCATCAGCATTATTGGGAGGACGGCGGCGGGACATATCATCCGCGTTACCAGTCTTTCGAGCTGATACGCGGTCAAGAAGGGGATCCATGGAAGGGCGAGGTTCGCCATCCGGACGGCCTTAATCTGGAGAACCTTCATCCAATCGCGCGCAAAATGTTCCGTCATGACCAAATTAACCGCAAATATATCGTGGAGACCGATCAATTTCCCCAGGCGCAGACATTCGCCGGCGGCTTGGAATTCATCGAGCAGAATCATAAAGAGGACCATTGGTTTCTCCAAATCGAGACATTCGACCCGCATGAGCCTTTCTTCAGTCCCGAGGAATTCAAGAAGCTGTACGCTCACGAGTACGAAGGGCGGCTTGCCGATTGGCCGGTGTACGGTCCCGTCACGGAGTCGGCGGAGGACGTGGAGCATATGCGTCTCGAATACGCCGCTCTGTTGACGATGTGCGATCATTATTTGGGGAAAGTGCTGGATACGATGGACCGTCTCGATTTGTGGGAGGATACGCTGCTGATCGTGAACACGGACCACGGATTCCTGCTTGGCGAGCACGATCAATGGGCCAAATGCGTGCAGCCGTTCTACAATGAAGTGGCGCATACGCCAATGTTTATCTGGGATCCTCGAAGCGGGGTGAAGGGCGAGCGAAGGGCTAGCTTGGTGCAAACGATCGATCTTCCGGCGACGCTGCTCGACTTCTTCCAAGTGGAACTGCCGAAGGATATGCAAGGAAAGCCATTGCGGAGCACGATAGAGAAGGACGAGCCGGTTCGGGAAGCGGCGCTGTTCGGCATTCACGGCGGACACGTCAACGTGACGGACGGCCGCTACGTCTATATGAGGTCGGCCGCTGCCAAAGAAAACGGACCGTTGTACGACTATACGTTAATGCCGACCCATATGCGCAGCAGGTTCCATACGAGTGAGCTGCAGCAGTTGGAACTGGCGGAACCCTTTGCTTTCACGAAGGGCGTCAAGCCGCTTAAGATCCCGGCGCGAACCTACGGGAATCTGCACGAATACGGCACGCTGCTGTACGATGTCGTCGAGGATCCGCAGCAGGCCAAGCCGCTGGCTGATGCGGAGATCGAAGCACGGATGGTTGCTCATTTGAAAAAGCTTATGAAAGAGAACGAAGCGCCGGTGGAGCAATACGAGCGCCTTGGAATCAAAGCGGAAGACGAGTAGAGAATCAGCATTACCTCGCCAAGCCGGGTTCCGTTCAACGATGGGTACGATACGGTCAGCGGCAAGCAGATCGGCTTTCAGAATCGTTCGGTAGTGATAAAGGCCTCGATCCGCTTGATGCGGGTCGAGGCCTTTTCGAGTCATTTATTTTTCTCGCAACGCTTGACATGGAAAAATCTGTTCGACTATAATCGTAATAATTACGAATAACGAAAGGGTGAATGACATGCGCGTTACGATTACGCTTGCTTGCACGGAAACCGGAGACAGAAACTACACGACGACGAAAAATAAAAGAACGACGCCTCACCGGCTTGAGCTTCGCAAATACAGTCCGAGGTTGAAGCGGGTTACTTTGCATAGGGAAACGAGATAGCGGGATTTGATTAGACTGGATTTGATCCAATCTAACGGCTAGGATTGAGACATTTTCAGAGTTTGATTGGATTTAAAGCAGTCAAATGGACGCAAAATGGTTGCTTAGGGCTAAAATGCCGGCTATGACTGTATAATTTCCACTCAAAAGTTACTCGCTGACGATTTTGGACGATTAGACTGTATGAAATACAGGCAAACGCAACCTCAGTGAGTCCGGCAGCAGGGAGTTCTTTTTTTTGAACCATAATCGTAATAATTACGCTTTAGTGATTGAACTATAGGAGGATTTATTGTGAAAAGAAGAAATAAAACTCGTTTCATGCTTTTGTTTATCGTTTCCATCATTCTGCTAGCCGGCTGCAGCCAAAGCAAAACGGAAGAGGCTGACGGATCTGCAGATTTAGAAGAAGCTGCCGAATTAGTCTATGCATCGTCCAAAGACATCAATGACATGAATCCCCATTTGTACGCGGGATCGATGCCGGCCCAAGGGATGGTGTATGAATCGTTGGTCGAGAACACGGCAGAAGGCATCAAGCCTCTTCTCGCCGAGTCCTGGGACATCTCGAACGACGGCAAAACATACACGTTCCATTTGAGGAAAGACGTGAAGTTCCATGACGGGGAGCCGTTCAACGCCGAAGCGGTGAAACAAAACCTAGAAGCCGTACAAAGCAATGCGGAGAAGCACGCTTGGATCAAACTATCGACGAAATTAGTCAAGGTAACGGCAGTAGACGAATATACCGCCGAGCTGGAGCTGTCGGAGCCCTACTACCCGACTTTATTGGAGCTCTCCATGACGAGGCCGTTCGTATTCATTTCGCCGAAGGATTTTATTAACGGGGGTACCAAAGAGGGGGTAAGCGGCTATCACGGCACCGGGCCTTACAAGCTCGCCGATCATAAAGTCGATGAGTATGCGACGTTCGAAGCGAACGAGAGCTATTGGAACGGCGCGCCCGCGATTAAGAAAGTGACCTCGAAGGTGCTGCCGGCAGGAGAAACGACGTTGCTCGCCTTGCAGAAAGGGGAGGTCAACTTCGTGTTTACGGATGATCGCGGCGCGGACAGCATCGACGTGGAAGCGATGAACCGATTAGTGGAGTCCGGCGACTATCAGCTCGTTCGAAGCGATCCCATGAACACGAAAATGATTGTCGCTAATAGCAGCAAATCGGAAAGTCCGGTAAGCGAAACGGCCGTTCGCGAAGCGATTTGGAATGCGATCGATAGAGAAACGATCAGCGACGCTATTTTTAACGGCACGGAGGCAGCAGCGAATACGCTATTCTCTTCCAATGTAAATTATGCGGATGTCGATCTGAAGAAGCGGGATTATGATTTGGATCAAGCCAAACAGTTACTTACGCAGGCGGGCTGGAAACACGAGAACGATGCCGCAGTAAGAACGAAAGCAGGCCGCACTCTAACGCTTCAATTGTATTATGATTCGAATTCGTCCTCGCAAAAAACGCAGGCCGAGTTTATCCAAAGCTCATTGCAAGAAATCGGCATGCAGCTGGACATTATCGGCGAGGAATCGACGTCGATCGCGAACAGAAGATCAACCGGGGAATATGACTTGTTGTTTAATCAAACATGGGGACTAGCGTATGATCCGCAAAGCACGATCGCGGCGTTTACTTCCAGCTCTGCCTACCTGCATACGACGAGCGGTATTGCCAGGGCGGAAGAACTGTACAAGAGCATTGAGGAAGTGATGGTAGAGACGGACGAGGCCAAGCGGAAGGCGTTATACGCCCGCATCTTGACGATCGTCCATGACGAGGCTGTCTTTATTCCGATTACGAACGGCAGCGTTACGGTCGTGGCGCGGGCGGACGTAACCGGCATATCTTTCAAGCAGACGCAATTCGAGCTGCCGTTCGAACGGCTGAAATTCGAATAAGAGTCTTCGATGGGAACCTATTTGGCAAGAAGGCTGTTCATGGCCGTTCCATTGCTTATCGTTATCTCTTTTTTGACGTTTATATTAATCAATTTATCGCCCATGGATCCCGCCGAGGTCGTCTTGCACGCGCAGGAGATTCCTCAGATAACGGAAGAATTGATTGCTCAGAAGAACGAGGAGCTGGGCTTCGACAGACCGTTTATGATTCGGTATTTCGATTGGCTGCTATCCTGTCTCCGATTGGATTTCGGAAGCTCGTACATAACGGGGCAGCCCGTCTGGTCGTTGATAGGCCCGGCCTTTCTTAATACATTAAAGCTGACGATGGTTTCCTCTATTGCGATCATTGCTTTGTCTGTCTTATTGGGTGTGATATGCGCCATGAGAGAAGGCGGAGTTGTAGACAAAACGGTCAGAGGAACGGCGTTTCTTCTGACCGCTATGCCGTCTTATTGGCTGGCCGCGATGATGATTTGGTATTTTTCCGTTCGATTAGACCTGCTGCCGACAAGCGGGATGGAATCCGGGCTGAGCTATATTTTGCCGGTAACCGTTATTACGATCGGCTATGCAGGTATGTACTTCCGGAACGTCAGAAGCTCTGTTATAAGCAACATGAACGAAGATTATGTGCTGTATGGAAGAGCATGCGGCATATCGGAGAGAAAAATCACGATGCATATTTTGCGAAATTCATTGCAAGTTTCGATTTCGATATTTTGCATGGCGATCCCGATTGTGCTCGGCAGCACGGTCGTCATCGAAAACGTGTTTGCGTGGCCCGGCTTAGGAAGGTTAAGCGTCAAATCGATCCTGAGCAGAGATTTTCCGATCATCCAAGCTTACGTGCTTCTATTGGCCGTGGCATTCGTGCTGTTCAATACGGTTTCCGATATCGTGGGCGCAGCGCTGAATCCGAAGCTAAGAAGGGATATGTGATGGGGGTATTACGACGTTTGTGCAAGGATAAGCTCGCCGCAATCTCTTTGTTCGTCATTGCGATCGTCTTGGCGGCAGGCGCGTTCGCGCCGGTCATAGCGCCGCATGACCCTTATGCCGTCAATATGAAGCTTCGGTTCGCGGGCTCGTCATGGGCGTATCTTCTGGGCAACGATCATTTGGGGAGATGTATTTTATCCCGATTGATTTACGGCATCAGGCCTAGCGTGCTATGGGTGCTTGCGGCGTTGATGCTTTCGGTGGGAGTTGGATCAATAGTCGGCTTTGTCGCCGGATATGCGAAGGGGATTATCGATGCCGTCATCATGCGGATTTGCGACGTGATGCTCTCGTTCCCGGGCTACGTGATGACGTTGGCCGTTGTCGGTATTTTAGGCGCCGGTCTGGAAAATATATTGATCGCTTTCGCGGTTATGAAATGGGCTTGGTTCGCCCGAGTCATTCGAACGTCCGTCATGCAATATACCGAGACGGATTATGTAAGGTTCGCCAAGGCATCCGGCATTAGCCCTATCCGAACGATATACAAGCACATCGTTCCCGTGACGTTATCCGATATCGCGGTCATTGCCAGCAGCTCGATCTGTTCAATGGTTTTGCAAATATCCGGTCTCTCCTTCCTCGGATTGGGCATTCAAGCTCCGCATGCCGAATGGGGGATGATGCTGAACGAGGCGAGGGAGGTCATGTTCACGAGACCCGAGCTTATGCTGGCCCCCGGTCTTGCCATTGTCGTCGTGGTGTCGGCTTTCAATTTTGTGGCGGATGGTCTTCAAGCGGCTCTTGATCCCAAGTTAAGGTCATCGAAAAACAAGCATCATGAAACCGAAGCAAAGGAGTCCGCTTATGGCTTTGTTAGAGGTTAGAGGCTTAAGGATCCAGGATATGAACACGGGGAAAGTCGTAATCCCGCATAGCTCCTTTCAATTAGGGCGGGGCAGCACGCTGGCGATCGTGGGAGAGAGCGGAAGCGGGAAGTCCGTAACCTGCAGAGCCGTGATGAGATTAAACAAACCATGGCTGAGGCAATCCGGCGACATTGTATTCCGAGGCGACAATCTAAACGAGCTTTCCGAAAAAGACATGAGAAGAAAACGAGGCAAGCAGCTGTGCATGATCCTTCAAAACGGGATGTCCGCATTTGATCCCTCTTGCGTCGTCGGGGTTCATTTGAAGCAAACGCTGCGCCAGCACTTTGACTGGAGCACCACCGAGGCCGTCCATCAGATGAAGCATGCGATGGAAAACGTCCTGCTCAAAAATCCGCTAGAAATCATGCGCAAATATCCGCATCAGCTGTCGGGCGGCATGCTGCAGCGGATTATGATTGCGTTATCGTTGGTACTGAAGCCCGATCTGATTATCGCCGATGAACCGACGACGGCGCTGGATACGATCGCGCAATACGAGGTCGTCGAGCAGTTGTTGAAGCTGAGGGAGAGGGATTGCTCCATGATCTACATTTCGCATGACTTAGCCGTGGTTCAGAAAATTGCCGACGACGTGCTGGTCATGAAGGATGGGGAAATTGTCGAGCGCGGAAGCATCGCTAGCGTTTTTCGTAATCCCCAGCATCTCTATACCAAGCATCTGGTTTCTACCCGATCGGCGTTAAGCAATTATTTTAAGCGCTTGATGAGGGAGGAGATCCGTTGCTGAAGGTCGCGGGGGTTGATAAAGCGTACGGAAGAGGAGGACTCTTGGCTAAAGAAAAGCAGCAGGTTTTGCGCAACGTCAGCTTTGAATGCGAGAGCGGGGAATGCCTCGGCATTATCGGAGAAAGCGGGAGCGGGAAGTCTACGCTTGGTCGTTTGATATTGGGCATGGAGTGGCCCGATCGCGGAACGATTCTTTTCGAAGGACAGAACGTCGGGGATCGCAAAGTCAGATTAGGGAGCATGAGTGCCGTGTTCCAGGATTATACGTCTTCCATAAATCCTTTCTTTACGGTGGAACAAGCGATTGCGGAACCGTTGGAAGCTCTGAGAAGGACAAAGGCGGATCGTGAGGGCAAGGTCGCTCATTTGCTGCAAGCAGTAGGCTTGAACGCCTCATACAAAAGCAAATACGCCCATGAGCTGTCGGGCGGAGAGGCGCAGCGAGTCTGCATTGCCAGAGCGCTCGCGACGGACCCCTCGTTCCTTCTATTAGATGAAGCAATCAGCTCTCTCGACGTTTCCGTTCAAATGCAGGTTCTGGAATTGTTGAAGGAGCTCAAGGACGTCTACCAAATGAGCTATGTTTTCATTACGCATGATATTCAGGCGGCAGCTTACATTTGCGATAGGATCGTTATTTTCCACGAGGGGCAGGTCGAAGAAATCGTTCCTGCGAAGCATCTGAAGGACGTTCAGTCTCCCTATGCGAGAAGGCTGCTGCGCCACATCATAACGTTCTAAAGGAGTACATAAAGTGAGCGGAGCAATGTCCTGGCCTTTTCTGCGGTTATATCTGTTGGCTTTGCTTTATTTCAGCGCCAATTCCATATTGAATGTCATCATCCCGTTACGCGGGGAATCGGCAGGGGCCAGCAGCACGACCATCGGCTTGATCATGGGAGCCTACATGCTGGCCTCGATGTGCTTCCGGCCTTGGGCAGGCGCTATTGTCGAGAAGTACGGGCCGATTAAAGTACTGCGATTTATCCTTATTATGAATGGCTGCGCTTTGATCTTATATACGGTAACCGGATTGGAGGGTTATTTCGCCGCCCGTATGTTGCAAGGCGTATGCACCGCTTTCTTTTCCATGGCTTTGCATATCGGCATCATTGACGCTTTGCCGGAGAAGGAGCGCTCTCAGGGCATTTCCTTCTATTCGTTGTTTACGTATATCCCAGGCATGATCGGGCCGCTCTTGGCTCTTGGAATCTGGCAATCCGGCAGCATGGATGCCTTTGCCATAACGATGGTGACGATTGCGGTCTTCACCGGATTATTCGGTTATACGGTCAAGCTGGATCAATCCACGAATGTCGCTGCTGCGAATGGGGATCGGACCGTGCAGCGAATGAGCACGTTAGGTTCGCTCGGCCAGCTGGTCAAAAATCGCGATTTGTTCAGATGCAGCGTATTGATGGTTGCGGCTTCTATCGTATTTGGTTCTATTACGACCTTTATGCCTCTGTACGCTGCGCAATTGAAAAGCGGCAATGCGGGCGTTTATTTGATGCTTCAGGCAGGTGCAGTCGTCATTGCCCGGTACGCGTTAAGCAAGAGGATTCCTTCCGATGGGAGGTGGCATTCCCTCTTCATCATGGGAACGATGTGCCTAATAGCTGCTGCGGCGTTTTGCGTGAGTGCTTCATTATGGTGGGGAGCCGCGCCTTTCTATGCAGGCGCCTTGCTAATGGGACTGGGGCAAGCGCTCCTCTATCCGACGTTGACTACGTATCTCTCCTTCGCCTTGCCCCAGACGAACCGGAACGTGATGATCGGGTTATTTATTGCGATGACTGATTTAGGTGTTTCGTTAGGCGGTATCATTATGGGGCCGGTAGCGGATGTATCCTCGTACTCCTTTATGTACATGGTCTGTGCATTCTTGGCTGCTTCGACGGTTGTTATTGCTTTCCGAAATTACCACACGAACTTTGAGGGCGGTACTTTGTAATATTTTTTGAATGCCTTCGAGAAGCTGTACGGATCGGGGTATCCGAGCAATCCTGCGATTTGCTGGATCGAATACGTTCTGCTGTACAACAACTCGCGGGCCCGATTCATTTTCAATTGGTAAATATACGAACCCGGAGTAATGCCCAAAGCCTGTTTGAAATAAAGGATGAAATACTTCTCGGACATGCCCGCTAGTTCAGCAAGCTCTCCAATGCGAATCGGCTGATGCAGACGATCTTGGATAAACGCAAATACAGGCTGCAGCGCCTGCAGATTCGTGTTTCGATTCCGAGCAGGGACATGTTTCGCAAATCCCCCTTGGTAATCCCCGCGCCCATAACATTCCAAGATCTTTGCAATTAGAATCGTGAGCGCTCCTTTCAATCGGATCGCCGACATCGGAATGCCGTGCATATGTTGGTTGAAAGTGTCTAGGTACAAGCCCATTTCCTCCTGTACTAGCGAGCTTGCCATAATGCCTTCCAGTGAATAATTGTCTAGAATTCTAAGGTGATTTCCCAGACTAAAATGAAAGTGAGTGAAAATAAAGCTGCATTCGGCACCTAGGTTCGTAGCCGTATAGGCAACCTTCGGACTAAAAAGAATCAAATCTCCTTCCGATGCCAGGTGGACTTGTTCGTCAATCCGGATTTCAATGTTCCCTTTGCGAATAAACCATAGGTCGTAATCGGGATGCTGTTTGTTTTCGATCCAGCCATCAGAATGAATGGCTTCTCCGCAAGCATAGATGCGAAGCATGACATGCTCTGAAAGCTCATCGAATAAGTTCAAGCTGCTCACGGTCCAAGCTCCCTTATGTTTTGACATCGTACGAAATGACATGTTCAGGTTACTATGAAGCATTCCGGTTCCTTATCACCATCTTATAATGGAAGTAAGAAACAAATAAAGGGGCGGTAACATGTATTCGTTCGGATGGTGTAAAGGGATTGACGAGGCGGAGACGCTTCGCTCGCTGGGATTTGACTACATCGAATGCACGGTCACCTCGTTAATGCTCGAGAATCAATCGGAATTCGAGAAGATATTGCCGAAGTTTATCGATAGTCCGCTGCCGGCGCTAGCGTTTAACGTCTTTTTTCCGAACGGCTTGCCGGTTGTCGGTCCGGATACCGATTCGGAACGCACACGCCGCTATGTGTCGAAGGCAGCTGCGGCATTGAACCGAATCGGCGCTCGTATTGTGGTACTCGGCAGCGGTCGTGCAAGGCATATACCGGATGGCTGGGATAGGGGACGCGCGGAAGAGCAATTCTCGCGGCTGCTTGGCTGGATGGGCGACGAATTCGATGGGACCGGCGTTACGGTAGCGATTGAACCGCTGAATAGGAAAGAAACGAATCTTATCAATAGCGTTGCGGAGGCAGTCGCTTTCGCGGGACAGGCTAACCGCCGATCCATACGTGTATTGGCCGATTTTTACCATATGGATGAGGAGAACGAACCGCTGGATACGCTGGTGGAGCATAAGGACTGGCTGGCTCATATTCATGTGGCGGATACGGGGCGGTTAAGTCCGGGAACGGGGCAATACCCGTATGGACCGTTCGTGGAGTCGCTGAAGAAGGCAGGTTACTCCGGTCTTATTTCCGCAGAGTGCAATACGAATCATCCGGAGGAAGAGCTTCCGGCGGCTCTGGCTTTTATGAAACAGAAGTTTAAGTGAATAGTAGATGGCAGTCTGACCTCAGGGTCAGGCTGTTTTTTTGTTATTTAGGAAATTAAGGACCTCTAAGATTTGTGGATAACTCGTGGTGCGATTTGGTGCTTAAATAAATGGAAAGGGGGGTGAGCTCCTACACGTCATAAGGCGGTACGCTCCAAAAGACAGCTAATCCGCTATAGTGTCATTCTAGGCAACTAATTAGTCTTGTACCAAGCGAGCTGCCTGTATAGTTCGATATCAGGCAACTAAACGGGCTAGTTTGGTGAGTGGGTGGTGAATCGGCCGAATTAGTTCGATGAAAAGCAACTATCGAGCTCGCAACCGTGTGCCAACTAAGATTAGTTCGACGAAATGCACCTAATAAGCGCTGTAACCTTCGGCTAGTACGATAATTCA
The DNA here is from genome assembly GCF_037167145.1 of Paenibacillus sp. YIM B09110. Classification (NCBI taxonomy): domain Bacteria; kingdom Bacillati; phylum Bacillota; class Bacilli; order Caryophanales; family Paenibacillaceae; genus Paenibacillus; species Paenibacillus sp. YIM B09110. Next base: position 2,887 of record NZ_JBANSP010000005.1, on the reverse strand, counting down.
CCGTTAGGTGATTTTGTTCTTCAAATCAAGTCCTAAAATTATGCGCAACGATCAAAAATATGACGGTATACTGCCCTGTTTTGCGAGTGTTAGTATTATCACAGCAAAAGGAAAGGGGAGAGCAAAAACGGGTTTACACTGCGTATCGAAGCATCAAGGGGCAAACAAAACGGCAAATGCAGCATCTATATTTTCAAGAGAGGGAGTTTGGCGTGATGTTCAAAATGCGTAGAGGTATGAAGGCAATTTATGTCCTGCTTATGTCTATTGTTTTATTTGCAAGCGCTGTCATTCGTCATTAGCTACTGGTTCACGTACCAGATCGGCACGACGCAGAAGGATACGACGCAATGGGGCTACAGCTATACGCATACCTCCGTTGTTACCTCGGCGGCAACGCCGACCTTCACCCCGGCAGGGGGAACGTACAGGGGCCCGCAGACCGTGACGATTGCAAGCGCTACAAGCGGAGCGACCATCTACTATACGACGAACGGCTCGAATCCGAGTACGAGCTCGACCGTATACAGCTCGCCGATCACCGTGTCGAGCAGCTTAACGGTTAAAGCGATTGCCGTGAAGTCCGCCCTGACGAACTCCGCGATCGGAAGCGCGGCTTATACGATCGGAGCGCCTTCGGGGCTGGCGAAATTCGAGCCGACAGATGGAAAGACGCTGATTGCGATCGGTCAGACGAAGAGCGAAATGGATGCTTACCATACGTTGACCGACGTTCCCGATCCAGCCGGTTATATGATCTATACATCGATAACCGATGCGGGCGGGATGACGGGACCGGTTAAGGTTTCGCAGATCGGCTTTCTGGCCTTGCATGAGTCTCCGCTCGAGAGCCCGTCCAATGTGAAGGTGGAGGCGTTCGGGTCTGCGGCACGAATCACTTGGGATAAGGTCGAGGATGCTCGAATCTATAACGTTTACAAGGACAATCAGCTTATCGGAATGACGGATACGGATGACTTTACCGACAGCCATTCTAGCGGCCGGCCAAGCATTTATAGCATTTCCGGATACGAGCCGCACAGAGGCGAGGGCGCAATGAGCGTCCCTGCAAGTTCGTAGCTCGATTCTGCAGGAGCTTTGTTATTTTGGAAATACTACCCTATTTAGTCGCAGACCTACCCGTCATGGGTAGGTCATTTTTTTGGATTCAAACCCTATAATTGAATTTGGAATTGTTATGGAAACGTCGATTTTCTTTTCGTAAAAATATTCGATTATAAGGAGGAATGCGGTCAATATGAAGCTTCTAATGCGCAGAACGATGATATATCTGTTATTGGCAAGTCTAATTATTCCCTTTCTACCGCCCGGAACGGCAAAGGCGGCAGCCTCTAACTGGGTGATGGCGGATGGCGGCGGCGCTAACGGCTTGAACGTGAATCCGGCTTATGGCTCATGGCTAAATACGCGTACAGCCGTATACAACAATGTCCTTTATGCGGCATGGACCGAAAAGTCCGCAACGGTCGATCAGATCCGCGTTAAGAGCTATAACGGGACATCATGGAGCAGCGTTGACGGCGGCGGTGCGACCGGATTAAATATCGATACGTCGCTGTCAGCGATTAATCCTGACCTTGCTGTCTACAGTAACGTCTTATTTGCGGCATGGCAGGAAAGCGGGAAAATACGAGTAAAGAGGTATAACGGAGGCAGCAGTTGGACCAGCGTAGATGGCGGAGGGCTTATTGGGAACGCATCGGGAAGCGCAAACGCTCCCCGTCTGGCCGTGGCAAATAACGTCTTATATGTCAGTTGGTATGAGTCGGTTAACGGTGTCTATCAAATTCGTGTTATGAGCTTTAACGGCGCCAGTTGGATCAGCGCAGACGGCGGAGGCTTAACCGGATTGAACATCAATACCGCCAATTCTGCGATGTATCCTACAATGGCGGTATTCGGCAATGCCTTATATCTAGCTTGGTATGAAAGCGATACTGCCTTCTTCCAGGTACGAGTGAAGAAATATAACGGCACTAGCTGGACGAGCGCGGATGGCGGCGGGGCAACCGGCTTGAACGCGGATCCGGCTTATGCCCACGGAATAATGCCCGAATTGGTTGAATTCAACGGCGCTCTATATGCAACATGGTCTGAAAGTAATCAGATCAGGGTTAAGAAATATGATGGAGCAAGCTGGACGTTCGCAGACGGTGGCGGTTCGAGCGGATTGAACGTAAATGCCGCGAGGAACGCATCCGTACCTAAATTGACCGTGTACAATAATGCTCTATATGCAATATGGCTTGAAAGTAACGCATCGATTGCTCAGGTTCGGGTAAAAAAGTACGACGGCACGACTTGGTCAAGTATGGATGATGGCGGTACGACCGGTCTTAACGTGAATACAGGCATCAACGCAGCGTACCCTTCCCTTCAAGTATTTAATGGTAGTTTATATGCATTTTGGATGGAGAATAACGGATCCATTAGTCAAGTCAGGGCTGCTACGCTGTTGACCAATGCAGCAACGCCGAGCATTGGGACGCAGCCGACGGGGCGGACGGTGGACGTGGGCGGAACGGCGACGCTTAGCGTGGCGGCCAGCGTGAGCGACGGCGGAGCGTTAAGTTATCAGTGGTACAGCAACACGGCGAACAGTACGTCCGGAGGCACGCTTGTGAGCGGAGCCAGCAGTTCGAGCTATAACGCGCCGACGACAGCGGCTGGTACGAGATATTACTACGTCATCGTTACGAACACGAACGCGAGCGCGAACGGGACGAAGACGGCTACGGTGACGAGCAGCGTAGCTTCGGTTGTTGTAAATCCCATCGTGAACGCGGCAACGCCAACGATCGGAACGCAGCCGACGGCTAAGACAGTGAATGTAGGCGGAACAGCGACGCTAAGCGTGGCGGCAAAC